>NZ_JBVHSO010000006.1:0-471142 GCF_055566335.1 Streptomyces sp. NPDC027672 | reverse complement strand
CCGGTCCGGGAGTAACGGCTCGATCCGCGCCCACTGCGCGTCAGTCAACGGCACACCCGGACCAACGACCGACTGATCCAAACGAGACTGCCTAGGCAGGCGGGCCCGCGGCCCCTAGCGGTGCAGACCCCGAGACGGAACCGGCTCGAAGGGCGAAGCCAGTCCGCAGGCAGCTCAGCCGCGCGCCGGCACGGGCAGGAGGCGATGGAACCAGCCGAAGGGAGGACGCCCCGGGCGGGCCGACCACGCGCCCGCACGACGGTTGCGGACGACAGGACGGGCTCGCGCTCCCGGGTCCGGGTCCGGACCGGCCACCCGGGAGCCCGGCCGCGCAGTGGCACGGTGGCGCAGGCCGCAAGACGGGACGGCCGAGGGCCGGAGCCGGCCCACAGCCACCCGGCGAGCCCGGCCGTGCGTCGGCGCGGACCGTGGGACCGGCCCGAGTCCGGCCGAGGGCGAGGCAGGCTCGCAGTGACCCGGCAGGGCCGGCCGCACGCCCGCGCAGGGCGCTAGACGGGACCAGGCCGAACGGTGGACCCAGCCCACAGTCGGCCCGGTGGGTCCGGCCACAGGCCCGCGCGGCGGCGCAGGTCACGGGACGGGCCCGGCCCGCGACACCCGGCGGGACCGGCCGCACGCCCGCGCGGCGGCGCAGGTCACGGGACGGGGCCGGCCGGGAGGGTGGGCCCGACCCGCGACACCCGGCGGGACCGGCCGCACGCCCGCGCGGCGGCGCAGGCGGCAGGACGGGGTTGCCGGGGGCGGGGCCAGCCCTGTGGCCACCCGGCGGGACCGCCCGCACGCCCGCGCGGCGGCGCAGGGCGTGAGGCGGGGTCGGGTCGGGAGGTGGGTGCGGCACGCGGCGTCGGCCGGGGGGCGGTGGGTCAGACTGCGGTCAGTTGGTGGGGGGATCGTTCTGTGGGTGGGGACGGTTTGCGGCGGGGGAAGACCTCTCCCGGTGTGGGGATGGGCCGCTTCGGGGCGGCCGGGTCCGGCACGGGCCGTTCCGCCGGGCCGGGCGACGGCTTCCGCGCGGGCTCCTGGGCGGGCTGTACGGGCTCCTGCGGCGCCCCGTCGTCCTGGCGGACCCCCGGGTCCCCCGCGCCGCCGGGAAGGGCCAGCAGGCGCGTCCGCGCGGGCGGCACGGCGGGCGCCGGCACCTTGCGGGCGCCCTGCCCGAACCGTGCCCGTACGTCCTGCTCGGCCAGCGCCCGGCAGCGGTCCAGCAGCGCCGCCGCCACGGGGTTCCCGCGCAGCGCCCGGAGCGCGGCGAGGTCGTCCGGCACCGGCCGGTGCCCCGCCCCGAGGGCCTCCTCCAGCAGCGTCAGGTACCCGGCGGCGGTGCCCGGCAGAGCGGCCCGGTAGCGGCCCAGGTCGGCCACCAGGAAGGCGCGCAGTCTGGCCCCCTCGCACACCGCCTCGTCGAGCGACTCGGCGAGCCGCAGACAGTCCTGCACGTCCGCGGCGGAGGCGTGGCCGGGGTGGAGGGCGAGGGCGAGGGCGCGGCGGAGCACACGCAGCTCCTCCGCGCCGAACGCCATGCCGCCGCGGGATCCGTATGGCGTGGGCATGCGGCGACGCTATCGCTAATCGGACAAAAGTGACGATCCAGGACGTTTTTTCGGCGCGTGTCGTGCGCCGGTTCCCTCGTCCGGGGCCACCCCGCGCGGGTGACCGGGCACGCGCCGCCGGAAGCGGCCGGCGCCCGCCGGGCACCGGCCGTCCGTCACAGCCGCGACACGTTCCGCTCGTACACCAGGCGCAGCCCGATCAGCGTCAGCCACGGCTGGTGCTCGTCGATCACCGAGGCCTCGCCCAGCACCATCGGCGCGAGCCCGCCCGTGGCGATCACCGTCACGTCGTCGGGGTCGTCGGCCAGCTCCCGGGCCATCCGCTCGACCACCCCGTCGACCTGGCCGGCGAACCCGTACACGATGCCCGCCTGCATGGCCTCGACCGTGTTCTTGCCGATCACGCTGCGCGGCCGGGCCACCTCGATCTTCCGTAGCTGGGCGGCCTTGACGCCGAGGGCCTCCACCGAGATCTCGATGCCCGGGGCGATGACACCGCCGACGTACTCCCCGCGCGCGGAGACCGCGTCGAACGTCGTCGCCGTACCGAAGTCGACCACGATCGCCGGGCCGCCGTACAGCTCGTTCGCCGCGACCGCGTTGATGATGCGGTCGGCGCCGATCTCCTTGGGGTTGTCGAACTGGATCGGCACGCCCGTCTTCACGCCCGGCTCGACCAGCACGGCGGGCACGTCGCCGTAGTACCGGCGGGTGACCTCGCGCAGTTCGTGCAGCACCGACGGGACGGTCGCGCAGATCGCGATGCCGTCGATGCCGTCGCCCAGCTCCTCGCCGAGCAGCGGGTGCATGCCCATCAGGCCCTTGAGCAGCACCGCCAGCTCGTCCGCCGTGCGGCGCGCGTCCGTGGAGATGCGCCAGTGCTCGACGATGTCCTCGCCGTCGAACAGGCCGAGGACGGTGTGCGTGTTGCCGACGTCGATGGTGAGCAGCATGGCCGTTACTCCGCCTCGCGCAGATCCAGGCCGATGTCCAGGATCGGCGAGGAGTGGGTGAGCGCGCCGACGGCCAGGAAGTCCACGCCCGTGCCGGCGTACGCGTGCGCGTCGGCGAGGGTCAGCCGCCCGGACGCCTCCAGCAGGGCCCGGCCGCCGACGATGCCGACGGCCTCCTCGCACTCGCCGGGCGTGAAGTTGTCCAGCAGGATCAGGTCGGCGCCCGCGTCCACGACCTCGCGGAGCTGGTGCATGGTGTCGACCTCGACCTCGATCGGCACGTCCGGGAAGGCCTCCCGTACGGCGGTGAACGCCTGCGCGACGCCGCCGGCGGCGACCACGTGGTTGTCCTTCACCAGGGCCGCGTCGGACAGCGACATGCGGTGGTTGACGCCGCCGCCGCAGCGGACGGCGAACTTCTCCAGCGAGCGCAGGCCCGGGGTCGTCTTGCGGGTGTCCCGCACGCGCGCCTTGGTGCCCTCCAGCGCGTCCGCCCACGCGCGCGTGGCGGTCGCGATGCCGGACAGCCGGCACAGGATGTTCAGCGCGCTGCGCTCGGCGGTGAGCAGATCACGGGTGCGCGTGGTGACCGACAGCAGCTTCTGCCCGGCCTCGATCCGGTCGCCGTCCTCCACGTGCCGCTCGACCTCGAACTCGTCCGTGCAGACCACGGAGAGCACGGCCTCGGCGACCCGGAGGCCGGCCACGACGCCCGCCTCCCGCGCGGTGAAGTCGCCGGTGGCGACGGCGTCCTCGGCGATGGTGGAGACCGTCGTCACGTCCACGCCGCCGGCCAGGTCCTCCTGGATGGCGACGTTGGCGATGTCCTCGACCTCCACGGGGTCGAGTCCGGCGGCGGCCAGCAGCTCGGCGAGCGCGGGGTCGAGCCCGCACTCCAGGTACTCCTCGTCGCCCTCGGCGCCGCAGGCGCAGCCGTCGCCGCAGCCGCCGGTCGGGGCGAGGGGAAGGTCGTCGGTGCTCACGTCGTCACTGCTCCTGGGGGCGCGGGGTTGGCCGGGTCGGGGGGAAGTCTGCGGTGTCCGTGGTGCGTACGGCCAGCGACCGGTCGGGCTTGAGCCGTACGACGATGTGGCGCCGCCAGTGGGTGTCGTCGCGCTCGGCGCGGTCCTCGCGCCAGTGGCAGCCGCGGGTCTCCTCGCGCAGCCGGGCGGCGGCGACCAGCACCCGGGCGACGAAGAGCAGGTTCGTCGCCTCCCAGGTGTCCACGCCGGGCTCGGCGGTCTTGCCGTTCTCCTCCAGCGCGTCCCGGGCGTCGGTGTGCAGCCGCTGGAGCCGGTCGGCGGCCCCGGCGAGGGACTCCGCCGAGCGCAGCACGCCCGCGCCCTCGGCCATGATCCGCTGGATGGCGAAGCGGCTCTCCGGGGCGAGCAGCGGGTGGACGGGCCGGTCCGGGTACGGCACCGGGGCGGGCACGCGCGCGGGCAGGCCGCCCGCCGCGCGCGCGGCGGCGATGTCGGCGGCGATCCGCTCGGCGTACACGAGCCCTTCGAGCAGGGAGTTGGAGGCGAGCCGGTTGGCGCCGTGCACGCCGGTGCACGCCACCTCGCCGCACGCGTACAGGCCGGGCACGGTGGTCCGGCCGTGGGCGTCGGTGCGGACGCCTCCGGAGGCGTAGTGGGCGGCCGGGGCGATCGGGATCGGCTCGGTGACCGGGTCGATGCCGTGGGCCCGGCAGGCGGCCAGGATGGTCGGGAAGCGGTGTTCCCACATGTCGGCGCCGAAGTGCCGCGCGTCCAGGTACATGTGCTCGGCGCCCTGCGCCAGCATCCGCCGCAGGATGCCCTTGGCGACGATGTCCCGGGGCGCCAGCTCGGCCAGTTCGTGCTGGCCCACCATGAAGCGCACGCCGTCGCCGTCGACCAGGTGGGCGCCCTCGCCGCGCACCGCCTCGGAGACCAGCGGCTGCTGGCCCTCGGCGTCCGCGCCGAGGAACAGCACGGTCGGGTGGAACTGCACGAACTCCAGGTCGGAGACCTCGGCGCCCGCGCGCAGCGCCAGCGCCACGCCGTCGCCGGTGGACACCGACGGGTTGGTGGTCGCGGAGAACACCTGGCCCATGCCGCCGGTCGCCAGCACCACCGCGGGCGCGTGCACGGCGCCCACGCCGTCGTGCTGGCCCTCGCCCATCACATGCAGGGTCACCCCGGCCGTACGGCCCTCGGCGTCCGTCAGCAGGTCCAGCACCAGCGCGTTCTCGATGGTGCGCAGCCCGCGCGCGCGGACCGCCTCGACGAGCGCCCGGGAGATCTCCGCGCCGGTCGCGTCCCCGCCGGCGTGCGCGATGCGGCGGCGGTGGTGGCCGCCCTCGCGGGTGAGTTCCAGGCCGCCTTCGGAGGACTCGTCGAAGTGCGCGCCGGTGTCGATGAGCCGCCGTACCGCGTCGGGGCCTTCGGTGACGAGGATGCGCACGGCCTCCTCGTCGCACAGGCCCGCGCCGGCCACGAGGGTGTCCTCGAGGTGCTGCTCGGGCGTGTCGCCCTCGCCCAGGGCGGCGGCGATGCCGCCCTGCGCCCAGCGCGTGGAGCCGTCGTCCAGCCGGGCCTTGGTGACGACCACGGTGGTGAGGCCGGCGGCCTCGCAGCGCAGGGCCGCGGTCAGCCCGGCCACGCCGGAACCGACGACGACCACGTCCGCGGCGATGGCCCAGCCGGGAGCGGGCGCGTGCAGTCGTATGCCTGTGCTGGTCACGAGGCGGCTCCGAGGGTTCCGAAGGTGAGCGGGAGGTTGTCGATCAGCCGGGTCGTGCCGACCCGGGCGGCGACGGCGAGCACGGCCTCACCGGTGAAGTCGTCGCCGATCTCGGTGAAGTCGGCGGGGTCGACCAGTGCCAGGTAGTCCAGCCGCAGCGGCGGGTCGAGGCGGGCGGCCTCGTCCAGGACCTGGCGGGCGGCGGCGCGCACGGCCGCCGGGGCGCCGGGCGCGGCGGTGGCCACCGCGTGCGCGTCGGCCGCCGCGCGGGACTCGCCTATGGCGCTCAGCGCCTCCGCCCGCGCGTGCGTGGAGGGCACTTCCCGGGCCCGCGCGCGCAGCGCCTCCTGGGCCGCGTGCCGGTCCCGGCCGGCGAACAGCGCCCGGGACAGCGCGAGCGCGGTACGGCGCTCCACGGGCGACAGGTAGCGGTTGCGGCTGGACAGCGCGAGCCCGTCCTCCTCGCGCACGGTCGGTACGGCGACGATCTCGACGCCGAAGTTCAGGTCCCGCACCATGCGCCGGATCAGGGCCAGCTGCTGGGCGTCCTTCTGCCCGAACAGGGCGACGTCGGGGCGGGTGAGGTGCAGCAGCTTGGCGACGACGGTGAGCATGCCGTCGAAGTGGCCGGGCCGCGAGGCGCCCTCCAGGCGTTCGCCCATGGGTCCCGCGCAGACGCGTACCTGGGGTTCGCCGCCCGGGTACACCTCGTCCACGGAGGGCGCGAACACGGCGTCCGCGCCCGCCTGCCCGGCCAGCTTCACGTCGGCGTCCAGGGTGCGCGGGTAGCGGTCCAGGTCCTCGCCGGCGCCGAACTGGAGCGGGTTGACGAAGACCGTGACGACGACCTCGCCGTCCGGGCCGGCGATCCGGCGCGCGGAGCGGACGAGGGTGGCGTGGCCCTCGTGCAGGGCACCCATGGTCATCACGACGGCGCGGCGGCCGCGGCGCACGCGCGCGTGCAGCTCCCCGGCGGTGCTCAGCAGGGCGGTGGTCATCGGTCGTTCCCCTCGGTGCCGGTCGGACCGTCGGTGTCGTCAGTGTCGTCGGTGCCGGTGGTGTCGTCGGTGCGGTTCGAGCCGTCAGCGCCGGTCGTGCCGTGCGGACGGTCGGTGCGGCCGGTGCCGCCTGCGGGGCTCGTCCGGCCTCCGTCGGCGAGTACCCCGAGAAGGTCCTCCGCCAGTTCCGGCTTGAGCAGGCCGGACGCGAGCGCGCGGTCGGCGGTCGCGCGGGCCATCGCCAGATAGCCCGCCACGGTCTGCGGAGCGTGCGCACGCAACTCGGCGACGTGCGCGGCGACCGTGCCGGCGTCCCCGCGCGCGACCGGGCCGGTCAGCGCGGCGTCACCGGAGCGCAGCGCGTTGTCCAGGGCGGCGCCGAGCAGCGGGCCGAGCATCCGGTCGGGCGCCCCCACGCCGGCCGTGCGCAGCAGTTCCATCGCCTGCGCGACCAGCGTGACCAGGTGGTTCGCGCCGAGCGCGAGGGCCGCGTGGTACAGCGGGCGGTTCTCCTCGCTGATCCACTCCGGTTCGCCGCCCATCTCGATCACCAGGGCCTCGGCGGCCAGCCGCAGCTCCCCGGGCGCGGTGACGCCGAACGAGCAGCCCGCGAGGCGCTGGACGTCCACGGGCGTGCCGGTGAAGGTCATCGCCGGATGCAGGGCCAGCGGCAGCGCGCCCGCGCGCAGGGCCGGGTCGAGGACCGCCACGCCGTACCGGCCGGAGGTGTGCACCAGGAGCTGGCCCGGCCGGACCGCGCCGGTCTCGGCGAGCCCGGCGACCAGGCCGGGCAGGGCGTCGTCGGGGACGGTCAGCAGCACCAGGTCGGCGCGCTGGAGCACCTCGGCGGGCGGCACCAGCGGGACGCCCGGGAGCAGCCTCTCGGCACGCCTGCGGGAGGCGTCGGAGACTCCGGAGACGGCCACCGGGCGGTGCCCGGCGAGCTGGAGGGACGCGGCCAGCGCGGGGCCCACGCGGCCGGCGCCGACGACACCGACGGTGAGCCGCGCGGGGCGGTCCTTGAGGTCTGGCTGGTGGACTGTACTCACGCGACGGCGGCCTTCCCGTTCCAGTCCGCTCTGGGTACCGGACGATTTCTCGTCATGTTAACGCTATCGGGTGGGGCGGCGGCCGGTCGTCCACAGGCAGGGCTCCGCCACGGAAATCCGGCTGCTCGCACGCAGGGCCGCGCGGCATGATCCGCACATGACTGACGCGGCGGGACCACAACAGCAGGATGCTCCTCATGCGGGCACCGGGCAGCCGGACACGGCGCGCGCGGACGCGGAGCAGCCGGACACGGCGCGCGCGGACGCGGAGCAGCCGGGGGCGGAGCGCGCGGACGCGGAGCAAACCGGCATCGAGCATCCGGGCAGGGAGCGCGCGGACGCCGCGCGCGCGGGCGCGGGGCAGCCGGGTGCCGAGCCTCCGGAGCAGTCCGCCGAGGAGCGGCTGCGGGCGAGGCGCCGGGCCGCCTTCGCGCGGGCCGAGCGCGTGCTGGGGCGCCCGGGTTTCCGGCGCACGATCCGGGAGCGCCTGGCGGACCTCCAGGAGGCGGCGCCCGAGGTGTACGACCTGGACCGGAACACGGACCTGTACGGCGACGGGATCGTGGCGGACCTGGAGAAGCGGGTCGCGGAGCTGCTCGGCACGGAGGCCGCCGCGTTCTTCCCGACCGGCACCATGGCCCAGCAGGTGGCGCTGCGCTGCTGGGCGGGCCGCACCGGCGACCGCACGGTGGCCCTGCACGCCCTGAGCCATCCGGAGGTGCACGAACGGCATGCGTTCAGCGAGGTCAGCGGGTTGCGTCCGGTGCGCGTGACCAGTGAGCCCCGGCTGCCCACGGCGGCCGATATACGGGACTTCGAGGAGCCCTTCGGGGCGCTGATGCTGGAGCTGCCCCTGCGGGACGCCGGTTTCGTGCTGCCCTCCTGGGAGGAGCTGACCGAGGTGGTGGCGGCCGCGCGGGAGCGTGACGCGGTGGTGCACTTCGACGGCGCGCGCCTGTGGGAGTCCACGGTCCACCTCGGCCGGCCGCTGGCGGAGATCGCCGGCCTCGCGGACAGCGTCTACGTGTCGTTCTACAAGTCCCTCGACGGCTTCGGCGGTGCCGCGCTGGCCGGCCCGAAGACGCTGGTGGAGGAGGCGAAGACCTGGCGGCACCGGTACGGCGGCATGGTCTTCCAGCAGTTCCCCACCGCGCTGTCCGCGCTCGTCGGACTGGAGCGCGAACTGCCCCGGCTGCCGCAGTACGTGCGGCACGCGCGCGTGGTCGCCGCCGCGCTGCGCGAGGGCTTCGCCGCGGCCGGCGTGCCGTGGGCCCGGGTGCACCCCGACGAGCCGCACACCCACGAGTTCCAGGTGTGGCTGCCGTACGACCCGGGCGTCCTGCTGGAGGCGTCCGTACGGCAGGCCGAGGAGACGGGCGTGTTCCTCTTCGCCGACCACTGGGACGCGGGCGGGCCGGGGCTGGCCCGCACCGAGGTCTCGGTGCGCTCGCCCGGCCTGGAGTGGACGGCGGACGACGTACGGGCGGCCGTCGCCGACTTCGCGCGCCGGCTGCCCGGCGCGTAACCGGCGCGGACGGCGTACCGCCCGCGCGGACCCTCACGGCGCGCGCGGGCGGTCACGGCGCACGAGCCCCCACAGCAGCGCCGCGGACATCACGGCGCACAGGCCCGCACAGCACCGCGCGCGCTCACAGCGCCGTAGGGCCGTAGGGCCGTCACAGTGCCGCGCGCGCTCACAGCGCCGTAGGGCCGTCACAGTGCCCGTGGCCGCAGCCACCGGCGCAGGGCGTACCGCAGCCGTCCGTGCGCCGGGCGCCCGGCGACGACCGCGTCAAAGCGGCGGTACTCCCGTGCTTCCCGCAGCGCGTCCAGGTCGTGGCGGCCCGGCGCGGGCGGCTCGGGCTCGCCGTGCAGCCGGGCGCGGTAGCTGTCGAGGAGGTACTGCTGGGTGATGCTCATGGCGGATCGCCTTCTCGGGTTCTCGGACTTCTCGGGACGTGGACCGGTCACCGGCCGCTCGGTGCCGGACCGGGCTCCGCGGCTGCCCCGGTGCCCACAGCCTGCTGCCGCGCCGCCGGGATGTCCCGTCGATTGACGGCCGGCGTCAATCGGCGCGGGCGTTGTCGGCGGGCGGGTGCAGGATGGACGCATGAGCGTGACGATCGACATCACCGGGCTGCCCTTGGAGCGGGTGCACGTCATGCCCTCTCCGCTGGCGGAGCTGGGGATGGCACTGCACGCGCTGAGCGAGCCCGGCCACCACCCGGAGCTGCGGGGCTGGGCCACCGCCGTCTCCTCCCGGCTGGACCCCTGTCTGGCCGACCGGCTGTGCGAGGCGGACTTCCTGTGGCGGACGACGTTCTCGGACGTCTTCGCCCCGTTCGCCGGCCTTCCGGGCGGACGCGCGCTGCCCGGGGCCACGCTCGCCGAGGAACTCGACCAGCTCGACAAGCTGACGGACGAGCAGTTCGTGAACGCGGCCCTGGAGTTCACCTGCCAGTTGCGCTACGACGTGCGCGAGCCCGGCCCGCTGGACGACCCGGAGCTGCGCCGGCGCTCCCTGGAGCTGGCCGCCGCGCGCGGTGCCGTGCAGGAGCGGTTCACGCGCCGGCTGCTGACGGAACCGCCGGCCGTCCGCGCCTGGTTCCGGCAGCTGCTGCTCGACTGCGACGACGCCTTCTTCGCCGACACCTGGGCCCGCGTCCAGCCGCAACTGGCCGCGGACGCCCGGCACAAGACCGAGCTGCTGCGCCGCAAGGGCCTCGGCGAGGCCCTCGCGTCCCTGTCCGGGGCCGTCTCGCTGGACGAGGAGTCCGCGCTGATCACCATCGACAAGCTGCTGGTGGGCCGCGCCGTCACCGGGGACGGCGGCCTGGTGCTGGTGCCGACCAGCCTCGGCTGGCCGCACCTGATGGTCCTGCACCGGTACGGCTGGCAGCCCTCGATCACCTATCCCGCGAGCGGCTCCCGCCCGCAGGCCCCCTCCGTGGAACAGCTCACCCGCCGGATGGAGGCGCTGGCGCACCCGGTGCGGATGCGGCTGTGCCGGCACCTCGCGCGCGCCCCGCACACCACCAGCGAACTGGCCGACGCCCACGGCATGACCGCGCCCGAGATATCCCGGCACCTGACCGTGCTGAAGAAGGCGGGCCTGATCACCGGCTGCCGGCGCGGCCGGTACGTGCAGCACCAGCTGGACCTGGCCGCGGTGGCCCGGCTCGGCAGCGACTTCATCGAGGGTGTCCTGCGCTGAGCCGCCGGTCCCGGGCCGGCGTCCCTGCCGGCGTCAGCCGTGGCCGCCCGCCCGGACCAGCCCCGTCTCGTACGCCAGCACGACCACCTGCACCCGGTCCCTGAGGCCCAGCTTGGTCAGGATGCGGCCCACGTGGGTCTTCACCGTCGCCTCGCTCAGCACCAGCCGGGCCGCGATCTCGCCGTTGGACAGGCCCTGCGCGACCAGCACCATGACCTCGCGCTCGCGTTCCGTGAGCCGTTGCAGCTCCTTGTGCCGGGGCTCCCCGCCGGCGGAGGGCAGCATCGGCGCGAAGCGGTCCAGCAGGCGCCGGGTGGTGGAGGGCGCGACGACCGCGTCGCCGCTGTGCACGGCCCGGATCGCGGCCAGCAGATCCCCGGGCGGCACGTCCTTGAGCATGAAGCCGGAGGCACCGGCCTTCAGCCCGGAGAAGGCGTACTCGTCCAGGTCGAACGTGGTCAGGATGAGCACCTTCGGCGCGTCGGGCTCGGCACAGATCCGCCGGGTGGCCTCCACACCGTCCAGCTTCGGCATCCGGACGTCCATCAGGATGACGTCGACGGCGGCGGACCGCAGCACCTGGAGGGCCTCCACACCGTCGCCCGCCTCCGCGACGACCTCCATGTCCGGCTGGGCGGCGAGCACCATCCGGAACCCGGTGCGCAGCAGCGCCTGGTCGTCGACGAGCATCACGCGGATCGTCATCGGGTCCTCTTCCGTGTCTTCGGGGTCTTCGGGGTCTTCGGGCGGCGCGTCCGGCGCCGTGGGGGTGCGAAAGCATGCGGGAGTGCGAAGGCCCGCCAGGGTGCGAAGGCCCGCGGGCGCGCGGGGTCCGGGGTCAGTGCGCCGGCTTGAGCGGCAGCAGGGCGCTGATGCGGAATCCTCCGCCGGGGCGCGGTCCGGCGTCCAGCGTGCCGCCGACCATGCCGACGCGCTCGCGCATGCCGATCAGACCGTGGCCCTGCCCGTCGGCGCCGCCCTCCTCGTACAGCTCGTGCGGGGCGCCCTTGCCGTCGTCCTCGACCAGCAGGCCCAGTCCGTCGTCGAAGTAGACCAGCCGTACGCTCGCGCCCGCGCCCGGCCCGCCGTGCTTGCGGGTGTTGGTCAGCGCCTCCTGCACGATCCGGTACGCGGTCAGCTCCACGCCGCTGGGCAGCGGGCGCGGGGTGCCCTCCACCTTGAAGTCGACCGGGAGGCCGGAGGTGCGGCACTGCTCGACGAGGTCGTCGATCTGCTCGACGTCGGGCTGCGGGACGTACTCCCCGCTCTCCTGGTGCTCGCCGGTGCGCAGCACGCCCAGCAGGCGGCGCATCTCGGCCAGGGCCTGGCGGCCGGTGGAGGAGATGGTCTCCAGGGCCGTCTTCGCCTGGTCGGGCGCGGCGTCCATGACGTAGGCGGCGCCGTCGGCCTGCACCACCATCACCGACACGTTGTGCGCGACGACGTCGTGCAGCTCGCGCGCGATCCGGGCGCGCTCGGCGGCCACCGCGACCTTCGCCTGCGCCTCGCGCTCCTTCTCCAGCCGGGCCGCGCGCTCCTCCAGCTGGGCGAAGTACGCGCGCCGGGTGCGCATGGAGTCGCCGAGCACCCAGGCGAGGGCGAAGGGCACCGTCTGGAAGACCGCTATGGCGGCCTGTCCGGGGAAGCCGGTGTTCTCGGCCGGCCAGCGGATCTGGGCCGCGGCCGCCGCGCAGAGGCTGACGGCGAGGGCGAGCCGGGAGGACCAGCGCGCGCCGACCGCCGCGACCGTGTAGGTGATCACCAGCAGGGCGAAGTCGGCGACGGTCGTCTCGACGTCCAGGACCAGCTGGGCCAGCCCGGCCACCAGGGCGACCAGCAGCATCGGTTCCGGCAGACGGCGGCGCAGCGCCACGACGGCGCACAGGACGGCGGACACGGCCATCCCGGCCGGGACCGTCCCGTGGTGGTCCCGCACCCCGTCGAGACTGACCACGCTCAGTCCGGACATCCCGAACAGGACGACGGCCCAGAAGGCGTCGACCCCGGTCGGGTGACGGCGGAGGAAGTCATAGAGGCGCTGCACGTAACCCAGCGTAGGGAAACCGGATGCGTGCAGGGGTCAACCGATGGGCCGATCCGCGCCCGGCGCGTGTACTCCCTAAGGTGGATGCCGTGATCGTTCGGGCCCCTACGCTGGCCCGGTGACGGATGAGACAACGACGGCGCAGGGACCGGGCGGGCGGCCGGGCCCGCGCGGCTGGCGCGCGGCGGCCGAGGCGGCGCTGTACGGGCCGGGCGGCTTCTACCGGCGCCCGGAGGGCCCGGCCGGTCACTTCCGCACCTCCGTGCACGCCTCGCCGCTGTTCGCGCGGGCCGTCGCCCGGCTGCTGTGCCGGGTGGACGCGGCGCTCGGGCGGCCCGCGGTGCTGGACTTCGTCGACCTGGGCGCCGGACGCGGCGAACTGGTCACCGGGGTGCTCGCCGCGCTGCCGGCCGAGGTGGCCGCACGCGCGCGGGCGTACGCCGTCGAGATCGCCGACCGCCCGGCCGGCCTGGACGGACGGATCACCTGGCTGCGCGAGGTCCCGGACGCGGTGACCGGGCTGCTGTTCGCCAACGAGTGGCTGGACAACGTCCCCGTGGACGTGGCCGAGGTGGACCCGGCGGGCGTGCCCCGGCTGGTGCTCGTCGCGGCGGACGGCTCCGAGCGGCTCGGGGAGCCGGTGACGGGCGCGGCGGCCGACTGGCTCGCGCGCTGGTGGCCGCTGCCGGCCGAGGAGGGGCTGCGGGCGGAGATCGGGCTGCCCCGGGACCGCGCCTGGGCGGCGGCCGTGGACCGGGTGGCACGGGGCCTGGCGGTGGCCGTGGACTACGCGCACACCGCGGACACCCGCCCGCCGTTCGGGACGCTCACCGGCTTTCGCGCGGGACGCGAGACGGCACCCGTGCCGGACGGCACCTGCGACCTCACGGCGCACGTCGCGCTCGACGCGTGCGCGGCGGCCCCGGGCCCGCTGCCGGACGCGCCGCGCGCGGCCTCCGCCCCGGCGGATACGCCGGCCCACACGCCCTCCGGCACCGCGCGCACCCCGGCGCGCGACCTTCCTCCCGCGCGCCTGCTCACGCAACGCGCCGCCCTGCACGCCCTGGGCCTCACCGGCGCGCGCCCTCCGCTCGCGCTGGCCTCCACGGACCCCGCCGCCTACGTGCGCGCCCTGGCCGGCGCCGGCGAGGCCGCCGAACTCACGGCACCGGGCGGCCTCGGCGACTTCGGCTGGCTGCTCCAGCCGGTCGGCGTCCCGGACCCGCTGGAACCGGTCCCGTAGCCGCCCCGCGGCCGCCGGAACAGACCCGAGCCCGCCGTGGCGGCCCCGCGCGGCCTACTTGTCGATGTCGCCGACCACGAAGAACAGCGAGCCCAGGATCGCGACCATGTCCGCCACCAGCGTCCCCGGCAGCAGCTCGGTCAGCGCCTGGATGTTGTTGTACGAGGCCGAGCGCAGCTTCAGCCGGTACGGCGTCTTCTCGCCCTTGCTGACCAGGTAGTAGCCGTTGATGCCGAGCGGGTTCTCGGTCCACGCGTACGTGTGCCCCTCGGGCGCCTTCAGCACCTTCGGCAGCCGCTGGTTGATCGGCCCCGGCGGCAGCTCCGCGAGCCGGTCCAGGCAGGCGTCGGCGAGGTCGAGGGCGTTGTGGGTCTGCTCCAGCAGCACCTCGAAGCGGGCGAGACAGTCGCCCTCGGCGCGGGTCACCACCTTCAGCACGTCCTGGAGAGCGCCGTAGGCCAGGTACGGCTCGTCGCGGCGCAGGTCGAAGTCGACGCCCGAGGCGCGCGCGATGGGCCCGCTCACGCCGTAGGCGTGCACCGCCTCGGGCGAGAGCGCCCCGACCCCGCGCGTACGCCCCCGGAAGATCTCGTTGCCGAGCACCAGGTCGTCGAAGACGTCCATGCGCGAGCGCACCACGGCGACGGCCTCCCGCGCGCGGGCCGCCCAGCCGGCCGGCAGGTCCTCCTTGAGGCCGCCGACCCGGTTGAACATGTAGTGGATGCGCCCGCCGGAGACCTCCTCCATGACGTTCTGGAGCACCTCGCGCTCCCGGAACGCGTAGAACACCGGCGTGATCCCGCCCAGTTCCAGCGGGTAGGAGCCGAGGAACATCAGGTGGTTCAGCACCCGGTTCAGCTCGGCGAGCAGGGTGCGCGTCCACACCGCCCGTTCGGGGACCTCCATGCCGAGCATCCGCTCCACGGCGAGGACCACGCCCAGTTCGTTCGAGAACGCCGACAGCCAGTCGTGCCGGTTGGCGAGCACGATGATCTGCCGGTAGTCGCGTGCCTCGAACAGCTTCTCGGCACCCCGGTGCATATAGCCGATCACCGGTTCCGCGCGCAGGATGCGCTCCCCGTCCAGGACGAGCCTGAGCCGCAGCACACCGTGCGTGGACGGGTGCTGGGGCCCGATGTTGAGCACCATGTCGGTGCTCTCCGCCGCGCCGCCGATGCCGACCGTGGTCTCCGTCGTAGGAGTCATGGCCCCAGTTTCCCCTACGTACGCTGGACGCATGGAAACGGGGAGCGGGGAAGAGACCGGGGCGCGGGCGGACCAGCCGGTGTGGCGGGGGCTGGAACCCGCCCTGCTGCGGATGCGCCGGCTGCTGCTGTGGGTGTGGACGGCGCTGCTCACGGTGGCCGCCGGGCTGCTGCCGGGGCTGCTCGCGGGGCCGTGGTGGGCGGCCTGGGCGCTGCTGCCGCCGGCCGCCGCCCTCTGGTGCCGGCGGCTGCTGGGACGCAACTGGCGCTCCTGGCGCTACGCCGAGCGCGCCGACGACCTGCTGATCAGCCGCGGTGTCCTGTGGCGCGAGGAGACCGTGGTGCCGTACGGCCGGATGCAACTGGTGGAGGTGACGTCCGGGCCCGTGGAGCGGCGCTTCGGGCTGGCCACCGTACAGCTCCACACGGCGGCCGCCGCGACCGACGCGACCATCCCCGGCCTGGACCCGGCCGAGGCGGAACGCCTGCGCGACCGGCTCACCGAGCTGGGCGAGGCACGATCGGCGGGCCTGTGACCTCCCCGGGCCGCGCCGGCGACCAGGACGGCGGCATACCGCGGCACCCGCCCGTCACCGAGCGCCGCCTGCACCCGGTCACGCCCTTCCGCCGGGCGTGGGCGCCGCTCGCGGTGCTGGCCGGCTGGGCGGTGCACGACCCGAACGGCGCCCAGCAGCAGCTCGCGCGGCTGACCCACACGATGCTCCTGCTGGGGCTCGCGGTGCTGGTGCCGGCGGCCGGCCTGTACGGCTTCCTGTCCTGGTGGTTCACGCACTACGCCGTCACCGACACCGAACTGCGCATCCGCACCGGGCTGCTGTTCCGGCGCACCGCGCACATCCGGCTGGAGCGCGTCCAGGCCGTGGACGTCTCCCGTCCGCTGCTCGCGCGCGTGGCCGGCGTCGCCAAGCTGCGCATCGACGTGGTGGGCGCCGACAGGAAGGACGAACTGGCCTTCCTGGGCGAGCGGGAGGCGCGCGCCCTGCGCGCGGAGCTGCTCGCGCGCGCGGCGGGTTTCGCGCCCGAGACGGCGCGCGAGGTCGGCGAGGCGCCGGCGCGCATCCTGCTGCGGGTGCCGCCGCGCGAGCTGGCGCGCTCCCTGGCGCTGACGGGCGCCACCTGGGGCACGCTGGGCGTCGCGCTGGTCGCGCCGGCCGTCCTGTGGCTCGTCACGCACAACCTGTGGACGGTCCTGGCCACCGCCCTGCCCCTGCTCGGCGCGGCCGGGGCGCGGGGCGGGGGCCGGTACGCCACCGAGTTCGACTGGACGGTGAGCGAGTCACCGGACGGGCTGCGCATCGACCACGGGCTGCTCGACCGGACGCACGAGACGGTGCCGCCCGGCCGGGTGCAGACCGTACGGATCGTGGAACCGCTGCTGTGGCGGCGCCGGGACTGGGTGCGGGTCGAACTCGACGTGGCCGGCTCCGACAACTCCGTGCTGATTCCGGTCGCCCCGCGCGCGGCGGCCGAGTCGGTCCTCGCGCGCGTGCTGCCCGGGGTGACGGTCCCGGCCGGGCTCTCCCGGCCGCCGCGCCGGGCCCGGTGGTGCCTGCCGCTGTGGTGGCGCGGGCACCGGCTCGCGGTCACCGGCACGGTGTTCGCCGCCCGGAGCGGCCTGCTGTGCCGCCGGCTCTCGCTGGTCCCGCACGCCAAGGTGCAGAGCGTCCGGCTCACCCAGGGGCCCTGGAAGCGCTGCCTGGGGCTCGCCGACGTCCACGTGGACACCGGTGCCGACAAGACCGTGACGGGCCGTCTGCGGGACGCGGCGGAGGCCGCGCGGCTGCTGCACGAGCAGGCGGAGAGATCCCGTACGGGCCGCGGGGACGCCCTGCCGGACCGGTGGATGACCAGCGGCTGACCGGCGCCCCGGACCGGCACGCGCCCGGGCCCGGCTCCCCCCGTGGGGAGCCGGGCCCGGGCGCGCGGTCCGACGACGGCTCAGGAGGCCGCGCTGCGCAGTCCCTGGACGTCGATCTGCTCGGTCTCGTCGTGCGCCGTCAGGTCGATGACCTGGCCGACGCCCCGGGACCGCTCGTCGGCGGGCTTGAAGCCGGACTCCGCCTCGGCCTTGTGCACGGCGAGCGCCTCGGGGCCGACGACATCGGCGAGGTCCTCGTTCTGCACGGCGTCCAGCGCGGCCTTCGGCGCGCCCTTCTGGGTGCCGAAGAAGTCGAATCCGCCCTCCGTCACCGGGCGCCGTAGGGGCGGGGCCGGTACGACGGCCACCGCGGCCGGCACCGCGAAGCGCCCGGCCGGCGGCTGGGCCGGCGACGGCTGCTGCCGGCGCGCGGCGGACGGCGGCACGGCGGGCCGGGTTCCGGTACCGCTCGCCGGCGTGGCGCCGGCCTCCGCGGGAGACTCCCCGGACCCCGAGGCCCCGGACCCCGAGGCCCCGGGCCGGGCGGCCCCGGTCTCGGTCCCGGTTTCGCCACCCTCGGCAGCCGCCCCGGAAGCGTCCGCCTCGGCAACGTCCGCCCCGGAAGCGTCCGTTCCGGAGGTCTCCGGTCCGGAAGTGCCCGTCGTACCCCTCCCGGACGCGTTCGCCCCGGCGGACCCGGGAAGCGCGGCCCCCGGTTCTGCCGTCCCGGGGCCGGCCCCGGTGGTCGTGCCGCCCCCGCCCTCCGGGCCGCCGCCGGCCGGGTCCGGCGATCCGCCCGGGGCCTCCGGGTCGAGCCGGGCCAGCGCCGTCAGGGCCCGCCGGTACAGCCGGGCGCCCTCGGGCGAGAACACCGCCGGCGCGGCCGGCCCCTCCCCGGCCGCCCCCGACGGCGGGTCCGCGCGAGACCCCGGGGCCGCCGGCCGGGCGGGCCCGGCGATCGCGGGCGCGCCGCGCCGCGCGGGCGGCAGGGCGGGCGCCGGGGAGGCCGCGGGCCGCTGCCCGGGCGCCGTCTCCAGTTCCAGCAGCCGCCGGCCCTCCAGCGCGCTGGCGCGCTCGGTCTCGGCGGTGGCGTACCGGCGCAGCAGGGCCGCGTGCTCGTTGCGCAGGCCCGCCAGTTCGGCCCGCTTGGCGCGCAGCCGCTGCTCCAGCTTCCCGCGCAGGGCCCGGGACTCCTCCAGGTCGGTCTCCAGCTCGGCGACCCGCTCCTCGAAGCGCCACTCGTCACCGGCCCGCGCGCGCATGAGTTCGGCGACCTGCCGGCCCGCCTGCGTGTCCCAGCGGCGCATCACGACCGCGCCGGCGACCGCGGTGGCCGCGGCCGCGGCGGCCAGCGCGCGCACCACCGTGGCCTCGGAGAACGCCCAGGGACCCAGCGCGCAGACGACGGACACGCCGGCGATCGCCGAGGGAGGCAACAGCCGGTGCAGAGGAGGGGAATGGCGGTGGCGTCCACGTGGCATGGCCAGAAACTTACCGCGCGTAGGCACTTCATGGGCCCCGGCCCCGTAAAAACACGGCCATCCCACGGGGCCCACGAGGCGCCCGGGACGCGGCGGTTCAGCGGTCGGTGAGCCGCCCGCTGAGCCACTGGAGCGCCGGCGGGATCTCCCGCCGCCAGGTGTTGAAGTTGTGGCCGCCGCTTCCCAGGATGATCGAGGAGATGCGGGTGACGTTGGTGGCCTGCACCTGCTCGATGAACTTCATCGTGGCCTTGTAGTTGTGCTCGCCGACCCTGCTGCTGGTGACGAGCAGCGAGGTGTCCGGGGCGGGCCGGTGCCCGAGGACCCACCACAGGTTGGCGCGATCACGCAGTTTGCGGTCACCGTGGAAGAGGTCGCCGGTGGTCGGGTCGATCGGCGCCGTGTAGTACGCCGACAGGCCCGCGCCGGCCGCGTACACGCCGGGGTGGTGCATGGCCAGCTTGAGCGCGCAGTAGCCGCCCGTGGAGTCGCCGATGACGCCCCAGCTGCCCGGCCGCTTGCCGGCCCGGTAGTGGCTGAGCACGGCGTCCGGCAGATCCTTCGCGAAGAACGTCTCCGCCTGCGGCCCGTCCGGCACGTCCACGCACTCGGTGTCCCGCGGCGGCGCCACGGTCGGCCGCAGCATCACCAGGATCATCGGCTGCACGCGCCCGTCCTTGGTCAGCCGCTGCGCCGTGCTCGGGTAGTCCAGCTTGTCCACCAGCGAACGCGCGGTGCCCGGGTAGCCGGTCAGCACGACCGCCGCCGGGAACGTGCGCGTGCGGTACTGCGGCTGGAAGTACTCCGGCGGCAGGTACACGTACGCCGGTGTGGCGATGTGGGTGGTCCGGCCGATGATGTCGACCTTCTGGATCTGTCCGCCGGTCTCCGGCCGCTTGGCGCGCACACCGGGCACCTCGGAGGTGGAGACCACCTGGAGCGGGCCGCCGGTGCCGCCGTGCACCGAGTGGTCGACGACTATCCCCTGGTCGGTCTCCGTGCCGAACAGGTCGCCCCAACTGGCGTAGAACCCGAACGCCTGGTTGGCGGCGAGCCCCACGGACACGAAGAGCGCCACCTGCGTGGCCAGCAGCAGACCGATCCGTCCGCTGACGGTCCGCCAGCTCTGCCGGGCCAGCCGCGGCCACAGCCACACCGTGCCGATGAACAGCACGACGGCGGCCACTATCGCCAGCACCAGCACTTTGTTGCTCGTGAGACCCATGGGCTGTTCCCTGCCTGCGCTTTCCGCCCGTACTGTGTCCACACGCGGTCGCGCGGACTTGCCCGGGGCTTTCCTTGGCCTTTGACCCGACTTTCCGGTAGGGAGTGAACCTCTCCCCCCGAGACACCGTCCTAGAGGGCGCAATGTCGCCGGATGCCCTGAACGGGCCCGGGTCCAAGGTCTCTCGCAGAACTACGGGATGCGATGTCTGTCAGGATAGATGGGGAAGTGTCGGGCGGGGTTCCGGGCCGATCAAGCCGGGCGCGGCGCATACTGCGCGGCCCGCGCCCCGAAGCCGTACCCTCCCTGGTCGGCCGGGCGGCCGCGCTGGTGGGCCTCCTGGACATCGCCGCGGGAGTCTTCCCGCGCTTCCGGCACAGCCGGATGCACGCCCTGGCCGAGGTGCTGCCGGGCTCCTTCGGGCCGTTCGCGGCGGCGCTCTCGCTCAGCGCGGGCGTGCTGCTGCTGCTGCTCGCGCACGGGCTGAGGCGGCGCAAGCGGCGGGCCTGGCGGGCCGCGGTGGCGCTGCTCCCGGCGGGCGCGGTGGCGCAGTTCGCCTACCGGCACTCGCTCGTCGGCGTCCTCATCGCGGTCGTCCTGCTGGTGCCGCTGCTGCGCCACCGCGGGGAGTTCGCCGCACTGCCCGACCCGCGCAGCAGGTGGCGCGCGCTCGCCAACTTCGTGCTGATGAGCGCCGGTTCGCTGCTCCTCGGGCTCGTCATCGTCAGCGTCCACCCGGACCGGACGATCGGCGACCCGAGCCTGGCCGACCGGCTGACCCACGTCATCTACGGCCTGCTGGGCTTCGAAGGACCGGTCGACTACCAGGGCAACACCTCCTGGACGGTCGCCTTCTCCCTCGGCGCGCTCGGCTGGATCACCGCGGCCACCACCGCCTACCTGGCCTTCCGGCCGGAACACCCGGCCGCCCGCCTCACCGAGGAGGACGAGGCCCGGCTGCGCGCCCTGCTGGACAAGCACGGCGGCCGCGACTCGCTCGGCCACTTCGCGCTGCGCCGCGACAAGGCGGTCGTGTTCTCGCCGAGCGGCAAGGCGGCGGTCACCTACCGGGTCGTCTCCGGGGTGATGCTCGCCAGCGGCGACCCCATCGGCGACGTCGAGGCCTGGCCCGGTGCCATCGAGCGCTTCATGGACGAGGCCAGGGCCCACTCCTGGACGCCCGCCGTCATGGGCTGCTCGGAGACGGGCGGCGAGGTCTGGACCCGCGAGACCGGTCTCGACGCCCTGGAGCTGGGCGACGAGGCGGTGGTCGACGTGGCGGATTTCTCGCTGGCCGGACGCGCGATGCGCAACGTGCGCCAGATGGTCAAGCGCATCGAGCGGGCCGGCTACGAAACCCGGGTGCGGCGCATCCGTGACCTTGGCGACGCCGAGCTGGACCGCATCCGCCGCGCGGCCGAGGACTGGCGCGGCACGGACACCGAGCGCGGCTTCTCCATGGCGCTCGGCCGCATCGGCGACGCGGCCGACGGCGACTGCCTGATCGCCACCGCGCACAAGCAGGACGACGCACCGGGCGAGTTCGGCGACCTCAAGGCCGTCCTGCACTTCGTGCCCTGGGGCAAGGACGGCGTGTCGCTGGACCTGATGCGCCGCGACCGCGCCGCCGACCCCGGCATGAACGAACTGCTGATCGTCGCCGCCCTCCAGGCCGCCCCGAGGTTCGGCATCACCCGGGTCTCGCTGAACTTCGCGATGTTCCGCTCCGCTCTCGCGCGCGGCGAGAAGATCGGCGCCGGCCCGGTGCTGCGCGCCTGGCGCGGGCTGCTGGTGTTCCTCTCGCGCTGGTTCCAGATCGAGTCGCTGTACAAGTTCAACGCCAAGTTCCAGCCCCGCTGGGAGCCGCGGTTCGTGGTCTACCGGGCCTCCGCGGACCTGCCCCGCATCGGCTTCGCCGCCATGCAGGCGGAGGGCTTCGTCGACTTCGCCCTGCCGCTGCCGCGCTTCCTGCGCCGGCGCCGTACGGCCCTCGCCCGCCCCTGCGCGCACGCGGTGGGCGAACGGGACGTCCGGGCGGCCTGATCTCCGACACACGCGGCGTGCCGCGGCCCGGGAACCGGCCCGGGCGCCGGCCCCGCCCCTCCGGCACGGGGGCCGCCGCCCGGGCCGCCGCGCGTTCGGCGGTACCGGCCGGGGCCTACGCTGAACGTATGAACAGCATCAGCGGGCGCGGCCGGGTGGCCGGCCTTCCGGCATGGGACCGGTGCGCGGTCATGGGGGTCGTGAACGTGACCCCCGACTCCTTCTCCGACGGCGGCCGCTGGTTCGACACGACCGCCGCCGTCAAACACGGGCTGGACCTGGTCGCCCAGGGCGCGGACCTGGTCGACGTCGGCGGCGAGTCCACCCGGCCCGGCGCCACCCGCGTGGACGAGGCCGAAGAGCTGCGCCGGGTGATCCCCGTGGTGCGCGGCCTCGCCTCCGAGGGGGTCGTCGTCTCCGTGGACACCATGCGCGCCCGCGTCGCCGAACAGTCCCTCACCGCCGGCGCCGCCCTCGTCAACGACGTCAGCGGCGGCCTCGCCGACCCCGCGATGATCCCGGTGGTCGCCGCCGCGGGCGCCCCCTTCGTCGTCATGCACTGGCGCGGCTTCCTCCAGGGCGGCAACGTCAAGGGCGTCTACGACGACGTCGTCGCCGAAGTCGTGGACGAACTGCACGCGCGCGTGGAGGCCGTACTGGCCGGCGGGATCGCCCCGGACCGCGTCGTCGTCGACCCGGGCCTCGGCTTCTCCAAGGGGGCCGGGCACGACCTGGCCCTCCTCGCCCACCTGGACCGGCTGCGCGCCCTCGGCCACCCGCTGCTGGTCGCCGCCTCCCGCAAACGCTTCCTCGGCCGTGTCCTCGCCGGACCGGAGGGCGCGCCGCCGCCGGCCCGGGAGCGGGACGCGGCCACGGCCGCCGTCTCCGCGCTCGCGGCGCACGCCGGCGCCTGGGCGGTGCGCGTGCACGAGGTGCGCGCCACCGCCGACGCGGTGCGCGTGGCCCAGGCCGTGGACGCGGCGCGCGCGGACGGGGCGTGCCCGGCGCGGCACGCGCCCGGCACCCCGGGCCCGCGTCCGGCGGAAGGAGAGCGGTGAGCACCGCGCACACCGACGTCGAGCAGGTCGAGGCCGCCAACACCGCCTTCTACGAGGCACTGGAGCGCGGGGACTTCGACGAGGTCTCCGCCCTCTGGCTCACGCCGGCGGACCTCGGCGTGGACGAGACCTACCACGACCCCGCGGACAGCGGCGTGATCTCCTGCGTGCACCCCGGCTGGCCGGTGCTCACCGGCCGCGGCGAGGTCCTCAGGTCGTACGCCCTGATCATGGCCAACACCGACTACATCCAGTTCTTCCTGACCGATGTGCACGTCTCCGTCACCGGCGACACCGCGCTCGTCACCTGCACGGAGAACATCCTCAGCGGCGGCCCCGCCCCGGAGGAGGGCGCGGAGCTGGGCCCGCTGGTCGGCCAGCTCGTCGTCGCCACGAACGTGTTCCGGCGCACGCCCGCCGGCTGGAAGCTCTGGGCGCACCACGCCTCCCCGGTGCTGGCCGAGAGCGGCGACGACGACGAGGGCCCCGGTGCGGACGACGTGCCCCCGGACGACGGCCCGCTCGCCTGACCAGGCACGCCCGCGGCGGAGCCGACCCGGCGGACCGGGACGTGGTTGGAATCACCTACCGCCGGGTAGAAGCGGCTACCAGCCCCTGGCAGAGCCGGGTTCCCCGGGGGAAACACCCGGTGAACCCTCCAGGTTCCGCCGCGGGCCCACGCCCCCGCGGCCCGGCCGAGCCGGTGCCCGCGGGTAGATTCGTCCAGGACCGGCGTACCGCCCGCACGCGGTACGGCCCGGTCGTTCCCGACGATTGCAGGAGTGATTCGCGTGGATCGTGTCGCGCTGCGCGGCCTGAAGGCCCGCGGGCACCACGGGGTGTTCCCCAAGGAGCGCGAGGAGGGCCAGACCTTCATCGTGGACCTCGTCCTCGGTCTGGACACGCGGCCGGCCGCGGCCGACGACGACCTGACGAAGACCGTGCACTACGGCATCGTGGCCGAAGAGGTCGTGGCCGTGGTCGAGGGCGAGCCGGTGAACCTCATCGAGACCCTGGCCGAACGGATCGCCCGGACCTGTCTGAAGCACGACGGGGTCGAGGAGGTCGAGGTCTGCGTCCACAAACCGGACGCGCCGATCACCGTCCCCTTCGACGACGTGACCGTCACCATCACCCGGAGCCGAGTATGACCCGACCGTTCCGCCCGGGTCACAGCGACCCGACCGTCCAGCCGGTGCCCGCCTCGGTCGTCGAGAAGGTGGACGCCGCCGACACCACCCTGCACAACCCGCAGTGGGCCGTCATCTCCATCGGCTCCAACCTCGGCAACCGCCTGGAGACCCTCCAGGGGGCCGTCGACGCCCTGGAGGACACCCCGGGCGTCCGGGTGAAGGCCGTCTCCCCGGTGTACGAGACCGAGCCGTGGGGCGTCGAGCCCGGCAGCCAGCCGTCGTACTTCAACGCGGTCGTGGTGCTCAAGACGACCCTGCCCCCGGCCTCCCTGCTGGAGCGGGCGCACGCCGTCGAAGAGGCCTTCCACCGCGTCCGGGACGAGCGCTGGGGCCCGCGCACGCTGGACGTCGACATCGTCGCCTACGCCGGTGTCACCTCGGACGACCCGTGTCTCACCCTGCCGCACCCGCGCGCCCACGAACGCGCCTTCGTGCTCGCGCCCTGGCACGACGTGGACCCGCAGGCACAGCTCCCGGGCCGCGGCACGGTGGCCGACCTGCTCTCCGGCGTCACCCGGGACGGCGTGACGCACCGGGACGACCTGGAACTCCGGCTGCCCGAGTAGTCGTTAAGGTCAAGACGGTGCACGACCAAGACGAGTACCGTCCGGGACGGTCCGGGGGAGCTGAAGGGACACCGTGAAAGAGCTGCGCATCAGGGTGCTGGCCGGCGTGTTCGTCGTGGCCGGCGTCCTGTCCTGGGCGGGCGCCCGCCTCTGGAACTCGGTCGGGACCCTGCCGAGCGTCCCCCTGGCCGCCCCCGTCGTCCTCGCGCTGATCGCGGTGGTCCTGCTCTCGACGGCGCTGTCGCTGCGCGCCCGGCTGAAGGCCCAGCGCGAGCGGCGCCCCGGCGCCAAGGGCGTCGACCCGCTGATGGCCGCCCGCGCGGTCGTCTTCGGCCAGGCCAGCGCCCTGGTCGCCGCCCTGGTGGCCGGGATGTACGGCGGCACGGGCGTCTTCCTCCTGGAGCTGCTGGACCTCCCGGCCCGCCGCGACCAGGCGATCTACGCCGGTTTCTCGCTGCTGGCCGGGGTCGGCGTGATAGCGGCGGCCCTGTTCCTTGAGCGGGTCTGCCGGCTCCCCGAGGACGACGACGAGAACCCCCCGGGAGCGGAGCCGGCGGCCTGACCGCCGGCCCCGCCCGGCGCGGTCGCCGCGCTGAGCGCGCTCAGCGCGCCATGATGAGGCTCATCGCCTCGTTCCGCGTGGCCGCGTCCCGGAGCTGACCGCGCACGGCGGACGTGAGGGTCTTCGCGCCCGGCTTGCGGATGCCGCGCATGGACATGCACATGTGCTCGCACTCGATCACGACGATCACACCGCGCGGCTCGAGTATCTCCATCAGGGAGTCCGCGATCTGCGTGGTGAGACGCTCCTGCACCTGGGGCCGGCGCGCGTAGACGTCGACCAGCCGGGCCAGCTTGGACAGGCCGGTGATCTTGCCGCTCTCGGCCGGTATGTAGCCGACGTGCGCGACCCCGCGGAACGGCACCAGGTGGTGCTCACAGGTGGAGTACACCTCGATGTCCTTCACCAGGACCATCTCGTCGTGACCCAGGTCGAACGTCGTCGTCAGCACGTCCTCCGGCTGCTGCCACAGCCCGGCGAAGATCTCCCGGTAGGCCCGCGCGACCCTGGCCGGCGTGTCCCTCAGGCCCTCCCGGTCCGGGTCCTCGCCCACCGCGATCAGGAGTTCGCGCACGGCGTTCTCCGCACGCTTCTCGTCGAATTCGCCGATGAAGCCGTCGCCGGCCAGCGTGACGGGGTCGGTCATCTGATGCCTCGTTCCTGTGCGTCCTGCCCGCGGGCATACGGAAATGCCGCGCCCCCCAGGCTAGAACCCTGGGGGGCGCGGCATTCATTCCGGGCCCGCGGGCCGGGACCGCGGTCAGCTCTCGGAGCGGTCCTCCGGGGTCTGCTCCGTCACCGGGGCGGACTCCTTCGCCGTCGACTTGACCGTGCTGATCGACGCCGTCGCGCCGTTCGCGCCGTTGGTCAGGGCCAGCTCCTTCGGGGAGAGCACCGGCGGGCGGGTGGACGGGGTGCGGCGGGAGGAACCGGTCCAGGCGGGCCGGGGCGGACGCTTGACGATCGTGGCGAAGATCTCGGCGATCTCCTCCTTGCCCAGCGTCTCCTTCTCCAGCAGTTGGAGGACGAGGTTGTCGAGCACGTCGCGGTTCTCGACCAGGATCTCCCAGGCCTCGTTGTGCGCGGTCTCGATCAGCTTCTTGACCTCTTCGTCCACCAGCGCGGCGACCTCTTCCGAGTAGTCCCGCTGGTGAGCCATCTCACGGCCGAGGAACGGCTCGCTGTTGTCGCCGCCGAACTTGATGGCGCCGAGCCGCTCGGTCATGCCGTACTGCGTGACCATCGCGCGGGCCAGGTTGGTGGCCTTCTCGATGTCGTTCGCGGCGCCCGTGGTCGGGTCGTGGAAGACCAGTTCCTCGGCCGCCCGGCCGCCCAGCATGTAGGCGAGCTGGTCGAGCATCTCGTTGCGCGTGGTCGAGTACTTGTCCTCGTCGGGCAGGACCATCGTGTAACCGAGGGCACGGCCGCGGGACAGGATCGTGATCTTGTGCACCGGGTCGGAGTTCGGCGAGGCCGCCGCGACCAGGGCGTGACCGCCCTCGTGGTACGCGGTGATCTTCTTCTCCCTGTCCGACATGATCCGGGTCCGCTTCTGCGGGCCCGCGACCACCCGGTCGATCGCCTCGTCCAGCGCCTTGTTGTCGACCAGCTTCTGGTCGCCGCGGGCGGTGAGCAGCGCGGCCTCGTTCAGCACGTTGGCGAGGTCGGCACCGGTCATGCCCGGGGTGCGGCGGGCCACGGCGGCCAGGTCGACGTCGGGCGCGACCGGCTTGCCCTTCTGGTGGACCTTGAGGATCTCCAGGCGGCCCTGGAGGTCCGGCGGGTCGACCGCGATCTGCCGGTCGAAGCGGCCGGGGCGCAGCAGCGCCGGGTCGAGGATGTCCGGACGGTTCGTGGCGGCGATGAGGATCACACCGCCCTTGACGTCGAAGCCGTCCATCTCGACCAGCAGCTGGTTCAGGGTCTGCTCACGCTCGTCGTGACCGCCGCCGAGGCCGGCGCCGCGGTGCCGGCCGACCGCGTCGATCTCGTCGACGAAGACGATCGCCGGGGCGTTCGCCTTGGCCTGCTCGAACAGGTCGCGGACCCGGGAGGCGCCGACGCCGACGAACATCTCGACGAAGTCGGAGCCGGAGATCGAATAGAAGGGGACGCCCGCCTCGCCGGCGACGGCGCGCGCGAGCAGGGTCTTGCCGGTGCCCGGGCGGCCGTAGAGCAGCACGCCCTTGGGGATCTTGGCGCCGACGGCCTGGAACTTGGCCGGCTCCTGGAGGAACTCCTTGATCTCCTGGAGTTCCTCGACGGCCTCGTCGCAGCCGGCGACGTCGGAGAAGGTGGTCTTGGGGGTGTCCTTGGTGATGAGCTTCGCCTTGGACTTGCCGAAGTTCATGACCCGGGAGCCGCCGCCCTGCATCTGATTCATCAGGAACAGGAAGACGACCACGATCAGGACGAAGGGCAGCAGCGAGAGCAGGACGCCGACGAACGGGTTCTGCTTCGACGGCGAGACCGTGTAGCCGTCCGTGATCTGCTTCGCCTGGTACTTGGTCTGCAGCGTCCCGGCGAGCTGCGCGCCCTGGTCGCCGATGTAGCTCGCCTGGATCTTGGAGCTGCCGTCGACCTTGTAGCCGTCCTTGAGCGTGACCTTGATGCTCTGTTCGTCACCGGTGGTGAGCTTGGCCGACTCGACCTTGTTGTCGTTGATCGCCGCCACGACCTGGCCGGTGTCCACCGTCTTGTAGCCGCCGGACGAGCCGACGACCTGCATCAACACGACCACGGCAAGGACGGCCAGCACGATCCACATGACCGGCCCACGGAAGTATCGCTTCACGTCCATCCATACGGAGCGGTGCCGCCCCGTCCCTCCTGCCATAGTGAGTTTGATAAGACAGTTCTTCTGACGGTACCCCAGCATTGTTGCCCGAAGCCGCACGGAGCCGTTTCGACGGCTGGGAAAACCCGTCTCCGCTTGCTTCAACGGCACGGAACCCGCTGGGGTTCCCGATCGTCCTACCAGTCTTGGGCCGACTGGCTCAGCCGCCGTAGACGTGCGGCGCGAGCGTACCGACGAACGGGAGGTTGCGGTACTTCTCGGCGTAGTCGAGGCCGTAGCCGACGACGAATTCGTTCGGGATGTCGAAGCCGGCCCACTCGACGTCGATGGCGACCTTGGCGGCGTCCGGCTTGCGCAGCAGGGTGCACACCTTCAGCGAGGCCGGTTCCCGGGAGCCGAGGTTGTTGATCAGCCAGGACAGGGTCAGACCGGAGTCGATGATGTCCTCGACGATCAGGACGTGCCGGCCCTTGATGTCGGTGTCGAGGTCCTTGAGGATGCGGACCACACCGGAGGACTGGGTGCCCGCGCCGTAGGAGGACACCGCCATCCAGTCCATGGTGACGGGGGTGGACAGCGCCCGGGCCAGGTCGGCCATGACCATCACCGCGCCCTTGAGCACACCGACGATCAGCAGGTCCTTGCCCGCGTACTCCGCGTCGATCTTCGCGGCCAGCTCGGCCAGCTTCGCGTCGATCTCTTCCTTGGTGATGAGCACCTGCTGAAGGTCGGCACCCATGTCTTTCGCGTCCACCCGCATCACTTTCGGTCGTCCCGCACTTACGGCCGTAGGAAACGGCCCGCGGCTGCCCGGTCCGCCGGAGGGCACTCCGCGGGGCCGGTCGTCAGCCTTGCCGAATCACCAGTCTGCCACCCTGCCGCTGGGCGACGACCCGGCCCGGGAGATTGATGGCTCCCTGGCCGCGCCAGCCGGTGATCAGGCGGTCGACCTCCTCGATGTGGCGGGCGAACAGCGCGCCGGCCGGTGCGCCCGCCTCGATGGCCGCGCGGCGCAGGATCCGGCGGCGCACGGCGGGCGGCAGCGCGTACAGCTTGGCGCACTCCAGCCGGCCGGCGGCGTCCCGCACGGAGTCCTCGGCCTGCCGGGCCCAGGCGTCCAGGGCGTCGGCGTCGTCGCGGGAGAGCTGGGCGGTGCGGGCGAGCGCTTCGACCACGCCCTTGCCGAGGGCCTTCTCCAGGGCGGGCAGTCCTTCGTGCCGCAGCCGGGAGCGGGTGTAGGCCGGGTCGGCGTTGTGCGGGTCGTCCCAGACCGGCAGGGACTGGGCCAGGCAGGCGTTGCGGGCGGTCTGCCGGTCCAGGTGCAGGAAGGGCCGCCGGTAACGGCCGCCGGCCCCCGAGACCGCGGCCATCCCGGACAGGGAGCGGATGCCGGAGCCGCGGGCGAGGCCCAGCAGGACGGTTTCGGCCTGGTCGTCGCGGGTGTGGCCGAGCAGGACGGCGGCGGCGCCGTGGTGTTCGGCGGTGGCGTCCAGGGCGGCGTAGCGGGCGTCCCGGGCGGCGGCCTCGGGTCCTCCCTCGCGGCCCACGGTGACGGCGATGGACTCGACGGGGTCCAGGCCGAGCTGGCGCAGGCGCAGGACGACCTCCTCGGCGCGGAGGTCGGAGCCGGGCTGGAGGCCGTGGTCGACGGTGACACCGCCGGCCCGGACGCCCAGCTTGGGGGCCTCGAAGGCGAGGGCGGAGGCGAGGGCCATGGAGTCGGCGCCGCCGGAGCACGCGACGAGGACGAGCGGAGAGGGGGGCCGCTCGGCGGTGCGTGCGGGGTGGCTGCCCGCGTGCACGGGCGCGGGCGCGACGTGGTCGTTCAGGAGGTCGTGGAGGACGCGGCGGACCGCCAGGCGTATCGCCGCGACCGCAGGATGGGGACCCATGTCCGGTTCCCTTCATGAAGTTTCGGGGGGATGAGCCCGAGTCGGTCACTCAGAGTGTGTAGATGGTGACAGAAGCGGGCCGTTCCCCGAGCATCGCACGCCTACGCATGGCTTACGGTCCCTCGGACGGGTGATTGGAGGGGCGTTCGCCTGCCGTCGGCGGGATTCGGTTCACGACTCCCCCGCGCCGTTCACTCCTCGGGCCTGCTGTGCACCCGCGCGACCCAGTCCGCCGGTTTGGCGATCTCCGCCTTGGTGGGCAGGGTGTTGGGAGAGGTCCACACGCGGTTGAAGCCGTCGGTGCCGACCTGCTCGACGACGGCCCGCACGAACCGTTCGCCGTCACGGTACTGCCGCAGCTTGGCGTCCAGCCCGAGCAGCTTGCGCAGGGCCAGGTCCAGCCGGGAGGCGCCCTTGGCACGGCGCTGCTGGAACTTCTCCCGGATCTCCGCGACGGTCGGTACGACACTGGGCCCGACGCCGTCCATCACGAAGTCGGCGTGCCCCTCCAGCAGGGACATCACGGCGGTGAGCCGGGCGAGGATCTCCCGCTGGGCCGGGGTCTGCACCAGTTCCACGAAGGAGCGGCCGCCGTCCTCCTCCTCGCCCTCGGGACGGCCGCCGGCCAGGGACTGGACCGCGTCCCGGATGCGCTCCAGGAAGGTCATGGGGTCGACGTCGGTCTCCGCCAGGAACGACTGGATCTCGCTCTCCAGGTGGTCCCGCAGCCAGGGCACGGCCGTGAACTGCGTGCGGTGGGTCTCCTCGTGCAGGCAGACCCACAGGCGGAAGTCGTGCGGGTCGACATCGAGTTCGCGCTCCACGTGGACGATGTTCGGGGCGACGAGCAGCAGCCGGCCGCCGCCGTTGGCGCCGGCCGGGAGGTCGCGGGCGGCCGGGGCGAAGGTCTCGTACTGGCCGAGGACCCGGGAGGACAGGAACGACAGGAGCATGCCCAGCTCCACGCCGGTGACCTTGCCGCCGACGGCGCCGAGGACCGCGCCGCCCGGTCCGGCGCCGCGCCGCTCCTGCATCTTCTCCAGCAGGGGCCGCAGGATCTCCCGGAAGCCGGCGACGTTGGCACGGACCCAGCCGGGGCGGTCCACCACGAGGACCGGGGTGTCGTGGGCGTCCCCGGTGCCCATCCGGGTGAAGCCCCGGACGTGTTCCTCCGAGACCTTCGCGTGCCGGCGCAGCTCCGCGACGACGGACCTGGCCTCGTCGCGGCTGACGTCGGGTCCGGGGCGTACGAGCCGTGTCGCGGTCGCCACCGCGAGGTTCCAGTCGACCATCCCGACAGATGCGGTGCCACCGAAGCCAGTCATGCTGTCAACCGTACGTGAGGGGTGCCACTTCGGGCAGCCGTGCGCCGGCCCGCGCGGGACCGGGCGGCCCGGCCGCCGTCAGCCCGCCAGCGCCGTCGCGGCCCGGTCCAGCGCCGCCTGGGCCGCCAGGGCGTCGGAGGTGTCCGAGGCCAGGAAGGCGAAGGCCAGGAGGTGTCCGGCCTGGTCCACGACCGTGCCGGCCAGGGTGTTCACACCGGTGAGGGTGCCGGTCTTGGCGCGTACGGCGCCGGCCGCGCCGTCGGTGTAGCGGCCGCTCAGGGTGCCGGTGAAGCCGGCCACGGGCAGGCCGGTGAGGACCGGGCGCAGGCCGGGCCGGTCCGGGTCGGCCGCCTTGGCCAGCAGGCCGGTCAGCAGGCCGGCCGTGAGCCGGTCGGCGCGGTCCAGGCCGCTGCCGTCGTGGAAGGCGGCGCCCGCCATGGGCAGGCCCAGCCCGCGCAACTGGGTGGCGATGGCCTGGGCACCGCCGGCGAACCCGGCCGGCCGGCCGCTCGCCAGCGCGGTGTGCCGGGCCAGGGCCTCGGCGATGTCGTTGTCGCTGTTGGTCAGCATCCGCTCGACCAGCGCGGACAGCGGCGGCGAGGAGACGGTGGCGAGGGTCTGCGCGCGCGTGCCCGCCTTGGACGGGCCGGGCGGTGTGGCGGTGATGCCGGCGCTCTTCAGGAAGCGCGCGAACTTGGCCGCCGCGTCCGCCGCCGGGTCGCTCACGCGGGGCGCCGGACCGCGGGCGGAGCCGTCGGCGCGGCCCTCGTCGGCGGTGAGGGCGCTGACCGGGGCGAGGTTGTCGTTGACGCCGATGGGGTGCAGGGCGGGGCCGGTGAAGAGGGTGGTGTCGTAGGACAGGGTGACCTTGCGGATGCCGCGCCCGCGCAGGGCCCGGGCGGTGTCCGCCGCCAGTTGGCGCAGGCCGGCCCAGCCGCCGGTCCGGGCGCGCGCGGTGAGCGTGGGGTCGCCGCCGCCGACCAGGACCAGTTCCCGGGTGTCGGGGTCGAGCGCGGTGCGGGTGGTGAGGCGGTGGTCGGGACCGAGGGCGGACAGGGCCGCGACGGCGGTGGCGATCTTGGTGGTGGAGGCGGGCGTGAGGGCCTGGCCGGCGTCGGCGTCGTACAGCCGTTCGCCGGTCGTGACGTCGACGACGGCCGCCGCGTGGCGGTCGCCGAGCGCGGGATCGTCCAGCAGCGGCCCGAGGACGTCCGGGAGCGCCGGGGCCTCCTGGGCGGTCTTGCCGGTGCCCACGGCGTCCGCGGCGGCGCCGAGGGCCGTCAGGACGGGTCCGGCGCTCGGCGCGGGCCGGGGCGCGCCGCCGGCCGTGCCACCGTGATCTGCGCCACCTGCCCGCTCCGGGGCGGCGGCCCGGAGCCGCTCGGCCGTACGCTGACCGTTGGCGTCCCAGGGTCCGGCCGCGGTCACCACACCGGCGGCCAGCACCAGGCCGGCGGTGGCGGCGCCCGCGGTGTACTGCCAGGTCCTGACGGTCCGCGGACGGGGGAGACGGGGGAGGTGCAGGGAGCCGGAGCGCACGGCCGACGGCAGCCGCGCGGCCCTGACGGCGCGCGCCAGACGCGGTCGTACGGCCTCCGCGAGCCGCGCCACCCGCGGTCCCGCGGCTCGCCAAGGTCTCGGCTCTGGCACGACCACCAGCCCCTTTCGCGATCACACACCTGCGTGAGGGACACTTAACCACCAGAACTATGTGCTGATCATGGAGGAGCCACCGGTGGAGTTCGACGTCACGATCGAGATCCCGAAGGGTTCGCGGAACAAGTACGAGGTGGACCACGAGACCGGCCGGATCCGCCTGGACCGTCGCCTCTTCACCTCGACCGCCTACCCGACCGACTACGGCTTCGTCGAGAACACCCTCGGCGAGGACGGTGACCCGCTGGACGCGCTGGTCATCCTGGACGAGCCGACGTTCCCGGGCTGCCTCATCCGCTGCCGCGCGATCGGCATGTTCCGGATGACGGACGAGGCGGGCGGCGACGACAAGCTGCTGTGCGTGCCGGCCACCGACCCGCGCGTGGAGCACCTGCGCGACATCCACCACGTGTCGGAGTTCGACCGCCTGGAGATCCAGCACTTCTTCGAGGTGTACAAGGACCTGGAGCCCGGCAAGTCCGTCGAGGGCGCCAACTGGGTGGGCCGCACGGACGCCGAGACGGAGATCGAGCGGTCGTACAAGCGCTTCAAGGAGCAGGGCGGTCACTGACCCCCGCCCCACCGGAACGGGCCGCACGCGCATGCGTGCGGCCCGTTCCGCATGCGGGCACGAATACGGCCCGACCGGGTACGTGTGCGCATACTGAGGCTTACGGAAGGTGTCGTTCAGGGAGCGGTGCGAGGTGACGGAGGCGGAGGACCGCAAGCCCGGGTCCGACGAGGCGCGGTACGACCCGGAGATCACGTCCGAGTTCGCCGTTCCCAAGGGTCTCGGTGTCCCCAGGGGCGGTGAGTCGGAGACGACCTCCGAGTTCGCGGTGCCGCAGGGGCTCCAGACGCCGCAGCCGCCGAGCGCGGAGCCGGAGGGTTCGGCGTTCAGCCCGCCGCGCACCTACAGCGCGAAGGACGCGCCGAGCGCGTTCACGCCGCCCGCCGGGGTGCCGCTGGTCAGCCTGATCAAGGACGCGCCCTGGCAGGACCGGATGCGCACGATGCTGCGGATGCCGGTGACCGAGCGGCCGGCGCCCGAACCGGTGCAGCGCGAGGAGGAGGACGGTCCGGCCGTCCCGCGCGTGCTGGACCTCACCCTGCGCATCGGGGAGCTGCTGCTGGCCGGCGGCGAGGGCGCGGAGGACGTGGAGGCCGCGATGTTCGCGGTGTGCCGGTCCTACGGCCTGGACCGGTGCGAGCCGACCGTCACCTTCACCCTGCTGTCGATCTCCCACCAGCCGTCCCTGGTCGAGGACCCGGTGACGGCGTCGCGGACGGTACGGCGGCGGGGCACCGACTACACGCGGCTGGCGGCCGTCTTCCGCCTGGTGGACGACCTCACCGACCCGGAGACCCACGTCTCCCTGGAGGAGGCGTACCGGCGGCTGGCGGAGATACGCCGCAACCGGCACCCGTACCCCGGCTGGGCGCTGACCCTGGCCGGCGGGCTGCTGGCCGGCGCGGCGTCCGTGCTGGTCGGCGGCGAGGCGGACCCGATCGTGTTCCTCGCGGCGGCCGTCGGCGCGATGCTCGGCGACCGGCTGGCGTGGCTGTGCGCGGGGCGCGGGCTGCCGGAGTTCTACCAGTTCACGGTGGCCGCGATGCCGGCCGCCGCGATCGGCGTGGCGCTGACCCTGGCCCACGTGGACGTGAAGGGCTCCGCGGTGATCACCGGCGGGCTGTTCGCGCTGCTGCCCGGGCGGGCGCTGGTGGCGGGGGTGCAGGACGGGCTGACGGGCTTCTACATCACCGCCTCCGCGCGGCTGCTGGAGGTCACGTACTTCTTCGTCGGCATCGTCGCCGGGGTGCTGACCGTCCTGTACTTCGGCGTGAAGTTCGGCGGCAAACTCAACCCGGACGCGGCGCTGAGCACCTCCGAGTCGCCCCTGCTGCAGATCGCGGCCTCGATGCTGCTGTCGCTGACCTTCGCGGTGCTGCTCCAGCAGGAACGGTCCACCGTGCTCTGGGTGACCCTCAACGGAGGCGTCGCCTGGTCGGTGTACGGCGCGATGCGCTACGCCGGCGACCTCTCGCCGGTGGCCTCCACGGCGGTCGCGGCGGGCCTGGTGGGACTGTTCGGGCAGTTGCTGTCCCGGTACCGGTTCGCCTCCGCGCTGCCGTACACGACGGCGGCGATCGGGCCGCTGCTGCCCGGTTCGTCGACCTACTTCGGGCTGCTGTCCATGGCGCAGAACGACGTGAACAAGGGCCTGGTGTCGCTGGCCAAGGCCGCGTCGCTGGCCATGGCCATCGCCATCGGGGTCAATCTGGGCTCGGAGATCTCCCGGCTGTTCCTGCGGGTCGGCTCCGCCGGCAAGCGCCGGGCGGCGAAGCGGACGCGAGGCTTCTGACCGCTACCGGGGGCGGTGGTCGTACGGGTAGCCGTTCTCGTCGTACTGCTGCTGCGGGTACTGCCGCGGGTCGTGGTGCTGCTGGTCCCAGTCCTGCTGCCGGGGATACTGCTGGGGCTGGGGGTGCTGCTGGGGCTGCTGGTACGGCTGCTGCTGGTCGTACTGCGGGTACTGCTGCGGTGCGCCGTACTGCCCGTCGTACTGCTGCGGTGCGCCGTACTGCTGCTCGTACGGCTGCTCATAGGGCTGCTCGAACTGCTGCTCGTACGGCTGGTCCGGGTCGATGCGGCGGAGCTGGGTCGTGGAGGTGTCCATCACCGGCGGCTGCCGGTACAGCGGGGCCTCGGGCTGCCGTGGGGCCTCGGGCTGCCGGGGGGCGGACCGGGCGGCCTTCTTCGCCTTGCCGCGGGCCCGCAGGAACTCGATGGCGATCGGGACCACCGAGACCAGGACGATCAGGATGAGGATCGCCTCGATGTTGGACTTGACGAAGCCGATGTTGCCGAGCCAGGAGCCGAGCAGGGTGACACCGGCGCCCCACAGGACGCCGCCGATGACGTTGAAGGTCAGGAACGAGCGGTACCGCATGCCGCTGACGCCCGCGATGATCGGCGTGAACGTGCGCACGATGGGCACGAAGCGGGCCAGGACCAGGGACTTCGGGCCGTACTTCTCGAAGAACTCGTGCGCCTTGGTGACGTTCTCCTGTTTGAACAGACGCGAGTCCGGGCGGTTGAACAGGGACGGGCCGACCTTCTTGCCGAACATGAAGCCCGCCTGGTCGCCCAGGACGGCCGCGAGGCAGATCAGGGCGATCGCGGCCCACAGCGGGAAGTCCAGCTGGCCGGAGGTGATCAGCAGGCCGCAGGTGAACAGCAGCGAGTCACCCGGCAGGAAGAAGCCGATGAGCAGCCCGGACTCGGCGAAGACGACGAGCAGCAGACCCCAGATGCCGTAGGTGCCGAGCAGATAGTCGGGATCGAGCCAGCTCGGGCCTAGGGCGAGTGTCATCACGGGTCCGGGCTCCTGAGGGGTGAGGCGGCTGCGGCGTCCATGTGCGGCCGCACAAAGCTATCAACGTGAGGCGGCCGTTCCGGGTTCCACCGGTGGCTCCAGGATGCACTGCCCGGCGCCCGGGAGAAAGCCGTGGCCCGGGCGGCCGGTGTGGTCCCGGTCCGGGAGCGGACCCCGTGCGCTCCCGGACCGGGAGGTCAGGCCGGGGTGTGGCGGTCGGCGTTGGCGAGGATCGCGTCGCGCAGGTGCTCGGCGAGACCGGGGTGCAGCGCGTCGTAGAACTCCTTGAAGCGCGCGTCGGAGACGTACATCTGTCCGAAGCACCGGTGCGTCTCGTACGGGACCTCGAAGTAGTGCCGGCTGATGTGCCGCCGGTGCTCCTCGGCCAGGTCCATGGCCGCCTCGCCGGCCGCGGGCTCGCCGGCGGCGACCAGGGCGGCGTACCGCTCGCCCCATGCGCCGGCCTCGGCCTGGATGCGCTGCCAGTCCTCCTTGGTGTAGCCGGCGGTGCGGCGCCGCGACTCGGCGTACGCCTCCGTGCCGCCCCAGCGCCGCTCGGTCTCCTCGGCGTACTGCTCGGGGTCGTTGTCCCCGAAGACCTCGAACCGCTCCTGCGGCGTCAGGTCGATGCCCATCTTGTGTGCCTCCATGGCGTGCTCCACGGCCGCGGCCATCTTCTGGAGCCTCTCGATCCGGGCGGCCAGCAGGTCGTGCTGGCGGCGCAGGTGCGCGCGCGGGTCCGCGTCCGGGTCGTCGAGCAGGACCGCGACCTCGTCGAGCGGGAAGCCGAGCTCCCGGTAGAACAGGATGCGCTGGAGCCGGTCGAGGTCGGCGTCGGTATAGCGCCGGTGGCCGGCGCGGGTGCGCTCGCCGGGCGCGAGCAGGCCGATCTCGTCGTAGTGGTGCAGGGTGCGCACCGTGATGCCGGCGAACCCCGCGACCTGTCCCACGGAGTAGCTCACTGTTCTCCGCTCCTTCGGTCGGTACGCGTCCACGCTGCCGCCTCACGTCACGTGAGGTGCAAGCCCGCGCCGCTGCTCAGCGGTCGTCCTCCGGGTGCCGCTCCCCCGTCGCGTACGGGTTCTCCTGGCCCTCGGCGAGGACGCCGACGAACGGCTCGCCCTCGCCCGCGAAGGTGTACGCGCCCGCCTCCAGCCGGTCGATCAGGCCCTGGGTCCAGGCCGCGTCGGAGTCGGCCGTGTGGAGCCACATGCGCATGATCTCGCCGATGTGGCCGAGCTGTTCCGGGCCGCCGTCCGGGAGGTAGTTCCCGGTGACGGAGTCCCGCCACCGCCCGATCCGGCGGATCCGTTCGCGCAGCAGCTCCAGGGCCTCCGCGCGCGGCAGCTCCACCAGGAAGCCGACGGCCGCCGACTGGAGGTCCGTCTTCTGGTCGTAGGAGACCAGGGACTCGCGCAGCAGCCGCAGGAACTCGTCCTCGCCGCGGCCGGTCAGCTCGTACTCGGTGCGCGGCGGGCCGCCGGCCGTGGAGGGCGCGGTCTCGTGCGCGTGCAGCAGTCCCTGCCGGGCCATCTGCTTCAGCGCGTGGTAGATCGAGCCGGGCTTGGCGTTGGACCACTCGTGCGCGCCCCAGTACTCCAGGTCGTTGCGCACCTGGTAGCCGTGGGCCCGCCCGTGCTGACGGACCGCGCCGAGCACGAGGAGACGGATCGCTGACATGGGGTCCAGATTAGGACCCGCCTCACTCAGCCCCCGGAGCCCTCCCGCTCCAGGGCCACCAGCTCGAACGCCGTCCGGCCGTCCAGCGACTCGCGGATGATGTCGGCGTGGCCGGCGTGCCGGGCCGTCTCCCGGATCAGGTGCAGGCACAGCCAGCGCAGCGACACCCGGCCCTCCGGCGGGAACCAGGGGTCCGGCGGCAGCGGGAAGGTGTCGTCCAGGCTGGGCGCGGCGCGCACCAGCCGCTCGGTCCCGGCCGCCACCCGCTCCCAGTAGGCCAGTTGCCCGGCGACCGTCTCCTCGCCGACGAGCTGGAACGTCTCGTGCCAGTTCGACGCGTCGCGCCGCACCGCCGGCGGCTCCTGCCGGGCCCGGGCGGCCCAGCTCTGCTCCACCTCGACGACGTGCTTGAGCAGACCGCCCAGGGACAGCTCGCTGGCGCTGGGACGGGTACGGGCCTGCTCCTCGGTCAGTCCGAGCAGCGCCCGGCGGATGCCGCCGCGCTGCTCCTCGATGAACGCGAGCAGCGCCCCGCGCTCGTCGCCCTGCTCCTCCGCCGGCACGTGTGTGACCATGGCCTGCCGCCTTCCGTCTGGCCGTCCGCCGGGGCGGTCGTCCCCGGCACGAACGACGCTACGGACCATGGAGGACAGGTTCTGTCCTCTATGGCCCGGCGCACGCGAAGACGTGGATCAGAACGGGAACCGGCTGCGGCCGTACTGGACCGAGATCCACTTGACCGTGGTGAACGCCTCCAGCGTGGTCTCGCCGTTGAGCCGGCCGAGACCGGAGTGCTTCTCCCCGCCGAACGGCACGATCGGCTCGTCGTGGACGGTGCCGTCGTTCACGTGGAACATGCCGGTGTCGACGCGCTTGGCGAAGGCCACACCGCGCTCGGTGTTCCCGGTGTGGACGGCGCCGCTGAGGCCGTAGGGCGTGTCGTTGACGATCCGGACCGCCTCCTCCTCGCCGTCGAACGGGATGAGGAAGACGACCGGGCCGAACACCTCCTGCTGGAGCAGCGGGGATCCGGCCGGGACGCCGGTCAGCACGCTCGGCTCGACCAGGTTGTTGGTCGTGGTGCCGCGCACCAGGGCGGTGGCGCCCTCGGCGAGCGCCTGCTCGACCGTGCCGGAGACCGCGGCCGCCTGCGCGGAGTTGATCACCGGGCCGATGACGGTCTCCGGGTCGCGCGGGTCGCCGGCCTTGAGGGTCCTGACCTTGGCGACGAACTTCTCGGTGAACTCCTCCAGCACGGAGCGGTCCACCAGGACGCGGTTGGCGGCCATGCAGACCTGGCCCTGGTGCACGAACCGGCTGAAGACGGCCGCGTCCACCGCGTAGTCGATGTCGGCGTCGTCCAGCACCACCAGCGCGCTGTTGCCGCCCAGTTCGAGCACCGCGCGCTTGAAGTGCCGGGCGCACACGGTGGCGACGTGCCGGCCGACCTTGTCCGAACCGGTGAAGGAGATCACCTTCGGGACGGGGTGCTCGAGGAACGCGTCGCCGATCTCGGCGATGTCGGTGACCAGGACGTTCAGCAGGCCGGCGGGCAGCCCGGCGTCCTCGAAGATCTTCGCGATCAGGGTGCCGCCGGCGATCGGGGTGTTCTGGTGCGGCTTGAGCACCACGGCGTTGCCGAGCGCGAGGGCCGGGGCGACCGACTTCAGCGACAGCAGGAAGGGGAAGTTGAAGGGGCTGATCACGCCGACGACGCCGACCGGCATCCGGTAGACGCGGTTCTCCTTGCCGTCGGCGGGCGACGGCAGGATCCTGCCCTCGGGGCGCAGCGCGAGGTGGACCGCCTCGCGCAGGAACTCCTTGGCGAGGTGCAGCTCGAAGCCGGCCTTCACCCGGGTGCCGCCCAGCTCCGCGACGATCAGCTCGGCTATCTCCTGCTCGCGGTCCTCGATCAGGCGCAGCGCCCGCTCGAAGACACCGCGCCGGGTGTACGGGCTGGTCTCGGCCCACTCCTTCTGGGCGCGGGCGGCGGCCTGGTAGGCCTGGTCCACCTCGTCGACCGTGGCCACCGTGATCGAGGCCAGCTTCTCGTCGTTGTACGGATCGAAGTCGATGACGTCCCAGGAGCCCGAGCCCGGGCGCCACTCGCCGTCGATGTACTGCCGGGCCAGGTCGGTGAAGTAGGACGACATGTGATCCCTCAATCGCTAGCGGCCACAGATCCACGCCAGGTCTGATCGAGCGTCATCCTACTTGCGAGTCACCTGAGTTGGGGCGGGTCAGGACAGTTGCAGCAGACCGCGCAGGAGGTCGCGGCTCTCGTCCGGGCCGGGGCTGTCCTGCTGGAGTTCCTTCAGGGCCTGCTCGTACTGGGCGACGTCCTCGCGTTTGTCCAGGTAGAGGGCGCTGGTCAGCTGCTCCAGGTAGACCACGTCGGACAGATCGGACTCGGGGAAGCTGAGGATGGTGAAGGCGCCGCTCTCGCCGGAGTGCCCGCCGAGGCTGAACGGCATGACCTGGAGCCGTACGTTGGGCCGCTCGGAGAGGTCGATCAGGTGCTGGAGCTGGCCGCGCATCACCTCGCGGTCGCCGTAGGGCCGGCGCAGGGCGGCCTCGTCCAGGACGATGTGGAACTCCGGCGCGTTCGCCGAGAGCAGGTACTTCTGCCGCTCCAGGCGCAGGGTGACCCGGCGTTCGACGTCGGCAACGCTCGCGCCCTTCATGCCGCGCCGGACCACCGCGCGGGCGTACTCCTCGGTCTGGAGCAGGCCGTGCACGAACTGCACCTCGTAGGCGCGGATCAGCGAGGCGGCGCCCTCCAGGCCCACGTAGGTCGGGAACCAGCTGGGCAGGACGTCGGTGTAACTGTGCCACCAGCCCGCCACGTTGGCCTCACGGGCGAGGGAGAGCAGCGACTCGCGCTCCGCCTCGTCGGTGATGCCGTAGAGCGTCAGCAGGTCCTCCACGTCCCTGGTCTTGAAGCTCACCCGGCCCAGTTCCATCCGGCTGATCTTCGACTCCGAGGCGCGGATCGAGTAGCCCGCCGCCTCGCGCGTGATCCCCCTGGCCTCACGCAGCCGCCTGAGTTGCGAACCGAGCAGCATCCGCCGCACCACCGATCCGGGCTCTCCCGCGCTCACTTCGCCAGCCTCCCCAACCGTCCTCAAGGGCCGAAGTCTGCCACTAAAACACTCCGAGCAGTACTCGCATGGTTACGGAAACGGAAAGCCTCGGCCGTTTCGGGCGGCCCGGACCGGGCACAGGTCGGGACCTCTGGCGGCGACCGCGGGGGAAGAGGGCGGAAAAAATGGCCAAGAAGCGGTACGGTCAGGGCTATTTCGGTCGCGTGCACGTGCATCTGCCCTTGCATCTGACTTACGCATCCGAAACCATGGGTCCGCGCCACCGCTGCATCGCAACGACCGCGAATTCCCGGGAGTGCCTCGCATGGGGACGAATGGATCGACCATGCTCAAGCCGTTACGGCAGGGCCTTCCGCCGTTGGACCCCGCGGCCGTGTCCGATGCCGCCTCCTGCGTTCTCCCCGCCCGGTACGAGGCGGTGCGCGAGGCCCGGCGCTTCACCCGGGACACCCTCGATCCGTGGGACATCGGCGAACGCTTCGACGACGTGTGTCTGGTCGTCTCCGAACTCGTCACCAACGCCCTGCGCCACGCGGTGCCGGCGGACGCGGGCCGCGCCGACACGCAGCTGCCGCCCGTGCGGCTGCACTTGATGCGCTGGAGCGAGCGGCTGGTGTGCGCGGTGCGCGACCCCAGCCACGAGACGCCGGTGCCCCAGGAGTCGGACGACTTCTCCGCCGAGTCCGGCCGGGGCCTGTTCCTGGTCGACTCCTTCGCCGACAGCTGGGGCTGGCACCCGCTCGCCGGCACCCTCCAGGGCAAGGTGGTCTGGGCCCTGTTCCGGCTGCGCACGACCGGCTGATCCGGTCCGGCGCGTGGCCGACTGATTTGCTACGGCGCGCTGCCGGCGGACGCGTGGGCTTCCCCGCTTCTCCCGATTCCTCCGCTCTCTGCGGCTGCCGGCTCTCCGCGGTCCCGTCCGACATCGTTGCCAGGGACCGTGCCGGCGCGTGACCGGTGGTCAGCTCGCGATCAGGTGGTCGAACTCGCCGTCCTTGATCCCGAGGAGCATCGCCTCGATCTCCGCGCGCGTGTAGACGAGCGCCGGGCCGTCCGGGAAGCGCGAGTTGCGCACGGCGACCTCACCGCCCGGCAGCCGCGCGAACTCCACGCAGGACCCCTGCGAGTTGCTGTGCCTGCTCTTCTGCCAGGCCACTCCGTCCAGCTGCGTGGCAGCCATGCCGTTGTACACGTCGTACCCCCCGTACACGCCGTCAACGTCGCGGTCCACAGATCGCTCCCCGGTGGTGCACTGGCTGGTGAGGCCATAGATGCAGTGGTCAACTGACCCGGATCATAGCTCTGTTCACGTGCACACGCATGAGCAGATGCACGTGCACGAACTGTGGCCCCGCGATTACAGCTTTGACGCGCGCTTTACCCGGGTTCCTCCGGCGGGTGCCCCGGAGCAGGCAGGAGATGTCCTGGGGCCGAAACGCCCCTCCTCCACAACAGACGCGAACCGCGCCCTTCTTGTTCCCTGATTCCGCCGCCCCGGCCCGAAACACGCGCGCATCCGGCGCACCGGGGATTCCCTCCGGGAGTCCTGCCGCGCGTCCGGAAATCGTTCGGGTAACTACTGGTAACTTGCGCTGCGGGCCGTCCGGTGAGGACGGCCGGCCGCTACCGTCCGAGGAGCGTTCCGGTGACCTGTGCAACGGCGAGAGTGCGGAGCGCGGCCCTGGCCGCGGCAGTGGCGGGCGCGCTGGCGCTCACGGCGTGCGACGGCGGCACGTCCGGGCATACCTCCGACGCCTCGCCGCGGCCGGCCGCCTCCGCGACCCCGCCGACGGCCACCGTCTCCCCCGCCGCGACCGGCGCCGCCCTGGAGGGCAGCTGGATCACCACCGCCGGCGGCAGGGTCCTGGCCCTGGTGATCACCGGGACACAGGCCGGACTCTTCTCGACCGACCGGACCGTGTGCGGCGGGACGGCGGGGTCCGGGACCGGCGTGCGGACGATCCGCCTGACCTGCGCCCAGGGCGCCGGGGAGCGCACCACCGGCACGGTCGAGTCGGTGGACGGCACGACGCTGACGGTGACCTGGTCGGGCAGGCCGGGCCGGGAGACGTACACCAAGGCGGAGGGCGGGAAGCTGCCGTCGGGCTTCCCGACGCGGCTGGAGCGCTGACCGTTCCGGTGGTTTGGACAGGGGTGCGCGTACGGGGTGCGCGGGCAGGCGCCATGATGCAAGGGCACCGTCACCACCAGGACAGGGACCCGCTCATGCGCGCCATTCCGCTCACCGTCACCGCCCTCGCCGCCGCCCTGCTGCTGACCGCCTGCGACGACGGTGGCGGCAAGAACGGCAACAGCGCCGGCTCGGCCTGCGAGATCGGCGGCGTCTCCGTGCAGATCGGGTCGGCGAGCGTGGCCCCGGCCGCCGGGGACAGCGGCGAGATCCCGGTCAGCCTCACCAACCAGAGCGCGCCCTGCACCCTGGACCACTTCCCCGAGGTCGTGCTGGGCGGCGGCGGCAAGGAGGCCGCCGTGCCCGTGCTCAAGGGCGCGAAGGCCCAGAAGCTGAAGCTGGCCAAGGGCGACTCCGCGACCTTCTCCGTCAGCTATGTGCGCGGCGCGGACGGCGCGCGGAACACCCTGGCGGCACAGACCGTGAAGATCACCCTGCCCGGCACCCACACCAGCCGCAGCTTCCCGTGGAAGTACGGCCCGGTCGCCGGGAAGGCCGGCGGGAACCAGCCCGACGCCTCCGTGGGCGCCTTCCAGCAGGTCGGCGACTGAGGCGCGGGTCACTCCAGCCGCGGGCGGGCCCTGACCTGGGCCCGGTCCGCCGCTCGGGCGCCCTCGGTCCAGCCCGCCGCGTCGCTGACGCCCCGCAGCCGGGACGTCGTGGTCTGCGGGAACATCCGCTCCAGCCGGCCGGTCACGGCTATCGCGCGCGTGGCCAGCACCGGCAGCAGATCCCGGGTCACCTGCGTCTCGGCGGCGGCCGCGAGCCGGTCGCCCACGCGGTGGGCGTAGGCCGCGAGGAACGACTGCCGGAAGGTCTTGGTCCGCTTGCGGCCGCCGGCCCGCTGGGCCGCCTCCGCCTTGCTCATCGCGTGGGTGGCCTGCACCAGCAGCGAGGTGTAGAGCAGCTCGACGGCCTCCAGGTCCGCTTCGAAGCCGACGACCGTGGAGAAGCCGAACGGTTCGTTCCACACCGCGCGGCAGTGGTTCGCCGTGGCCACCGCGTCCAGCAGGACCGCCTTGGCCTGCTCGTACGGCGGCTCGACCCCGATGCGGCAGGCGCCGGGGGCGTCCGGCGCGGGCGCCTGGGCGGCGAGCAGCGCCTCGTCGACGCTGTGGCGTGCCATCAGCTCCTGCGCCTTGGCGCTGAGCGCCTCCGCCTCCTCCGGGAAGCCGGTCGCCTCGGCCTTGGCGAGCAGCGCGCGGATGCGGGTGAGCATGCGGGAGGCGGCCGGGCCGGCAGCGGGGCGGGACTCGTCCTCCAGCGGCTCCAGGGCGGGCAGGCGCAGCAGCAGGCGGTACAGCTCCAGGACGGCCGTGGCCTGGGAGAAGCGGTCGGCGGCGCGCTCGTCGGCGGGCAGCTCGGCCAACTGGGCGGCCCAGCGGCGCCCGCGCGGACGGTCCCGCCCGGCCTGGGCCCGGATCAGCCCGGCGGCCAGGCCGGCGTGGGTGTCCTCCAGCTCGCGCCGGACCAGCCGTACGACATCGGCGGGCTGCCAGCCGCGCCGCCACGCCGTCGCCACGAACTCCTCGCCACGCAGGGCGAGTTCGGCGTCGGCGGCCGGGTCGGCGGCGAGCAGGGAGGCACCCGTGTCGAGGCCGGTGTCGGTGTCGTCGTAGAGGGCGGCCCGGAAGGCCCGCTCGACGGTGCTGGCGGTACTGGTCACGTCATCGATCGTGCCATGCGCCACCGACAGCGGGGCACGGCCGTCCACAGGCTGTGGACAACGAGTCGGGGGAGCTGTGGCGCAGTTTCGCGGAGGAGCGGAAACTCTTCGGGCATAACGGGATCTTCGGGACAGGCCGGGATCACCGCCACCGGCCTGCGGACCGTGTCCGAGTGCCGCGCGCCGAAGGAGTCCGCAGGTCGCGGGCGATTGTCGGACCCGCCTGCCACACTCGCGGACATGACCGACCGGTGGGCGCTCGCACCGGCCGAGGACGCGGGCGTGGACGTCGCCCCCCTCGGCCCGGACGGGCTGCCCGCCGGACCGGTGCGGCGGGAGGGCGATCTCGCCGGGGCGGTACGCAGCCGCCCGGAGGTGACCCGCTGGGTGTGGCGGTCGACCGCCGAGGTCTATCCGCGTCTGCTCGCCGCGGGGGTGCGGGTGGAGCGGTGCTACGACATCGAGGACGCCGAGACGCTCCTGCTGGGCCACGAGGGCCGGTACGGCGAGCCGCGCTCGGCCGCCGCCGCCCTGGCCCGCCTCCGCGGCGGCCCCGTCCCGCCCGACCCGCCGCAGCACGCGGCCGCACCGGGCGCCCAGTCCCCGCTGTTCGTGCCCACCGGCACCCGCCTGCCCCTGTCCGACCTGCTCACGGTCTACGCCGACCAGCTCGGACGGCACCGGCGGACCGCCCACCCCGACCGGATGCGGCTGCTGACCGCCGCCGAGTCCGCCGGGATGCTGGTGGCCGCCGAGATGAACCGGACGGGGCTGCCCTGGAGCGCCCCGGTCCACCGCGAGCTGCTGCACACCCTGCTCGGCGAGCGGTACGCGGGCGGCGGCGAGCCGCGCCGCCTCGCCGAGCTGGCCGACCAGATCTCCACGGCCTTCGGCCGCCGGGTGCGGCCGGACCTGGCCGCCGATGTGGTCAAGGCCTTCGCCCAGGCCGGGATCAAGGTGAAGTCCACCCGCCGCTGGGAGATCCGGTCCGTCGACCACCCGGCCGTCGCCCCCTTGCTGGAGTACAAGAAGCTGTACCGCATCTGGGTGGCGCACGGCTGGTCCTGGCTCCAGGACTGGGTGCGCGACGGCCGCTTCCGCCCCGAGTTCCTCGCCGGCGGCACGGTCACCGGGCGCTGGACGACGAACGGCGGCGGCGGGCTGCAGATCCCGAAGGTGATCCGCCGGGCCGTGGTCGCCGACCCCGGCTGGCGGCTGGTGGTGGCCGACGCCGACCAGATGGAACCCCGCGTCCTGGCCGCGATCTCCCGCGATCCGGGACTGATGGAGGTGGCCGGCCGGGAGAGCGACCTCTACCAGTCCGTCTCCGAGCGCGCCTTCTCCGGCAACCGCGACCACGCCAAACTCGCCGTGCTCGGCGCGATCTACGGCCAGACCTCGGGCGACGGCCTGAAGAACCTCGCCGCGCTCCGCCGCCGCTTCCCGACGGCCGTCGCCTACGTGGACGAGGCGGCCCGCGCGGGCGAGGAAGGCCGGCTGGTGCGCACCTGGCTGGGCCGCACCTGCCCGCCGGCGGCCGGCAGCGGCGAGGCGGAGGAGGCGGGCATCCCGGTCGGCGAGGAGGAACCGGAGGTCCAGTCCGGCTGGGTTCCCGGCTACGCCTCGACGAACTCCCGCGCGCGGGGCCGCTTCGCCCGGAACTTCGTCGTCCAGGGCAGCGCCGCCGACTGGGCCCTGCTGCTGCTCGCCGCGCTGCGCCAGGCCCTCTGGGACATGGCGGCCGAGCTGGTCTTCTTCCAGCACGACGAGGTGATCGTGCACTGCCCGGCCGAGGAGGCGGACGCGGTCGCGGAGGCCATCCGCGAGTCCGCCGCCCTCGCCGGCCGGCTGACCTTCGGCGACACACCGGTGCGGTTCCCGTTCACGACGGCGGTGGTGGAGTGTTACGCCGACGCCAAGTAGGCGGCCACGCGGGGCGGCGCGTCCCTCGGCAGCTCCCGCTCCCGCTCCCGGGCCGCTCGGGCCGCAAGGGCCGCTCGGGCCGCCGTCATTCCGCAACTCCGCTTCGCGGGCCGTCCGGGCCGTCGGCGCTCAGCAGTTCCCGCAGCTCGGTGAGGACCGCCTGTTCGTCCGTGCCGTCCAGGGCCGTGTACGCCGTGCGCCAGGCGTCGTACGCCTCCCTCCCCCGCCCCTGCTCGCGCAGCAGCAGCCCGTGCTGGTGCAGGGCCAGCCCGCCCATGTAGCGGTCGGCGCGGTCCTCGGCCCGGCGCAGCAGCTCGGCGCACTCGCCGGCCGCCCGCTCGGTCCGTCCGAGCCGCCGCAGCGCGCGGACCAGGCCGAGCCGGGTCTGCGACTCGCCGTGCCAGTCGCCGTGGCCGCCGAGGATGCGCAGGCTCTCCTCGAAGTGCCGGGCGGCGGCGGCCGGTTCGCCGAGGGTGAGATGGGCGTAGCCGATGTTGCAGTGCGCCGAGTGCCGGACGACGACCGCGCCGATGCGCTCGCCGATCGCCAGCGAGCGCCGGTGCTGCTCGATGGCGGCGCGCGGATCGGTGTGCTCGTAGAGGTTGCCGAGGTGGCTGCGGGTGACGGCCTCGCCGTACGGGTCGTCCAGCAGCCGCGAGTAGGCGAGGCTCTGCCGCAGCGCCTCCCCCGACTCCGCGAACCGTCCGAGCCCCTCCAGCAGCAGCCCGCGGTTGTTCAGGCAGCGCCGGATCCGGGAGGCCACGCCCAGCCGTCCCCAGATCTCCAGGGCCTGGTCGGTCAGGGTGAGCGCGTCGTTCTGCCGGCCGGTCAGGAAGTGCAGCGCCGCGAGGTCGCCCAGCGCGTACGCCTCCGCCGCCTGGTCCCCCAGCCGCCGCGCCGTAGCGAGCGCGGCCCGCCCCAGCACCTCCATCTCGGCGATCCGGCCGCTGCGCTGCACCAGGGGGAAGAGCAGCCGCGCGAGCACCGAGAGGCGGGCGGCGATGTGCGGATCCTCGGTGTCCGCGTTCCGCGCCACCAGCGTGACGACGTTCTCCAGCTCCATGTCGGCCCAGGCGAACGCGTCCCCGGCCGACTCGAAGGACGCCAGCGCGGCCACCTCGGCCGCGTGCCCGGCCGGCTGCGCGGCGGTCGGCCGCCGCCGGTCGTCCTGGTCCGGCCCGGACTCCGCGACCGCCGTCAGCGCCCGTTCGGCCACGGCGCCGTACCAGCGCAACGCGATGAGATCGGCGGTGCCGGTGCTGTCACCGGTGCGGCCGGTGGCGGTGGTGCCACGGGCGGTCGCGCCCGCCGCGGCGGCCCGCGCGTCGGCGTCCGCGAGTTCCCGGGCGAAGTCGCGGACGAGATCGTGGGGGGTGTAGCGGCCGAACGCCGTCTCCTCCAGCAGGGTCACGTCCACCAGCCGGTCGAGGGCGGCCTCGGCCCGCCGCTCGTCGGTGCCGGTGAGCCGGGCGATCAGCGGAGCGCCGTACGTCGGCAGGTCGAGCGCGCCGATACGACGCAGGGCGAGGGCCGCGTCCCGGTCGGCCTCGCGCGCGGCGGCGGCGAGCGCGTCGTGGGCGACGGCCAGGGAGCGCCGGACGCTCAGATCGTCGTACTCCAGATGGCGCAAGCGCCCGCCGGTCTCGGCGAGCTGACCGGCCAGGGCGTCCGGGGTGAGGGCGCGGCGGGCGGCGAGCCGGGCGGCGACCACACGCAGCGCCAGCGGGAGCCGCCCGGTCAGCTCGACCAGGGCGTGAGCGGCGTCCAGCCCCGCGCGGCCGCTCACCGCGCGCAGCAGGGCCGCACTGTCCTCGCCGGTCAGCGGCGCGAGCGGGAAGCGCCGGGCACCGTCGAGCGCGGTGAGCGGCGAACGGCTGGTGACGATCACCGCGCAGCCGGGCCCGGCCGGGAGCAGGGGCCGTACCTGGGCCGCGTGCGCGGCGTCGTCCAGTACCAGCAGGACGTGGGCGGGCGCGAGCAGCGAGCGCAGCAACGCGGCGGCCGCGTCCGGGTGTTCGGGGATGTTGCGGGCGTCCACGCCGAGATCGCGCAGCAGCGCGCCGAGCGCCTGGGCCGCGGTGAGCGGGGTCATGCCGGGGGTGGCGCCGCGCAGGTTGACGTAGAGCTGACCGTCGGTGAAACGTTCCCGCAGCTCATGGGCGACGTGCAGCGCGAGAGCGCTCTTGCCGACCCCGGCCATACCGCTGATCACCGCGACGACCGAGGCCGGCGCGGGCGGCTCGGTCAGCGCACGGCGCAGCTCCCGCCGTACGTCCACCCGCCCGGTGAAGTGGGCCGGCGGAGCGGGCAACTGCGCCGGGCGCGGGGTCTGGCGGGGGGCCGGGGCGGCGGGGACCGGTGGGGAGTGGGGGGTGTGCGGGTGGTGGGGGGAGGGTGGGACAGCGGGGGTGGGGGTGGCGGTGTTGGTGGCCCCCGGGGTGAGGGGCGCGGGCGGTGTGGAGTCGCTGGCGGTGTGCTCGGGGCCGGTGGTGTGCTCCGGGTCGCCGTCGGTGCTGGTGTAGGGCGGTTTGCCCGGCCGCCAGGGCGATCCGGCCGGTGCGGGCGCGGCCGGCCGCGGTGCGCCGTACGCCTCGCCCGGCCGCCGCTGCCCGTCGCCGCACCGCAGCACCTCGACGTGCGCCTCGCGGACCGCGGGGCCCGGTTCGATGCCGAGTTCCTCCACCAGGCGGGCGCGCAGATCGCGGTGGACGGCGAGGGCCTCGGCCTGGCGGCCGGTGCGGTGCAGGGCGAGCATCAACTGACGGTGGTACGCCTCGCGCAGCGGATGTTCGGCGACCAGGGCCGTCAGCTCGGGCACGAGCGCGGCCGGCCGGGCGCCGCCGAGCGCCAGTTCGGCGTCGTAACGCCACTCCAGCAGGAGCAGCCGGGCCTGGTCCAGGCGCTGCACGAGGGCGTAGCCGCCGATGTCGGCGGGGAGTCCGCTGAGCGGGGTGCCGCGCCACAGCGCGAGCGCGGCGGCGCAGGCCCGTACGACGCCCGGCCAGTCCCGCCGGGCGTGCGCGGCCCGCGTCTCGGCGACCCGGGCGTCGAAGACGTGCACGTCCAGCTCGCCCTGGTCGACCCGCAGCACATAACCCGGCGGTACGGCCTTGAGCCGCTCGGGATCGTCCAGGAGCCGGCGGAGCCGGGTGACGTGGTTGTGCAGGGACGCCTGGGCGGAGACGGGCGGTGCACCGCCCCACAGCGCGTCCTTCAGCGACTCGACGGAGACGACCCGGCCGGGCTCCAGCAGCAGTGCGGCGAGCAGGGCCCGGACCTTGGGACTGCCGATGGGCCGGACACCGTCGTCCGGAGCGTCGACCGCGGTGGCGCTCTCGGCGGCCTTCTCGTTCTTATGGCCGGGAACAGGGGTACCGGAGGTGCTGGCGGTACGGGAGGAGGTACCGGCGGCGGTGCCGGGAGCGGGCTCGCCCGGGGCGCCGGTGGGCGGAGGGCCGAAGACGTGGGCGGGTGGGTCGTACGGGAGGCCGTGGGGCGGTCGGTCGGGGAGTCGGTCGTAGAGGACCGGCGGTCCCAGCAGTCCGAAGCGCAGCTCGCACCGCCGCATCACGCCGCTCCACAGCCTTCCCGCGCGGTCGGGGCCGACCCGCGCTCCGCGGCGGGCCCGTGCCCGCCGTCTGCCTGGCGGAAACCCGCCCTGTCCGCAACGGTTTCCCGCCACCTTCTGTGTGCCCGGCCGCAGGCGGAATCAGCCCGTCCGAGGGGCTTTTCCCGCTCTCGAGGGACAACTTCCGGCCAACCGTTCGGCGGCCCGCCGACGAACCGTTGGCCACATGTTAGCGATCCGTTGGCGAATCCTGATGTGATCACCACATCGGATCCGGCTCGACGGCGCGCGCGTATGTCGCGTAACTCGGGGGAGTGTCGCCGCTGGCCGGATCCGGGGACGAACAAGGGCCCCGGCCGTCGGAGGTGAACGACCGGGGCCCCGTCCCGCTTTCCCGCGCCGGTCAGGACGCGCCTCTCACATGGCGCGACCGGCGCCAGGCCGCCCAAAGCTCACCGGCCGCCAGCCGCCCAGCGCTCACCGGTCGCTCAGATCACCGGCGGCCGGCCCAGCCGGGTGAGCCGCCACACCGTCCGCCAGCGCATCGGCCGTCGCTCGCCGGCCGGTTCCCGCAGCCCCTCCGCGAACCCGCCGCACCACGCGCGGAGCCCGGCCGGGGAACGGGTGCGGGCGAGGGTGAGGAGCGTCCACACCCCGAGGTGCAGCGGGACGAGCGGCAGGGGCAGCCGGCGCCGGACGAGCCAGACCCGGTTGCGGGCGTTGACCCGGTAGTAGATGGCGTGCCGGGCCGGTGAGGTCCTGGGGTGCCGGAGAAGCAGCTCGGGAGCGTAGAGGATCTTCCAGCCGGCGTCGACGGCCCGCCAGGCGAGGTCGGTCTCCTCGTGCGCGAAGAAGAACGCGGCGGGCCAGTCCCCGGTCTCGGCCAGCATCGCCATCCGCAGGGCGTGCCCGCCGCCGAGGAACCCGGTGACGTAACCGCCGCGCAGCGGATCGGACTTGCCCACCCGGGGCACGTGCCGCTGCTGTGTCTCGCCGTGCTCGTCGGCGATGCGGAAGCCGACGATGCCGAGGCGGGGGTCGGCGGCGTACAGGTCGCGCACGCGGCGCAGCACGCCGGGGCCGACGAGCAGTCCGTCGTCGTCCAGTTCCACGACGACGTCGACGTCCCCGAACTCCCGCAGCCGGGCTAGGGCGACGTTACGGCCGCCCGGGCAGCCGAGGTTCTCCTCGACGTCCACGGTCGTGACCTCGCCGGGCAGGGACAGTCGGCGGGTGAACTCGGGCAGCCGGCAGCCGTTGCCGACGATCACGATGCGGGCGGGGGCGAGGTCCTGCCCGGCCACGGACTCCAGCAGGGCGTCGACCTCGGCGGGCCGGTTGCCCATCGTCACCACGGCGACGGCGATCCTCGGCGCCTGCACGTCCCTCACCCCATCCGGCCGCCGGCGGCACCGCCGCCCGAACGCGCGCTGCCCGCCGTTCACCAAGATGTCGCCGCCCAGCCACGGGTTCACCGCACCCCGGCCCGCTTTGCCACGTCTTTGACGGCCACCGCCGCCGCCCCTGAACGCAAAAGACCAGCTCAGACAGTGTCTGAGCTGGGCTTCAGTGGAGCCGCTTTCGGGATTCGAACCCGAGACCTACGCATTACGAGTTGTGCGATCTTGGTCCGGGGACGTCCGTGGTAGTCCGGGATGCAGGAGACCCCGCTGGTCAGGCAGGACTTCGGACTTCAGCGGACGACCACGGGCACCGCCGGAATGCGGGCCCGTTGAGACCGTGATTGAGACCGCTACTCACGCCCTGACTCCGTCGGCCCACGCTGCGCACCAGCATGCAGAGAGGAGCGTCAAACGTTTGACGCGTCGCGGAGGGCAGACCGCTCGACTGGAGGGCGTGAGACGCGTTCAGCGTCAAACGTTTGACGCTGCTGCCGACCGGGAGTGGCCAGCGCCGCCGTACCGGGCTATGCATGTCGATGTAATGCATAGCCCGGTACAGTGAGTGCCTGACCCCGTAAGTCTTAAGAGACAAGGAAGGGCCCGACGCTGCGCCTACAGCGTCAGGCCCCAAGGGGTGCAGATCACGAGCCCGGCCGTCCAACATTCGGTCGGGCTCGTACTTTGAGCCCGCCGGCGGGTTCACGCTCTCCCGTCACGACGAGAGGTACCGCACCACTTCCTTGATGACCACGGCGATCACCGGCACCCAGTCCACAACCGCCTGTCGAATCGACCGACGGCGTTCGCACCGCGTGCAGCGACCGTCACCGGATTGCTCCTCGGCCACCTGGCCTCTCCTTCCGTCCCTGAAGTGGCCCTGAGTACAACTCAGGGGTTCGCCTTGAATCGAGGCGAACGACTCGGTGAAACGGGCGGAGGAACCGGGCCTAAGCATAGGCGGGCAGAGACAAGTCGAGGGTGCGGACGACCGCAAGTCGGCATCTTCACTAGTGAAGCAGATTTCGTAATGCAAACTCATCAAGACACATCCTTGCTTCCGTTAGCATGGGACTGATTAGATTCAACTGGGGACAACTTCGCGCAAGTCATTAGCACTGCAAAGACGTAACCAAGAAGACGTAATGCCGCGTTTCCCGAGGTCACACGCCAAGTAAGGCGCAAGGCAGTCAAGTAGACGCAAGACAGAAGCAGCGACCGACGGAAGAGCCGCCGGTAAGCACGTGGCAGTTCTCCCCCAGCGCCGTTTGCCCGGCGTTACTCAGGCAGCGAGCCAATCGATCGAAATTGTGTGACGCAGATCACTTCCCCTGCTGCGCGTGTACCACTACGGAGTGCGCCACCTGAGGCCTGGCCCTACACCTAGACGTGCAGAGCATGCGACGCTTGATTCCGCCAGTTCCAGCAGAGGGGAGAACGGGTGTCGCAGCAGGCCAGCCCTCGGGGGACGTTCCTGAAGGTCGCTGACTCGATAAGGGCTCTGATCTAGGGCAACCCGGAGATGACCGAGCTGCCGTCCCTGCCTGAGGTCATGCGCGAACACGGCGTCTCGCGCGGGGTCGCTATCCGCGCCTACGGCGTGCTGCGGCAGGAAGGTCTAGCCGCGCCCGCGCCAAGGGCTCGCTGGCGCGTTGTTCGGTCCGATACGCAAGTCGACCGTCGCCCTCTCCATGAGCGGATTGCCGAGGTCATCGCGACTGACGGGATCCAAGCCGGGGAAGCGTTCCCGAGTGCTTCCCCGCTGGCCGAGCGGTTCGACGTCTCACGCCCCACGGTGACCAGGGCCTTGGAGAAGCTGGAGGCCGCCGGCGTGCTGGCGAGGGGGGCGGACAGGGCAAGGTGCGGACGGTCCGTGCCGTGCCGGCACGAGAGGAGCGTTCGTAGCTTGCCGACCTTGACCGAGTGGGCCTATCCCCTGGCCGAGTCCTTGCTCGCCGAACCGCTGCCGCGGCGCTGGAATCACTGTCTCGGGGTCGCCAAGAGCGCGCGCACGATCGCGCTCGTTCTTGACCAGGATGCGGACCTGCTGGAGGCTGCCGCCGTCCTGCACGACATCGGCTACGCGCCGGACCTCGCCAAGACCGGCTTCCACCTACCTCCGGGACGTTGCCGGCGCCGATGAGCGGGTCATCAACCTGGTCGCCCACTATTCCTGTGCCTGGATGGAGGCGGAGGCGCGCGGCATGCGCGCCGAGCTGGAGTCCGAGTTTCCTCGCGAGCAGGCGCACCTGAACGACGCGCTCTGCTACTGCGACATGAACACCACGCCGGACGGCACGCCCACGAACCCGATCGAGCGGATCAACGAGATCACGGGGCGGTACGGGCCGGACAGCCTCATCGGGACGTTCATCCGCCGGGCCGAACCCGAGATCCTTGCGTGCACGTCCCGTGTACTCGAACGCGTCGGCGCCGCCACGCGTCAGCCGATGTAGGGAGCCGTACGCGTCTTGTCCTGGGCGTGCTCGATGCGGAGGCGCATCGTGGGGTGCACGTCCAGCTCCGCCAGGTCCGCTGGGTCCACCCAGCGGACCTGCGTCGTCTCGTTACTCGTACGGAGTTCGCCGCCGACCGGCCGCGCCCGGAAGCAGATGCTGAACTGCTGGCGCACCTCGCCGTCGTCGTACTGCATGACGTGTCCGGGGTCCGTGTAGAGCCCGGACACGTCGACCACTTCCGCCTTGGTCCCGGTCTCTTCCCAGACCTCGCGCACGACGGTGTCGCTGATGGACTCGCCCACGTCGTGACCGCCTCCGGGCAATGCCCAGCGCCCGTTGTCGGACCGCTGGATCATGAGCACCTGGCCGGCTTCGTTCTGGACGAAGGCGACGACGGACGGCACCATCATGGAGATCCTGCGGCACACCCAGATCAGTCAGACCCGGCGATACGTGAAGGGACGCTCGCACCTCTCGAAGGACGCGATGCGCCGGATGGGCGACGCCTTCATGCCCCGTCCGGAACCCGCGACTGAGACCAGAAGTGAGACCGGCGACAGCCGTGCGGCCCGCGCCCGGCGCCGTCGCCGCGGGCGCTGAACGACGAAAGACCAGCTAGGGACGTTCCTAGCTGGTCTTTCAGTGGAGCCGCTTTCGGGATTCGAACCCGAGACCTACGCATTACGAGTGCGTTGCTCTGGCCATCTGAGCTAAAGCGGCGTGCTGCCCGCACCATGGTGCGATCGGCAACGTCGGTAAGTCTACACAGTTTCCCGAGGTGCTTCGTACCCACCCCGGGAAGGTGGCCCCGGGGTGGGTGGCAGGGGCTATGAGCAGCGCTTTCGGGCGGCCGGCGGGGTGCCCTGGAGGAGGTAGGTGTCGATCGCCGTGTCGATGCAGGCGCTGCCGCGGCCGTACGCCGTGTGGCCGTCGCCGTCGTAGGTCAGCAGGCGCGCCGAGGAGAGCTGGGCGGCCAGCGAACGGGCCCAGCGGTACGGCGTCGCCGGGTCGCGGACCGTGCCGACCACCACGATCGGCGCCGCTCCCTCCGCCGTGATGCGGTGCGGCTCACCCGTGGCCCGCACCGGCCAGTACGTGCAGTTCAGCGAGGCCCAGGCCAGGCCGGGGCCGAAGACCGGGGACGCCTTCTCGAACGCGGGCAGCGCCTTCTCCACCTCCTCGGGGCCGGAGAAGGCCGCCGGCAGGTCCAGGCAGTTCACGGCGGCGTTGGCCATCATCAGATTGCTGTAGTGGCCGTTCGCGTCCCGCTCGTAGTAGCTGTCGGAGAGGGCCAGCAGCCCGGTCCCGTCGTGCTCCTTCATCGCCGAGGTCAGCGCCTCGCGCAACTGCGCCCAGGACGCCTCGTCGTACATCGAGACGATCACCGCGGTCGTGGCCAGCGCCTCTCCCACCCGGCGGCCGTCCGCGTCCCCCGCCGGGACGGGGCGGGCGTCCAGCGTCCGGAAGAACGCCCGGAGGCGGTCGCCGACCTGTGCCGGCGTGGCCCCCTTGGCGCCCAGCGGGCAGCCGGGATGCCGTACGCAGTCCTTCGCGAACGCCTGGAACGCGGTCTCGAAGCCCGCCGTCTGGTCCAGGTTCAGCCTGCGGGCGTCCAGCGACGGGTCCATCGCGCCGTCCAGCACCATCCGGCCGACCCGCCCGGGGAACAGCCCGGCGTAGGTCGCGCCGAGGAACGTGCCGTAGGACGCCCCGACGTAGTTCAGCTTCCGGTCCCCGAGCACCGCCCGCAGGATGTCCATGTCCCGGGCGGCCTCCACGGTCGAGACGTGCCGCAGCAGCCGCGCGGAGCGGGTCCCGCAGCTCTCCGCGAACGTGCGGTCCGCCGCGACCAGCGCCTTGCGCTCCCGCTGGTCGTCGGGTGTCACGTCCGTCTGCGTGTACGCGTCCATCTGCCGCCCGTCGAGGCACTGCACGGGCTCGCTGCGGGCGACGCCCCGCGGGTCCACCGCCACCATGTCGTAACGGGCGCGGATCCGTGCCGGGTAGCCGAGGGCCGCGTACTGCTGGAGGTACCCGACCGCCGATCCTCCCGGACCGCCCGGGTTGACCAGCAGCGAGCCGAGCGGCTTGCCCGTGCCGGTGGCCTTCTTGCGGGACACGGCGAGCCGGACCGTGCCGGCGCCCGGATCGGCGTAGTCCAGCGGCGCCTTCATCGTCGCGCACTGGAACCCCGGGGCACCGCAGTCGCGCCAGCGCAGCCGCTGGCCGTAGTACGGCGTCAGCGCCGACGGCGTCGCCCGCGGCAGCGCGGCGAGCCCCGCCTGCACCGTCCCGCCGACCGACGTGGACGGGCTCCCGGCGGAACAGGCGGACACGAGCAGTGCGGCGGCCGTGAGCAGGGTGGCCGTGAGACGGGCCGTCGTCCGGGAGCGGGCGTCCCGGGTCCGGCGGGGGCGGGGAGAGGGCCTGGTGTGCATCAGGCGAGCGTAACGCTGCGCGACGACTCAGGTGCGATGCGTGTGGATTGTGCCTCCTACGGGGGACACGCCGGGGCGCTCAGTAGCCGGGCCGGGAGGGCGACTAGGACGTTGGCCTCCTCGACCCAGCCTGCCGCCCACACCCCCCGGTCAGACGACGGCCGCCGTCCGCACCTCCACCGGCACCGCCTCAGCCCGCCCGCAGGGCCATCGTCATCGCCTCCACCGCCAGCAGCGGCGCCACATTGCGGTCCAGGGCCTCGCGGCACGCGGCGATGGCCTCGATGCGGCGGAGCGTGGACTCGGGGGTACTGCCGCGCGCCAGCCGCTCCAGGGCGTCCTCGGCGTCGGCGTTGGCGAGCGCCACGCGCGTGCCGAGCTGGAGGGCGAGGACGTCGCGGTAGAAGGCGGTGAGATCGCCGAGGGCGACGTCCAGGCTGTCGCGCTGCGTCCGGGTCCTGCGGCGCTTCTGCATCTCCTCCAGGTCCTTCATCACCCCCGCCGTCCCGCGCGGCATCCGGCCGCCCTGGACCGCGCCGAGCGCCGCCTTCAGCTCCTCGGTCTCCTTGCCGTCCGTCTCCTCGGCGAGCTGTTTGGCGTCCTCCGCCGCCGCGTCGACCAGTTCCTGGGCCGCCCTGAGGCAGGCGCCGATCTCGTCCAGCCGCAGGGGCAGCCGCAGCACGGCGGCACGGCGCTCGCGGGCCGCCGGGTCGGTGGCCAGCCGGCGGGCCCGGTCGACATGGCCCTGGGTGGCGCGGGCGACGGACGCGGCGACCTCGGGCTCGATGCCGTCGCGCCGTATGAGCATGTCGGCGACCGCCTCCACGGACGGCGTGCGCAGGTTCAGGTGGCGGCAGCGGGAGCGGATGGTGGGCAGAACGTCCTCGATGGAGGGCGCGCACAGCAGCCAGACCGTGCGCGGGGCGGGCTCCTCGACGGCCTTGAGGACGGCGTTGGCCGACTTCTCGTTCAGCCGCTCGGCGTCCTCCACCAGGATGATCTGCCAGCGGCCCGTCGCCGGGGCCGTGTACGACTTGCGGACCGTGTCCCGCATGTCCTTGACCAGGATCTCGGAGCCGACCGCGGCGACCGTCGTGACGTCCGCGTGGGTGCCGAGCAGCGCGGTGTGGCAGCCGTCGCAGAAGCCGCAGCCGGGGGAGCCGCCCAGCGCGCGGTCGGGGCTCACGCACTGGAGGGCCGCGGCGAAGGCCCGCGCCGCCTGTCCGCGGCCCGCGCCCGGCGGGCCCGTGAACAGCCAGGCGTGCGTCATCTTCGACGCCTCGGGCGGCGGCTGGCCGGTCGACGTGGCCGTGACGAGGGCGTCGGCGTCCCGCGCGGCCGCGTCGAGCACCGCGCTCACCTTCTCCTGCCCGACGAGGTCGTCCCACACGGTCATGGGTCACGCCGCCCTTCCGTCACATTCCGCGTTCCGGGATCCATTGTGCGGGCGGGCACTGACAACGAACGCCGCCGCAGGTCCGGGCCCCGGACCTGCGGCGGCTCACCGGCCCCCGGACGGACCGGCCCGGAACCTCTCAGGGGACCGGTCCGGAACTCCCGGACAGGCCGGTCCGGAACCTCCCGGCGGGTCCGGTCAGAAACCGCTCGGCGGGCCTGCCCGGAACCCCGGCGTCCGGTCCGTCCCTCTCAGCCGCGGCGTCCCCGGCCTCGGCCGTCCCGGCTCCCGCGGTCCGCCCGGCCCTGTCCCCCGCCGTCGCCCGGGTCGCCGTGGTCCCGCTCGTCGTACGTCCCGAGCAGTTCGTCGGCCAGCGTCGGCAGGTCGTCCAGCGGGGTCTCCTCGGCCCAGTCGGGGCGCGGGCGGCGGCGGGGCGTGCCGTCGGCGTCGAGCTGGGGCAGCTCACGCGTGCGGGGCTCGGAGCCGTCCGGCCCCGGCCGCTCGTCCCGGAAGAAACCGGGCGGCACCCGGTCCGCCGGGCCGTCGCCCCGTACGGGCGGCAGCACGGCGGTCTCGTCCGCCGCTCCCTGACCCGCGGAGGCCGGTCCGGCCGGCGGCTCGGCGGACACCGGCGGCAGGACCGCCGTCTCGTCCGCCGCGCCCGGAACGATCCGCGGCAGGACGGCCGTCTCCTCGGCCGGGCCGGGCGCGGGCGGCTGCGGCAGTTCGGCGGTCACCTCGGAGTCCGGGTAGGCGCCCCGGGCGCCGCCGCCGCAGCCGCCGCGCTCCTCGCGCACCGGCCGCAGCACCGTGGTGTCGTCCGAGAGGCGCCCGTCCGGCCGCCCGTCCGTCCGGCGCCGTGCCGCGTCCGGAGCCTGTGCGTCCGGGGACACCACCGGGGTCGGGACGGTCACATCGGTGCCCCGGTCCTTGTCCGGTGCGGGCGCCGTGGCCGCGTCGGGGGCCGCGGCCGGTGCCGCGGGCGGGGGCGTGCTGGGCCTGCGGGCCGCCGCGTCGGCCGCCGCCGCGGCCTCGGCGGCCTGCCGCCGGGCCTCCTCGGCGCGCAGCAGCGCCTCCTCGGCCTTGCGCTGCGCCGCCAGCCGCCGGGCCTCCTCCTCCGCGCGCAGCCGGGCCTGCCGGGCCTCTTCCTCGGCGCGCCGCCGGGCCTCTTCCTCGGCCTCCTTGCGGCGCCGCTCCTCCTCGGCCTTGCGGCGGGCCTCCGCCTCGGCGCGCGCCTTCTCCTCGGCGAGCAGCCGCTGCCGCTCCTCCTCCGCGCGCCGGGCGGCTTCCTCGGCCCGCTGCCGGGCCTCCTCCGCCTGCCGCTCGGCCTCGCGCCGCTGCGCCTCCTCCAGCTCGCGCCGCTTGCGCTCCTCCTCCTCGGCGCGCAGCTTGGCGAGCTGCGCCTGGCGCTCGCGCTCCAGGCGCTCCTCCTCGGCCTTGCGGGCGGCCTCTTCCTCGGCCTTGCGGCGAGCCTCCTCCTCGGCCTTCCGGCGGGCCTCCTCCAAGGCCTTGACCTCGGCCTCGGACAGCGGCAGCACGGTGTCCAGCCGGTGCCGGATCACGGTGGTGACGGCCTCGGGCTCCTGTCCGGCGTCCACGACCAGGTAACGGCCGGGGTCGGACGCGGCCAGCGTGAGGAAACCGGAGCGCACGCGCGCGTGGAACTCCGCCGGCTCCGACTCCAGCCGGTCCGGCGCCTCGGTGAACCGCTCGCGGGCGGTCTCCGGGGCGACGTCCAGCAGGACGGTGAGGTGCGGGACCAGACCGTGGGTGGCCCAGCGGTTGATGCGGGCGACCTCGGTCGGGGACAGGTCGCGGCCGGCGCCCTGGTAGGCGACGGAGGAGTCGATGTAGCGGTCCGAGATGACGACCGCTCCGCGCTCCAGGGCGGGGCGTACGACGGTGTCGACGTGCTCGGCGCGGTCGGCGGCGTACAGCAGCGCCTCCGCGCGGTGCGACAGGCCCGCCGAGGACACGTCCAGCAGGATGGAGCGCAGCCGCTTGCCCACCGGGGTGGCGCCGGGCTCGCGGGTGACGACGACCTCGTGGCCCTTGGCGCGGATCCACTCGGCGAGGGCCTCGGCCTGGGTGGACTTGCCGGCGCCGTCGCCGCCCTCCAGGGCGATGAAGAAGCCGCTGTCCGCGGGGGTGGTGACCGGGTCGTCGCCGCCGAGCAGCGCGTCCCGCAGGTCCTGGCGCAGCGGCACGCCGGAGCGGTCGTCGACCTTGGCGAGGACCAGCGCGGCCATCGGCAGCAGCAGCGCGCCGACCAGCATCAGCGTGAACGCGGCGCCGCCGTGCGCGAAGACGAACTTGCCGTTCTCCAGCCGGTGCGGGCCGATCAGCGCGGCGAACAGGGGCGCGATCAGGACGCCGAGCGCTATGAAGACGCGGACCACGGCGTGCAGGTGCTCGGTGGTGCGCGCCCGGCGGTGGTCCTCGGTCTCCTGGTCGAGCAGGGTGTGCCCGGTGTTGGCGGCCACGCCCGCGGCGGCGCCGGCCAGGGTGACGAGCAGCAGGACCGTGGTGACGTCCGGGACCAGTCCGGCGGCCAGCAGCGCGATGCCGGTGACGGCGATCGCCAGGGCCAGCAGCCGGCGGCGGGAGAGCGAGGGCAGCAGGGCGGGCGCGGTCCGGATGCCGGCGGCGACACCGCCGGTCAGGCCCAGCACCAACAGGCCGTACAGCACGGGGCCGCCGCCGAGGTCCTTGGCGTGCAGCACGCACACCGAGACGGCCGCCGCGATCGCCCCGGCGACCCCGGCGCAGGCCGGGACCAGCAGCGGGACGGCGCCCGTACGGCCCTTGTCGACGCCGGTGCCGGTGCGCGGGCGGCGCAGGCCCTCCAGCGGGGACCGCGCGCGCGGGGTGCGCGTGCCGGGCACCTCCAGGTACGTCAGCACGGACAGGGAGGCGGCGAACAGGCCCGCCGCGACGTACGACCCGAGGGCCGCCTGGTGCTGGCCGAACCAGGCCACGCCGGTGCCCAGCAGGTTGTTCAGCAGGCCCGCCACGACCAGGGCGGCGGCGGCCAGCGGGACCGCGAGGAAGCCGGTGCGCAGCGCGAGGCGGCGCAGGGCGTCCAGGTGGTCCGGCAGCGGCCGTACGGTCGCGCCCTCCGGGGGCGGGGCCGGCAGCAGGGCGGGGGCGGCGCTCTCCCGGCAGACCGTCCACAGCCGCTCGGCGACGCCGGTGACGAAGGCGGTGACCAGCAGCACGGCGAGCGCGTCGTCCGGGGTCCAGTCGATCCACAGGGGCGCGACGATCAGCAGCGCGGCGCGCAGGCCGTCGGCGCCGACCATGGTCCAGCGGCGGTCGAGTGGGCCCTCCTGGGCGGTGAGCGAGGTCACCGGGCCGAGGAGGACGGCGCCGAAGAGCAGCGTCGCGAGGACGCGGGCACCGAAGACCGTCGCCACCGCGAACGCCACGCCTCGGTAGCCGCCGCCGAAGGCGCCCGCGGAGATCGCCGCCTGGAGGACCAGGACGACGAGGACGAGGAGGGACAGGGTGTCGCCGACACCGCTGACCAGTTGCGCGCTCCACAGGCGCCTCAGCTGCGGCCGGCGCAGCAGGGAGCGGACGGCGCGCTCGCGGGAGTCCGCGACCAGGGCGTCGTCCGGGGCTGTGGGATGGGCCGTTGGCTGCTCGGCTCGCGTCATGCGTTCAGCCTATCCGCAGGCGCTGACAGCACACCTCGCGTGTCCGTGTCCCCGCGTACGCACGTACGTCCGCCCCGGGGCCGACGGGCACCGGGGCGGACGTGCGCTGGGCGAAGCCGGGAGGGTCAGTCCTCCGTGCCGGAAGCCGTCGCCTTCGAAGCCGTCGCCTTCTTGGCGGTGGTCTTCTTGGCGGCCGTCTTCTTCGCGGTGGCCGTCGTCTTGGCGGCCGTGGTCTTGGCGGCCGTCTTCTTGGCCGCGGTCTTCTTCGCCGGGGCGGTCTTCTTGGCCGCCGCCTTCTTCGCGGTCTTCTTGGCCGGGCTCTTGGCGCGCTTCTCCGCGAGCAGCTCGAAACCACGCTCAGGAGTGATCGTCTCGACGCTGTCACCCGACCGGAGGGTCGCGTTCGTCTCGCCGTCGGTGACGTACGGGCCGAAGCGGCCGTCCTTGACCACGACCGGCTTGTTGGAGACCGGGTCCTCGCCCAGCTCCTTCAGCGGCGGCTTGGCCGCGGCCCGGCCACGCTGCTTCGGCTGGGCGTAGATCGCCTGCGCCTCCTCCAGCGTGATCGTGAAGAGCTGGTCCTCGGCCTGCAGCGACCGCGAGTCCGTGCCCTTCTTCAGGTACGGGCCGTAGCGGCCGTTCTGCGCGGTGATCTCCTGGCCGTCCGCGTCGGTGCCGACGACCCGCGGCAGCGACATCAGCTTCAGCGCGTCCTCGAGCGTCACCGTGTCGAGTGACATGGACTTGAAGAGCGAGGCCGTCCGCGGCTTGACCGCGTTCTTGCCGGTCTTCGGGGTGCCCTCGGGCAGGATCTCGGTGACGTACGGACCGTAGCGGCCGGCCTTGGCGACGATCTGGTGGCCCGTCTGCGGGTCGGTGCCCAGCTCGAAGTCGCCGCTCGGCTTGGCCAGCAGCTCTTCGGCCAGCTCGACGGTCAGCTCGTCCGGCGCGAGGTCGTCGGGGATGTCGGCGCGCTGGTGGTCCTCGGTGTCCTTCTCGCCGCGCTCGATGTACGGGCCGTAGCGGCCGACGCGGAGCACGATGCCGTTGCCCACGGGGAACGACGACACCTCGCGGGCGTCGATCGCGCCCAGGTCGGTCACCAGTTCCTTGAGGCCGCCGAGGTGGTCGCCGTCGCCGTTGCCCGCGTCGGCCGCGCTGCCGGTGACGGTGCCCTTGCCGAAGTAGAAGCGCTTCAGCCACGGCACGGCCTTGGCCTCGCCCGCCGCGATGCGGTCGAGGTCGTCCTCCATCTTCGCGGTGAAGTCGTAGTCGACGAGCCGCCCGAAGTGCTTCTCCAGGAGGTTCACCACGGCGAAGGACAGGAAGGACGGCACGAGGGCCGTGCCCTTCTTGAAGACGTAACCGCGGTCGAGGATCGTGCCGATGATCGACGCGTACGTCGACGGGCGGCCGATCTCGCGCTCTTCCAGCTCCTTGACCAGGCTGGCCTCGGTGTACCGGGCCGGCGGCTTGGTCGCGTGGCCGTCCACCGTGATCTCCTCGGCGGACAGCGCGTCGCCCTCGGCGACCTGCGGCAGCCGGCGCTCACGGTCGTCCAGCTCGGCGTTCGGGTCGTCGGCACCCTCGACGTAGGCCTTCAGGAAGCCGTGGAAGGTGATCGTCTTGCCGGACGCGCTGAACTCGACGTCCCGGCCGTCGGCGGACCTGCCGCCGATCTTCACCGTGACGCTGTTCCCGGTCGCGTCCTTCATCTGGGAGGCGACGGTCCGCTTCCAGATCAGCTCGTACAGCTTGAACTGGTCGCCGGTCAGACCGGTCTCCGCGGGCGTGCGGAAACGATCACCCGACGGACGGATGGCCTCGTGCGCCTCCTGCGCGTTCTTCACCTTGGCGGCGTAGGTGCGCGGCTGCGGAGGCAGGTAGTCGGCGCCGTACAACTGCGTGACCTGGGCGCGGGCCGCGGCGACCGCGGTCTCGCTCAGCGTCGTGGAGTCCGTACGCATGTACGTGATGTAGCCGTTCTCGTACAGCTTCTGCGCGACCTGCATGGTCGCCTTCGCGCCGAAGCCCAGCTTGCGGCTGGCCTCCTGCTGGAGCGTCGTCGTACGGAACGGGGCGTACGGCGAGCGGCGGTACGGCTTGGACTCGACGGACCGCACGGAGAAGCGGGTGTCCTCCAGCGCGGCGGCGAGGGCGCGGGCGGTCGCCTCGTCGAGGTGGAGGGTGCTGTCGCTCTTGAGCCGGCCCACGGAGTCGAAGTCGCGGCCCTGCGCGACGCGCCTGCCGTCGACCGTCTGGAGGCGGGCGACCAGCGAGGACGGGTCCGAGGAGTCTCCCGCGCGGCCGGTCGCGAAGGTGCCCGTCAGGTCCCAGTACTCGGCGGAACGGAAGGCGATGCGCTCGCGTTCCCGCTCCACGACGAGCCGGGTGGCCACGGACTGCACGCGGCCGGCCGACAGCCGGGGCATGACCTTCTTCCACAGCACCGGGGAGACCTCGTAGCCGTAGAGGCGGTCGAGGATGCGGCGGGTCTCCTGGGCGTCGACCAGCTTCTGGTTGAGCTGGCGCGGGTTGGCGACGGCCGCGCGGATCGCGTCCTTGGTGATCTCGTGGAACACCATGCGCTTGACCGGGATCTTCGGCTTCAGGACCTCCTGGAGGTGCCAGGCGATCGCCTCGCCCTCCCGGTCCTCATCGGTGGCGAGGAACAGCTCGTCGGAGTCCTTCAGCAGGTCCTTGAGCTTCTTGACCTGAGCCTTCTTGTCCGCGTTGATCACATAGATCGGCTGGAAGTCATGGTCGACGTCCACACCGAGGCGACGGACCTCGCCGGTGTACTTCTCGGGCACCTCCGCGGCGCCGTTGGGAAGGTCGCGGATGTGCCCGACGCTCGCCTCGACGATGTAGCCAGGGCCGAGATAGCCCTTGATCGTCTTCGCCTTGGCAGGCGACTCGACGATGACGAGTCGGCGACCGCCGTGTGCGGTCTCGCTGGTCGGGGACAACTTCGCTCTTCTCTCCGGTCGACGCTTGGGCCTCCCCAGTCCTTCGTCCCGGGGTCGCGGCGTACTGCTGGCTCGTGTGACGCTGCGGAGTGTGACGCTACATCCCGCCCCCGTGTCAAACGGGAAAAGCCCACAACGGCCACTCGAACGGTAACCCGACTACCGGCATTCCTGCCGCCCGGATCGTGGGGCCGCCCTCGCACCCCTGTCCGGAGCGTAACGCCCCCCTCACGCCGGGGAACGGCCGACGCCCGGCTCAGCACCCGGTCAGGCAGTACGCGGCGAGGGCCAGCGCGACCGTCCCGGCCACGCTCGCGACGGTGGCCGATGCGACCGGACTCACATCGAGGGCCACCGGTTCCCGGCGCCGCAGACGCGTGCCGGTCCAGGCCAGCAGACCGGCTCCGAACAGGGCGAACGCCGCTCCCGCGAAGATCGCCGGTCCACTCTCCATCGCCCGTCCGCCCCTTCCCCGCCGCCGGCCGTGCCCGGTGCCGGGAGGGTGCCACGCGCGGGAGGCCGACGGGCGACATCGGGGTGAACGGGGGGACCGGTACGAAATCGAACGCACTCGAACCGGGAGGCCCGATCGCGTCGGCCATATTTTTCCGGCCGTTTTCCGGAAAGGCGCCGGCGCGCGCGGCGGACACCCCGCCGCGCGGCGCCCGCGCGCTCAGCCCACCGCCAGGACGGCCGGCGCCTGGTGCGCCGGATGCGGCGGCGCCCCCGCACGCTCAGCCGACCGGCTCCAGGAACCCCTGCTCCACCAGCAGCCGGATCTGCGCCGGCGTGCGGTCGCGCAGCAGCACCGGGTCCTCGCCGACGAGCTGGGCGATGGCGTCCAGGATGCGGCCCGCGCTCAGCGTGCCGTCGCACACGCCCGCGAACCCGGCGCCGACCGTGTCCACCTTCGTCGCCCGGCGCATCCCGCGGTGCTGGCGCAGCACCACATGCTCCGGGTCCTCGGCGCCGGGCAGCCCGACCTGCTCCTGGACCACCTCGCCGGCCAGCCTGAAGTGGCTCTCCAGCAGCGCCGCGTCGTCGTGCTCCCGGAGGTAGTCGAGGCGGTCGAAGTGCGCCCGGACCGTCTCGCCGAGCGGCTGCTCGACCGGGTGCGGCCACTCCTCCACCGTGACGACGGGCTCGGCGGACCCGGTCCGGCGCAGGGTGATCCAGCCGAAGCCGACCGCCCTGACCTTGCGCGCCTCGAACTCGTCCAGCCACGCGTCGTACCGCGCCTGGTACTCCGCCGGGTCGCCGCGGTGGTCGCCGGCGTCCCTCAGCCACAGCTCGGCGTACTGGGTGACGTCCTGCACCTCGCGCTGCACGATCCAGGCGTCGCACCCGCGCGGCACCCACGACCTGAGCCGGTCCTGCCAGTCCTCCCCCGCCACGTGCTGCCAGTTCGCGAGGAACTGCGCGAACCCGCCCTCGGTCAGCCGTTCCCCCGCCTGCTGAACGAGCGAGCGGCACAGATCATCCCCGCCCATGCCGCCGTCGCGGTACGTCAGCCGGGCGCCCGGCGAGATCACGAACGGCGGGTTGGAGACGATCAGGTCGAAGGTCTCGTCGTCCCGGACCGGCTCGAACAGCGACCCCGCGCGCAGGTCGGCCGCGGGCGCGCCGGACAGCGCCAGCGTGAGCGCCGTGGTGTGCAGCGCACGCGGGTTGAGATCGGTCGCCGTCACGCGCGTGGCGTGCTGGGCGGCGTGCAGCGCCTGGATGCCGGAGCCGGTGCCGAGGTCCAGCGCGGCGGCGACAGGGGTGCGGACGGTGATGCCGGCCAGGGTCGTGGAGGCGCCGCCGACGCCCAGGACGACTCCCTCGTCGTGCTGTCCGATGCCGCCGGCACCGCCGACCGCGCAGCCGAGGTCGGAGACGATGAACCAGTCTTCGCCGCCGGGACCGCCGTACGGCCGTACGTCCACGGTCGCGGCCACCTCGTCGCCGCCCACGGGCGTGAGCCAGCCTCCCTCCAGCGCCTCCGTCACCGGCAGCACGTCCGCCACGCGGGCGCGGGGCACCGGCTGCTGGAGCAGGAACAGCCGGACGAGCGTCTCCAGCGGTGTGTCGCCGCGGGTCGCCCGCAGGGCGGGCACGGTCTCGCTGCGGGCCAGCGCCGCGTAGGCGGCGGCGCCGAGCAGGTCGAGCAGCCCGTCGGCGGTGAAGGAGGCGGCCAGCAGCGCGTCCCTCAGGCGCGCGGCGGTGTCGGGCCGGTCGGAGGCGGGCAGGGGGGCGGGTCCGGAGTCAGTCACGCCCCCATTGTGGCCCGCCGCGGCGGCCCGGGGCCGCTTCCGCGCGGCCCGGGCGCCGGGGTCAGCCGGCCGTCGCGGGCGCCGTGGCGCGGGCCGTCGCGGACGCGGCGACCTTGCAGCTGGGCTGCTTGGCCATGGCCTCCTTGACGTCGCCCTGCTCCAGCCGCTTCAGCGCCTGCGTGCCGTTGTCGCCCTGCTTGCCGACCTCCTTGGTCTGGCCGGCGACCTCCTTGAGGCCCTTGGCGAACTTGCTCTGGTTCTTGGTGTCGAGCCCGTCGACCGTCTTCTTCAGCCCGGTGTACGACGTGGACAGGTCGGCGAGGTTCTTCGCCGCGTCCCGCTGCAGCTTGGCGCCGCCGTCGATACCGGGGGGCGCGCCGGCGCTGTCGAGGGCGTCCGCGAGCGCCTTGTAACCGTCGGACATGTCCTGGAAGGCCGCCACGTACGTCTTCTGGGCGTCCTTGGGCGGCAGGTTGCTGTCCGTGGCGATGGACGCGATCGAGGCGTTGGCCGACCGGATCTTCGCGGTCTGCGCGGGTATGGCGTCGCACACCGTCTTGGCCCAGGACACCAGCTTGGGGTCGGGCTCCTTGGGGCCGCTGCTGCCGCACCCCGTCATCGCCACCACCAGTACCGCACCGCCGGACAGCGCGGCCGCGAGCTTCTTGTTCACCGGATTGGTCCCTTCCATGGCTCTCGGCCCCCGGAATCTACACGCGGACGGCCTCCCTCCCCGCGCCGGGAGAGGCATCGGTCAGGTTTTGTGACTATTTGCACCGGAGGAGAGAAGGCTCACGAGGCGCGCGACCGCGCAATGGAGGGCGTGCGGCGACCGCGTAACGGAGGGCGTCCGGCCACGCAGCCGAGGGCGTGCGGGGGCCGGACAAGGAAAGCGGGCGGGCGGCACGCCATCGCGCGCCGTCCGCCCGCCCGTTCCACGGGACTTCCGGTCTCGTCCTACGAAACGACCGCCGCGTCGGGCGACTTGGCCACCCGCTCGGTGCTGTCCTCGTCCCCGACGGTGATGCCGCGCCGCTTGGAGACGTACACGGCGACGATGATCACCAGCAGCGCCAGGACCGCGACACCGATCCGGACGCCGATGTTCTTGTCGTCGCCGTAGGAGAACCTGATCACCGCCGGCGCGATGAGCAGCGACACCAGGTTCATGACCTTCAGCAGCGGGTTGATCGCGGGTCCGGCGGTGTCCTTGAAGGGGTCGCCGACCGTGTCGCCGATCACCGTGGCCGCGTGCGCCTCGCTGCCCTTGCCGCCGTGGTGGCCGTCCTCCACCAGTTTCTTGGCGTTGTCCCAGGCGCCGCCGGAGTTCGCCAGGAACACCGCCATCAGCGTGCCCGCGCCGATCGCGCCGGCCAGGTACGAGCCGAGCGCGCCGACGCCGAGGGTGAACCCGATGAAGATCGGCGCCATGACGGCGAGCAGTCCGGGCGTGGCCAGCTCGCGCAGGGCGTCCTTGGTGCAGATGTCGACGACCCGGCCGTACTCGGGCTTCTCGGTGTAGTCCATGATCCCGGGGTGCTCGCGGAACTGCCGTCGCACCTCGAACACCACCGATCCGGCCGAACGCGACACGGCGTTGATGGCCAGCCCGGAGAAGAGGAAGACGACCGCGGCGCCCGCGATGAGGCCGACGAGGTTGTTGGGCTGCGAGATGTCCATGGACAGGGTCAGCGGCGAGCCCGGCCCGGTCAGCTTCGCGCCGACGCCCTGCACATTGGTGGTGATCGCGTCGCGGTACGACCCGAACAGCGCCGACGCGGCGAGGACGGCGGTGGCGATGGCGATGCCCTTGGTGATGGCCTTGGTGGTGTTGCCGACCGCGTCCAGGTTGGTGAGCACCTGCGCGCCCGCCCCCTGGACGTCGCCGGACATCTCGGCGATGCCCTGCGCGTTGTCCGAGACCGGCCCGAAGGTGTCCATGGCGACGATCACACCGACCGTGGTGAGCAGGCCGGTGCCGGCCAGGGCCACGGCGAACAGCGCCAGCATGATCGACGTGCCGCCGAGCAGGAACGCGCCGTACACGCCGAGCCCGATGAGCAGCGCCGTGTACACCGCCGACTCCAGCCCGACCGAGATGCCGGCCAGGACGACGGTGGCCGGCCCGGTGAGGGAGGTCTTGCCGATGTCCCGCACCGGACGGCGGTTGGTCTCGGTGAAGTAGCCGGTCAACTGCTGGATGACGGCGGCGAGCACGATGCCGATGGCCACCGCGACCAGCGCGAGGACGCGCGGGTCGCCGGCCTTGCCCCGGATCGCCGCGTCGGTGACACCGCCGAGGTCGGCGTACCTCCCCGGCAGATAGACGAAGACGGCCACCGCGACCAGCGCGAGCGAGATCACCGCGGAGATGAAGAAGCCGCGGTTGATCGCGCTCATGCCGCTGCGGTCGCTGCGGCGCGGGGCGACCGCGAAGATGCCGATCATCGCGGTGAGCACCCCGATGGCGGGCACCAGCAGCGGGAAGGCCAGTCCGGCGTCGCCGAAGGCGGCCTTGCCGAGGATCAGCGCGGCCACCAGGGTCACGGCGTACGACTCGAAGAGGTCGGCCGCCATGCCCGCGCAGTCGCCGACGTTGTCGCCCACGTTGTCGGCGATGGTCGCGGCATTGCGCGGGTCGTCCTCCGGAATGCCCTGCTCGACCTTGCCGACCAGGTCGGCGCCGACGTCGGCGGCCTTGGTGAAGATGCCGCCGCCCACCCGCATGAACATCGCGATCAGTGCGGCGCCGAGGCCGAAGCCCTCCAGCACCTTCGGCGCGTCGGCGGCGTACACCAGCACGACACAGGAGGCGCCCAGCAGGCCGAGCCCCACCGTGAACATGCCGACGACGCCACCCGTGCGAAACGCGATCTTCATCGCGGTGTGCGAGACGGTGGTCAGATCCTTTTCCGGTTCGCCTTCCGCCGGAGTGGCTTCCCGGGCCGCCGCGGCGACCCGTACGTTGCTGCGCACGGCGAGCCACATGCCGATATAGCCGGTGGCCGCCGAGAACGCCGCGCCGATCAGGAAGAACACCGATCGGCCGGCCCGCTGATTCCAGTCGTCCGCGGGCAGCAGCATGAGCAGGAAGAAGACGACGACGGCGAATACGCCGAGGGTGCGCAACTGCCGGGCGAGATACGCCTTGGCACCTTCCTGGACCGCCTCAGCGATCCGTTTCATGCTCTCGGTGCCCTCGCCCGCCGCGAGGACCTGACGCACCAGGACTCCCGCGACCACCAGCGCGGCCAGGGCGACGGCCGCGATGACGGCCACGATGATCCGATTGTCGTCGGTCAGGACCGCGGCCGCGAGAGAAGTGGGATGACCCGACTGAAGAGGGGTAGAAAGCCCCGCCATTCGTCCTCCTTGACGCTTGGGCTGAGCTCAAGATGTGGACGGATTGTAGGTACCCCGGGGTGATCTAAAAAGAGGACGGTAAACGAAATCAGCCTCCTCCCGCTCTTCAGCAAATGATCGAGGTAACGACACGGGGCCCGAAAGAAGTAACGCCTTCAGGGCATTGACGACCGCATTGGCGCTTGATCAAATTATCGGGCTATTGATCGTGAATTCCTTCACGACATTCCGGAGGGCCGGCGGAAAACGACAAGGGCCCTGCTGAGCAGGGCCCTTGGACGTACGGGTACGACGGCTGGTCAGACGAGCGCCGTGGCCGGCGGGGTGGTCGGCCAGGTCATGCGGATCAGTCCGCCGCCCGGTCCGGTGCTGACCTCCACGTCGTCGACGAGGCCGCTGATGACCGCGAGGCCCATCTCGTCCTCCTCGATCTCCGCCTCGACGTCCTGCGCGCCGGGCGTGTCGCCGCCCGGGACGGCGTGCGGCGCCTCGTCGCCGACCTCGATGGAGAACTGTTTCTCCTCTTCGATCAGCGCCACCTTCACCGGTGCCGTGACGCCACTGCTCTGGTGCAGTCCGACGGCGCGTGAGCAGGCCTCGCCCACGGCGAGCCGCACCTCGTCGAGGACGGCCTCGTCCACTCCGGCCCTGCGCGCCACCGCTGCCGCCACCAGCCGGGCGGTCCGGACGTGCTCGGGCAGCGCGCTGAAGCGGAGTTCGACGGTGGCCATGCATCCCCCTCGCGACTACGGGCGTGCGGTCGACGGCGGGCCGCCGGGCGACCCGCCCCCTGCGTGTACATCTGTGCCCCGGGCCGTCCGTCCGCATCCTTCGCCTGGCCGCGTCGGCCGATACCGGTCGCTGTCGGCCTTTGTCGGCCGGTGTCGGCCGGTGTCGGCCGGGCAGTCATATCGGCCGGGCGGTCGTATCGGTCGGCCGGTTCCGGCGGGCCGGTACCGGCCGGGGAGGCTGGGACCGACCGCGGCGGCGGCCAGGGACGGACCGGCCGGCGACCGCGCCCCGGCAGGAGCCCGGGCGCCGGCGACCGGTCCGGATCGGCCGGTGACCGGTCAGCGGCCGAACAGCCGGTGACCGGTCGGCCGGCGAGCGGTCAGTCGGTGGCCGCGACCGCTTCCTCGACCGAGTTGTGGATCGGGAACACCTTGGTCAGGCCGGTGATCCGGAAGATCTTGAGAATGCGCTCCTGGTTGCAGACCAGGCGCAGCGAGCCCTCATGGGCACGCACCCGCTTCAGGCCGCCGACCAGTACGCCGAGCCCGGTGGAGTCGAGGAAGTCCACGCCCTCCATGTCGACGACGAGGTGGAAATTCCCGTCGTTCACCAGCTCGACCAGCTGCTCGCGCAGCTTGGGCGCGGTATATACGTCGATTTCGCCACCGACCTCGACGACCGTACGATCGCCGACGGTACGGGTCGACAGGGACAGGTCCACGGATCCTCCAGCACCTTGCTATCGAGCGGTCGCCCCTCGGGCTCTCGGCTTGCGACCCCCGGGACGCAACGCCAGCCGCCATGGCATTCAATCACTTACGGCAGGCGTGCACGACGCCTTGACCCCATTGTCCGTCACGCCGGTGACACACTCGGTGCCGATGGCCAAGAATCACCGATCCGATCGAACCCCGGCGGCCCCGGCGTCCCGCCCGTCTCCGGGCGCGGTCCTGGACCGGCTCGCCTCCGGGCCGAGCCGCGCCGCGCGCATCACTCATACGGAGCACTTGCCCCCGCGAGCGGGCCGCCATGCCGTCTGGCCTGACCGTATTCGGGCCGAGGTGATCGCGGCCGTCCAGGCGTGCGGCATCGAGCATCCCTGGGCACACCAGGCGCTGGCCGCCGAGCACGCCCTGGACGGCGAGTCGGTGGTCGTCGCCACCGGCACGGCGTCCGGCAAGTCCCTCGCCTACCTCGTGCCCGTCCTGTCCGCCCTCCTGGACGGCTCCGAGGCCCCCAACGGGCGTGGCGCCACCGCCCTGTACCTGGCCCCCACCAAGGCGCTCGCGGCGGACCAGTGCCGGTCGGTGAAGGAACTTTCACAACCACTCGGCACCTCGGTGCGCCCCGCGGTCTACGACGGCGACACGCCGTTCGAGGAACGGGAGTGGATCCGCCAGTACGCCAACTACGTCCTGACCAACCCGGACATGCTGCACCGCGGGATACTCCCCTCCCACCCGCGCTGGTCCTCCTTCCTCAAATCGCTCCGTTACGTCGTCATCGACGAGTGCCACACCTACCGGGGCGTCTTCGGCTCGCACGTCGCCCAGGTGCTGCGCCGGCTGCGCCGCCTGTGCGCCCGCTACGGCTCCTCCCCCGTGTTCCTGCTGGCCTCGGCGACCGCCGCCGAGCCCGCGGTCGCCGCCCGCCGGCTGACCGGCCTGCCGGTCGTGGAGGTCGCCGACGACGCCTCCCCGCGCGGGGAGCTGGTCTTCGCCCTCTGGGAGCCGCCGCTCACCGACCTGCACGGCGAGCGGGGCGCACCCGTCCGGCGTACCGCCACCGCCGAGACCGCCGATCTGCTGACCGACCTCACCGTGCAGGGCGTGCGCTCGGTCGCCTTCGTGCGCTCCCGGCGCGGCGCCGAGCTGATCGCGCTCATCGCCCAGGAGAGACTCGCCGAGGTGGACCGCTCTCTGGTCCGGCGTGTCGCGGCCTACCGCGGCGGCTACCTCCCCGAGGAGCGCCGCGCCCTGGAGCGCGCCCTGCACTCCGGTGAACTCCTGGGTCTCGCCGCCACGACGGCCCTGGAGCTGGGCGTGGACGTCTCGGGCCTGGACGCGGTGGTGATCGCCGGCTACCCGGGCACGCGCGCGTCCCTGTGGCAGCAGGCGGGCCGCGCGGGCCGCTCCGGCCAAGGCGCCCTCGCGGTCCTCGTCGCCCGCGACGACCCGCTGGACACCTTCCTCGTCCACCATCCCGAGGCCCTGTTCGACCAACCGGTGGAATCGACGGTCCTGGACCCCGACAACCCGTACGTCCTCGCCCCGCACCTGTGCGCCGCCGCCGCCGAGCTGCCGCTGACCGAGGCGGACCTCGCCCTCTTCGGCCCCGCCTGCGCGGACGTGCTGCCGCAGCTGGAGGCCGCGAAGCTGCTGCGCCGCCGCACGCGGGCCTGGCACTGGACCCGCCGGGAGCGGGCCGCCGACCTCACCGACATTCGGGGCACCGGCGGCCGCCCGGTGCAGATCGTGGAGTCCGGCACGGGCCGGCTGCTCGGCACGGTCGACGCGGGCGCCGCGCACTCCACGGTCCACGAGGGCGCCGTCCACCTGCACCAGGGCCGCACCTATCTGGTGCGCTCCCTGGACCTGGAGGACTCGGTGGCCCTGGTCGAACAGGCCGACCCGCCCTACTCGACGGTCGCCCGCGACACCACGTCGATCTCCGTCCTGGAGACCGACACCGAGGTCCCGTGGGGCGCCGGCCGCCTGTGCTACGGCTCGGTGGAGGTCACCAACCAGGTGGTCTCCTACCTCCGCCGCCGCCTCATCACCGGCGAAGTGCTGGGCGAGACGAAACTCGACCTCCCTCCCCGTACGCTGCGCACCCGCGCGGTGTGGTGGACGGTCACCGAGGACCAGTTGGACGAGGCCCGGATCACCCCGGAGATCCTCGGCGGCTCCCTGCACGCCGCCGAGCACGCCTCCATCGGCATGCTGCCTCTCTTCGCGACCTGCGACCGCTGGGACATCGGCGGTGTCTCGGTCCCGCTGCACCCCGACACGCTCCTGCCGACGGTCTTCGTCTACGACGGCCAGCCCGGCGGCGCGGGCTTCGCCGAGCGTGCCTTCCACACCGCACGCGCCTGGCTCGCCGCCACCCGCGAGGCCATCGCCTCCTGCGAGTGCGACGCGGGCTGCCCGTCCTGCATCCAGTCCCCCAAGTGCGGCAACGGCAACGACCCGCTGCACAAGAGGGGGGCGGTACGGCTCCTCACGGTGCTGTTGCGGGGAGCCCCGGAGGAACCGCCGGAGGAGAAGGCCGAGGAGCGGCCGGTGGAGAAGGCGGCGGAGAGGGCCGGGGAGACGGCTGTGGGGGAGGCGGTGGAGGAGGCCGAAAGGGGTTAGCGGCAGGCCGGTGTGGTCCGGGACCCTCCGTCCGGCGCGGCGGGTCCCGGGGGCGCGTGAGTCAGCGTGGCCGGGACCCGTCGGACACCGCGGGTGGGCCGGGCGGTCCGGTCCCGGGCCCGTCCGGCGCGCCGGGCGGCACCGGGCCCGGCGGTCCCGCTCTCGCCCTGACCTCCACCGTGAACGGGCCTCTCCCGGCCGCCGCCGTCACGTCCGAGGTGTCGCCCACGATCACGCACCGCACCAGCCGCACACCCTGGGCCGCCGCCAGCCGACCGGCCCGGGCGCAGGCCGCCGTGCCGCCCTGCGTCCAGTGGTCCGCCGCGGCGAGCGCCGCCAGGTCCGCGCCGCCGGCCGCCCGGTGCCGTACGACGACGGCGTGCCCGAGCGCGAGCACGGCGCCGAACACCGCGCACAGCACGGCGATCGCCCCCAGGCTCCACACGGTCGCGGACCCCCGGTCCGACTCCTGACTCCGCCCCGCCGGACGGCCCTCCGCACCGCCCGGCACCGCCGCCTGCCCTCCCCGGGCCCGCCGCAGACCCGTCCACCACCGGCCCGTCCGCCCCCGGCCCGGAGACGCTCTTCCGCTCTCGGTGTGCCACCGCCCGCCGGCCGGTTCGGTTCCGTGCGTCACGGCCCCGCCTCCCCCGTCCCCACGGTGTCCTCGGCGAGTGCCACCGCCTCCTCCCGCACCTCGAAGGGCAGCCCCGTCAGCATCGGCGGACGGGCCACCACCGTCACCCGGACCCGGTCGCCCTCGCGGGTGACGGTCACCCTGGCTCCGCGCGGCGCCGCCTGCCGGGTCACCGTCACCACCGACTCGGCCGGGTCCTGCCGGGCGGCGGCCCGGGCGCCCGCGCGGGCCGCGTCCACGCACTCGATCCGCGCGGCCACCGCGAGCAGCCCCCAGACCAGCGCCATCGTGAACGCCACCAGCACGGACAGCACCACGGCCGCCTCCGCGGTCACGAACCCCCGGTCCCCGCCCCGCTCACATCCGCGCACCGAGGGCCTTCTTCACGATCTCCTGGAGTTCCGCCTGCACCTGGCCGCTGGTGACGACGTGGTAGAGCACCACCGCGAATCCGACGGCCGCGATAATCCCCATCGCGTACTCGGACGTCACCATCCCGGCGTCCTCACGGCACGCCCCGTGCGCCCGGGCCACCGCTTCCCTAATCTTTCCGAACATCTCAACCCCCGTAAGGTCGGTTCTCTCTGTCTCGTTTGTCTCGTTGGTCTCGTTTGTCTCGTCGGTTTTTGTCTGCTCTGGTCCGTACGTGCCTGTGCCGGTCCGTACGCGTTCTGGGTGCCTGCTCGTCTCCCCGTGTCCCTCCGCTCCCGGCGTCTCAGCCCCCTCCCGTCACCCCGCTCGCCAGTCCGATCACCACGGGCAGCACGCCGACCGCGATGAACGCGGGCAGGAAGCACAGGCCGACCGGCGCGGAGATCAGTACGGCCGCCCGGCGGGCCCGGGCCGTGGCCGCGCGGGTCCACTCCGCGCGCGCGTCCGCCGCCAGACGGGTGACCGGGCCGGCCGCGGGCAGCCCGGACTCACCGGCCCGCTCCAGCAGCCGCGCCAGGGCACCGGCGCCGGGCAGCAGGGCCAGGCCCCGCCAGGCGTCCACGGGTGCGCCGCCGAGCCGGACCTCCGCCGCGCCCCGCGCCAGCGCCTGGCCGACGGGCCCGCCGAGGGCCTCTCCCACCGCCTGGGCGGCGATCACCGGACCGGCGCCGGCGGCGATGCAGGCGGCCAGCAGATCGGCCGCGAGAGGGAGCTGACGCGTCGCGCCCGCGGTGTCGGCCGTCTCCCGCCGCCCGGCCGCCGTCTCCCGCCGGCCGCGCCACCGCCACAGCACCGCGCCGGCGCCCAGCCCCAGCACGACCCCCAGCGCCCCGCCCGCCAGCACCCACACACCGCACGCCGCGCCGGCCAGCGGCAGACACCGCCGTACGACATCCGGGACCGCGAACCGCGTCTTCCCCGGGGCTTCCCCGTGCGCGTCGCGTCCCAGCAGCCCGGCCGCCCGGCGCCGCTCCCGGCGCCGCCGACGGGCCAGCTCCAGCCGCCGTACGCCCCAGCCGAGGACCAGCAGCAGGACCCCGGCCGTCCCCAGCCTGTGGACAACGTCCCCGCTCACACCGCCTCCGCTCCCCGCACGATCCGCGTCGCCCACCACATCCCGGCCGCCTCCAACACCGCGCCGGTCACCAGGCAGCCGAGGCCGGCCCCGCTGTGCAGCAGCACGCGCAGCGGATCGGCGTCCATGGCCGTGCCGAACAGCAGTCCGAGGGCGGGCAGGGCGGCGAGCAGCACCGTGGTGGCCCGGGCGCCCGCCAACTGGGCCCGCAGATCGGCCCGCTGGTCCCGCTCGGCGCGCAGGGCGCCGTCCAGCCGGTCCAGGCCGGCGGCCAGCCCCGCGCCCTGGTCCACGGCCACCCGCCAGCACGCGGCGAGTCCGAGCAGCCCCTCGGCGCCCGGCCGCCGTGCCGCCACGGCGAGCGCGCCCGGCACGTCACCGCCGAACCGCGCCGCCGCCACCACGGCGGCCCGCGCGGCACCGAGCCCGCCGGAGTCCGCCGCGGCCCGCAGCAGCGCCGCCCCCGGCTGCCGTCCCGCCCTGACCTCCCCGGCGAGCGTCCCGCACAGGGCGATCACCGCGTCGGCCCGCCGCTCCCGGACGCGCCGGGCCTGCCGGGCCAGCCGTACCCGGCGCAGCACCGGCACCCCGGCCGCCCCCGCGACGACCGGAAGCACCGAGGCGCCCCACAGGGCGATCACCACCCCGGCCCCGAGCGCCGCCCACTCGGCCCCCACCCGGTCGCGCCGGCGCCGCAGTTGCGCGAGCGCCCGCTCCCACGCGGGCGGCCCGGTGGCCACCACGCCGCCGCCGGCCAGCAGCAGCCGGGCCCGCCGCGCCCCGTCAGGCCGGCCGCCCAGCAGCCACGCCAGCGCGCCGAGGCAGAGCACCGCGGCCCCCATGGACGTCTCACCCATCGCTCCCGTCACCTCTCTCATCGCTCCGCACCTCACCGGCTCGCCCTCTCGCCCGCGCACCGCCGCAATTCATCCGCCCCCGTCCTCCCCGGAAGCCCCCAGCAGGTGCCGCAACCGCTCCCAGCCCCGCTCCCGCGCGAACCCCCGCTCGCCCCAGCGCAGCGCCGGGACCGTCCGCACCAGCCCGCTGGCATCCCGCTCCAGTACGTGCACCTCGTCGATCCGGCGCCGCCCGGACCGGTCCCGTACGAGGTGCACCACCACCGACAGGGCCGCCGCCAGTTGGCTGTGCAGCGCGACCCGGTCCAGTCCGGCAGCCGTGGCCAGCGCCTCCAGCCGGGCCGGCACATCCGCGGCGGCGTTGGCGTGGACCGTGCAACAGCCGCCTTCGTGGCCGGTGTTGAGGGCCGCGAGCAGATGGACGACCTCCGGTCCGCGCACCTCGCCGACGACCAGCCGGTCCGGCCGCATGCGCAGCGCCTGCCGCACGAGGTCCTCCAGGGTGACCAGGCCGGCGCCCTCCTGGTTGGCCGGCCGGGTCTCCAGCCGGACGACGTGCGGATGGTCGGGCCGCAGCTCGGCCGCGTCCTCGGCGAGCACGATCCGCTCGCCCGGCCCGGCCAGCCCCAGCAGGGCGCTGAGCAGGGTCGTCTTGCCGCTGCCGGTCCCGCCGCTGACCAGGAAGGACAGCCGGGCCGCGAGCAGGGCCCGGAGGAACCGGTCGCCGCCGGGCGGGACCGTGCCGGCCGCGACCAGTTCCTCGACGGTGAAGGCCCGGGGCCGCACCACCCGCAGGGCCAGGCAGGCGCAGCCCACGGCGACCGGAGGCAGCACCGCGTGGAAACGAGTGCCGTCCGGCAGCCGGGCGTCCGCCCAGGGCCGGGCGTCGTCCAGCCGGCGTCCGGCCACCGCGGCCAGCCGCTGCGCGAGCCGCCGTACGGCCGCCGCGTCCGGGAAGGTGACCGTGGTCAGCTCCAGGCCGCCGCCGCGGTCCACCCACACCCGGTCCGGGGCGGAGACCAGTACGTCGGTGACGTCCGGGTCGGCGAGCAGCGGCTCCAGCGGGCCGGTGCCGACGAGTTCGGAGCGCAGGTGCTCGGCCGCGCCCAGGACCTCGGCGTCACCGAGCACCCGGCCCTGTTCGCGCAGCGCCTGGGCCACGCGCGCGGGAGTGAGTTCGGCGCCGCTCTCGGCGAGCCGGCGGCGGACGCCGTCGAGCAGGGCCGCACCGTCGGGCAGACCGAGTCCGGGCAGGGTCACCGGGTGCCTCCCGCCTCGACGAGCGCGCGCTCCCAGAAGCCGGCGCAGAAGCGGGCGAGCGGGCCGCGCCCCGTCGCCCCGGGCGCCTTGGCGCCGCCCTGCGGCCGCAGCAGCGCCGGTTCGACGGGCACCCGGCCGGCCAGCGGCAGGCCGAGCAACCGGGCCACCTCGTGGTCGTCCAGGCCGGACGCGTACGGCCCGCGCACCGCCACCCGCAGGTCGCGCACGACCATGCCGACGGCGGAGGCGACCCGGCCGGCGGCGGCGACCGCCCGCAGTTCGGCCGGGACGAGGAGCAGGGCCAGGTCGAGCTGGGCGAGGGCCTCGGCGACCCCGTCGTCGAGCCGGCGGGGCAGGTCGACCACGACCGTGCCGCCGCGCCGCCGGGCGGCGGCCAGCACCGCGCGCACGGCGGGCGGCGGCACGGCGACGCAGTCCCCGCGGTCCCAGCTCAGGACGCGCAGCGAGTGCAGTTCGGGCAGCGACTCCTCCAGGGCGCCGCCGCCGACCCGGCCGCGGGAGGCGGCGAAGGCGGGCCAGCGCAGCCCTTCGGCGCCCTCGCCGCCGAGGAGGACGTCGAGTCCGCCGCCGAGCGGGTCGGCGTCCACCAGGAGGGTGCGCAGCCCCTCGCGCGCGGAGGTCACGGCGAGCGCGCAGGCGAGCGTGGACGCCCCGGCCCCGCCCCGGCCGCCGATCACGCCCACGGTGAGGGCCGGGCGGCCGAGGCCCTCGGCGACGTCGGCGATGCGGTCGACCAGCCACGGTTCGCCGTCCGGAAGCATCAGGACGTGGTCGGCGCCGAGCTGGACGGCCCGTTTCCACACCCCCGGGTCGTCCTGGTCACGGCCGACCAGCACCACTCCGGGCCGGCGCGCGGCTCCGCTCACCCGGCGGGCGGCGTCGTCGCCGACGAGGACGAGCGGGGCCGCCGTCCAGCCGTCTCCGGCCTGCGGAACACCGTGGTGGACCTCGGGCGTGGCGCCCGCCGCCGCGCACAGGCGCAGCAGATCGTCCAGGAGCAGGGCGTCCTCGGTGACGATGAGCGGCCGTCCGGGACGGTCCGCGGGGCCGGGCGGCGGGTCGTGGGTGACGGTTCCGGTCACGGGTGTTCCCCCTTCGCTGGGCGGGCCGCGCGGCCCCGGCGGCCACGCGATTCCCCAAGATGTGAAGAGCCGGTAAGCGGCCTCCATAAGAGCGGCCGACAGAAACCGGCCAAACGCGCTCCCGGCAATCGGAACCGGCCATGAACTCGCCGCGACGTGAGCGCGCTGTAATCACGGTGCCGCGCTCCGCGAAATAATGGGGATCTTGGTCGATAACTGTGGACAACCCCGGCCCCTGTGAATAACTCCGTCACCCATACCGGTGAGACCGGCGCCGATCCCGCGGCGACTTCTCCGAGCATCCCTATGATTACCGTCAGTGACAGATCATGGGCATGCGAGCGCCGCGGCCCGGACGGCGCGAGGCCGGCCCGGTGGCCGCGTACGGAAGGAAGGAGAGGGAGAAAACCCACCCGGACATGCGACGACCCCCGCCGGGGGGGGAGAGCGGGGGTCGTCCCCACGGCCGACTCGGGGGGGGGAGGAGTCGGGCCGGGTTAGCACGGTCGCGAACGATCCGTGACTTCCATGGTGTACCCGAGAGCCTTCTCAGGCAAACCCACGCGCCCCACCTTACGCCGAATGGTGGGCGCCTATGCTCAGGGGCGTGGAAAACCACTCCTCGCCCCGCGCAGCGGCCTTCTTTGACCTGGACAAGACGGTCATTGCGAAGTCGAGCACGCTCACCTTCAGCAAGTCCTTCTACCAAGGAGGGCTGATCAACCGCAGGGCTGCCCTTCGTACCGCATATGCCCAGTTCGTCTTCCTGGCCGGCGGTCTGGACCACGACCAGATGGAACGCATGCGGGAGTATCTCTCCGCGCTCTGCCGCGGCTGGAACGTCCAGCAGGTGCGGGAGATCGTCGCCGAGACCCTGCACGACCTGATCGACCCGATCATCTACGACGAGGCCGCCTCCCTCATCGAGGAGCACCACGCGGCCGGCCGGGACGTGGTGATCGTGTCCACCTCGGGCGCGGAGGTGGTCGAACCGATCGGCGAACTGCTCGGGGCGGACCGGGTGGTGGCCACGCGCATGGTCGTGGGCGAGGACGGGTGTTTCACCGGCGAGGTGGAGTACTACGCCTACGGTCCGACCAAGGCGGAGGCCATCAGGGAACTGGCCGCGTCCGAGGGCTACGACCTGGCCCGCTGCCACGCCTACAGCGACTCGGCGACCGACCTGCCGATGCTGCGGGCCGTGGGGCACCCGCACGCCGTGAACCCGGACCGCGCGCTGCGCCGTGAGGCCGTGGCGAACGGCTGGCCGGTGCTGGAGTTCCGCCGCCCGGTCCCGCTCAAGAAGCGGCTGCCGGCGTTCTCCGTGCCGCCCCGCCCCGCGCTGGTCGCGGCGGCGGCGATAGGCGCGGCGGCGGCGACCGCCGGACTCGTCTGGTACGCCAGCCGCCGGCGCGGCACGGCCTGACCGGCCCCGCCGGGCGCTCCGAGACCCGGCGCGGCATCGCCTGTCCAGCCACGTCGGGCGGCTGCCAAGTCCCACCCGGCACCGCCTGAACGGTCCCGCCGACACCGTGACGCCCGGCACGGCACCACCCGATCAACCCCGCCGGGCGCTCCGAAGCCGTGCCGGGAAGCGCCCTTTTCGCACCGTTCCAAGGGGAAAGTAAAGAAGTGCGGGCAGGGGTACCGCTTTCTCCCGACTCGGGGTACAAAGAAGTCAGGCCCGCGAGACCAGAGGACATCCGAGAGGATCCCCTGTCACTACGCACCTGGCCCCACGGACCCCCGCATGCACACCGGGCACCCACGCGACGTCGACCCGTCGATTACGGGCCAGCCGCACCAGGGACGGGCAAAGCACCCCGGCCTGATGGGCGAATATCGAGGACGCTTGGTCACCGGGTGAACATGCCAGCGGCGGTACGAGAACTCGTACCGCCGCATTCCTTGTCCGGGTGCCGGTTCAGGCCGCGCCGCGCTGCAGCGCCTCGCACACCGCCGTCGACTCGCGCACGCCCAGCTCGACCGCCCGGCCGCAGTGGGCGATCCAGGCGGCCATGCCCTCGGGCGTGCCGGAGACGTACCCGTCCAGGGCGGCCAGGTAGGAGGCGCGGCCCAGTTCGGCGTAGCCGACCTCGGCCGGGCAGACCGCCTTCGGGTCCAGCCCGCTGCCGATCAGCACGATCCGTTCGGCCGTGCGCGCGACCAGGCCGTTGTGGGAGGCGAAGGGGCGCAGCGCGAGCAGTTCCCCGTGCACCACGGCGGCCGTCACCAGCGCGGGGGCCGAGGTGCCGGCGATGATCAGGTCCGCCAGCCCCTCCAGCCGGCCCGAGACCTCCCCGGCGTCCGGCAGCGGCAGTTCGACCAGCGGCTCGTCCACCGGCTCGCCGGCCAGGCGCGGCCTGCCGACCCGGCCGTCGTCGCTCGCCGCGGCCACCAGGTGCAGCCGGGCCAGCACCCGCAGGGGCGACTGGCGCCAGATGGACAGCAGCTGTCCCGCCTCGGCCGTGAGCCGCAGGGCCGCTCCCATGATCCGGGCCTCGGGCTCGGTACCGAAGTCGGTGCGCCGCCGCACCTCCTCCAGGGCCCAGTCCGCGCCGGACAGCGCCGCCGAGCCGCGGGCGCCGCGCAGGGCAGCCTCGGCGGTGATCTCGTTGCTGCGGCGCCGCATGACACGGTGTCCGTAGACCCGGTCCACGGACTTGCGCACGGACTCCACGGACTCGGCCACACCGGGCAGCGTGCCCAGGGCCGCGAGGGGGTCACCCCTATCGGCGGTCGCGCCTGTCGTACTCATGGGTACGACAGTACGCATGCTCGGGACCCACCCCACGAAGGAGTGGTCTTCTTCACGTTCCGGCGCCACCCACTGCTACCGCACCACTACGCTTGGTGAACATGAAAATTGCTTTCGTCGGGAAGGGCGGCAGCGGCAAGACGACGCTCTCCTCCCTCTTCGTCCGCCATCTCGTGGCCGCCGGGGCCCCGGTGGTCGCCATCGACGCGGACATCAACCAGCACCTCGGCCCGGCCCTCGGCCTCGGCGAGGAGGAGGCGGCGGCGCTGCCCGCCCTGGGCGGACAACTGCCGCTGATCAAGGAGTACCTGCGCGGCACCAACCCGCGCATCGCCTCGGCCGCGGAGATGATCAAGACGACCCCGCCCGGCGAGGGCTCGCGGCTGGTCCGGGTGCGGGAGCCCAACCCGGTCTACGACGCCTGCGCGCGCCCGGTGGAACTCGACGGCGGCGCCGTCCGTCTGATGGTCACGGGCCCCTTCACGGACGCCGACCTGGGGGTCGCCTGCTACCACTCCAAGACCGGAGCGGTGGAGCTGTTCCTGAACCACCTCGTCGACGGCGCCGACGAGTACGTCGTGGTCGACATGACGGCCGGATCGGACTCCTTCGCCTCCGGCATGTTCACCCGCTTCGACATGACGTTCCTCGTCGCCGAGCCGACCCGGAAGGGAGTGTCCGTCTACCGCCAGTACAAGGAATACGCCCGGGACTTCGGCGTCGCCCTGAAGGTCGTCGGCAACAAGATCCAGGACCCGGACGACGTCGAGTTCCTGCGCGCGGAGGTCGGGGACGACCTGCTGGTGACAGTCGGGCGGTCGGACTGGGTGCGCGCCATGGAGAAGGGCCGCCCGCCCCGGTTCGATCTCCTGGAGGAGGCCAACGCCGGTGCCCTGGAGACCCTGCGGGCCGCCGTGGACGCCACCTACGAGCGGCGCGACTGGGAGCGCTACACCCGCCAGATGGTGCACTTCCACCTGAAGAACGCCGAATCCTGGGGGAACGAGCGCACCGGGGCCGACCTGGCGGCGCAGGTCGACCCCCGTTTCGTGCTCGGCGAGAGCGTGGCAGCGCCCGCCTGACGCCTACCGCTTGTCCGCCGGCGCCCCGGGCACTCCCCTGGGCGCCGGGGCCGGGCGGCCGGCCAGGAAGGACGCCCAGCCCTGCCGCGGCGCCTCACCGACCTCCAGGGTGCGCAGCCTCGCCAGGGTCTGCGGGTCCTGGGCGTCCAGCCAGTCGGCCAGCTGGTGGAAGGAGACACAGCGCACGTCGGGCTTGGCGCACACCTCCTTGACCACCTGTTCCACGGCGCGCATGTAGGTGCCGCCGTTCCAGGACTCGAAGTGGTTGCCGATGATCAGGGGTGCGCGGTTGCCGTCGTAGGCGCGGTAGAAGCCCTTGAGGAGGCCGTCGCGCATCTGGTCGCCCCAGTAGTCGAACTTGTCGGGGTCGCCCTGGGTCTCGGTGCCGGACTGGTTGACCATGAAGTTGTAGTCCATGGTCAGCTGCTCGTAGGTGTGGCCCGGGAAGGGCACCAGTTGCATCGACAGATCCCACAGACCGCCCTTCTTCTTGGGCCAGACCTGGTTGTTGACTCCGCTGGAGTCGTAGCGGAAGCCGAGGTCCTGGGCGGCCTTGACGAAGTTCTTCTGCCCTTCCAGGCAGGGCGTGCGGGCGCCGATCAGCTCCTTGTCGTAGTCGAAGGGCAGGGCGGACGCCTGCCGCATGCCGGTGGTGGTCCGCCAGGACTTCACGAACCGTTTGGCCTGGGCGATCTCGCTCTTCCACTCGTCCACCGACCAGGTGCCGACCCCGCCGTCGGGCCCGCAGAAGTGGCCGTTGAAGTGGGTGCCGATCTCATTGCCCTCCAGCCAGGCCAGCCGTACCTGCTCCAGGGTGTCGGCGATGCCCCGCTCGTCGTTGAAGCCGATGTCGGAGCGGCCCGCCGGGTGCTGCGGCGGCTTGTAGAGGTCGCGTTTCTCCTCCGGCAGCAGGTACACACCGCTGAGGAAGTACGTCATGGTCGCGTTGTTGTCCTTGGCGACCTGGCGGAAGTGCGAGAACAGCTTCTGGCTGTCCTCGCCCGCGCCGTCCCAGGAGAACACGACGAACTGCGGCGGCTTCTGTCCGGGGCTCAGCCGCTCGGGTCTGGGCAGATGCGGCTGGGAACCGGTGTACGCGGTGGATCCGTCACCGATCGGCCGGAGCACGCTGCCCGGTGCCGGCGCGCCCCGCTCCGGGCCGGGCGCCCCTTCCTTCGTGCGGACCGGGTCGCTCGCGCAACCGGCGAGCGACGCCGCACAGGCCGCGGCGACCATGGCGCCGACGGCGATCCTCTGCTGGGTGGCGGCCATGTTCCGCCCACCTTCTTCCTTCTCTCAGGCACACGTTGACGAGGGCCGTTTCTGGTGATGTGCCGGGCTTGTCCCGGCAGCGCCGTCAAGGTCGCACGGGAGCGAGAAGGAATTAGTACGACAAGCCGATCAAATGATTAGTTCACCCTGACGCGCGATCTTCTGCGCTGTTTGCCATGGAAAACTATGCTTTGTCTTTACGTGGCATTACGCTTCCTTTACCGAGCGTTACTCCATCCCGCCGCCCCGGAGGAGACGGGACATGCCAGCCTGCGCACCGCCCCCCGCCCAGCGCCCTCGCCCGCCCCACCACACCCATCCGCCGCACGCCCCCGCGCCCGCACGCCGCCGCCTCCCCGTCGCGGGCGCCGACCTGTCCGCGGCCGTCGCGGTCTTCCTGATCGCCCTGCCGCTCTCCCTCGGCATCGCCCTGGCCACCGGCGCCCCGCTGCAGGCCGGTCTCGTCGCCGCCGCGGCCGGCGGGGTCGTCGCCGGCCGGCTGGGCGGCTGCCCGCTCCAGGTCAGCGGGCCCGCGGCCGGACTCACCCTGGTCACCGCCGACCTGATCCACCGTTACGGCTGGCAGGCGACCTGCGGTATCACCGTGCTGGCCGGCCTCGCCCAACTCGGCCTCGGCTGCCTGCGGGTGGCGCGCGGCGCGCTCGCGGTCAGCCCGGCCGTGGTGCACGGCATGCTCGCCGGCATCGGCGTCACCATCGCCGTAGCCCAGGTGCACATCGTCCTCGGCGGCAGCCCGGACAGCTCCGTCCTCGCCAACCTGCGCCGGCTACCCGCCCAGGTGGCCGACCCGCACCCGGCCGCCGTGGCGATGAGCGCGCTGACCCTGGTCCTGCTGGCGGCCTGGCCACGCCTGCCCGGCCGCGCCGGACGGCTGCTGCGCGGGGTGCCGGCCGCCCTGGTGGCCGTCACCGGGGCGGCCGGCACCGCCGCGCTCGCCGGACTGGCCCTGCCCCGGGTCGACCTGCCGTCCTGGCACAGCCACGCCCTGGCCGGGCTGCCCGAGGGCCCCGCGCTCGGCGTCGCCGCGGCCGTGCTCACCACCACCCTGGTGTGCAGCGTGCAGTCGCTGCTCGGCGCGGTGGCCGTGGACCGGCTGACCGCCACCCGGCCGGACCCCGGGCCCCGCGCCGACCGCTCCGACCTGGACCGTGAACTGCGCGGCCAGGGCGCCGCCAACATCGTCTCGGGCGCTCTCGGGGGACTGCCGGTCGCGGGGGTCGCGGTGCGCAGTACCGCCAATGTCACCTCGGGTGCGGTCAGCCGGAACTCCACGATGACGCACGGCGTTCTCATAGCAGGCGCCGCGCTGCTGGCGGTCCCGGTCCTGGAGGAGATCCCGCTCGCCTCCCTCGCCGCCCTGGTGCTGGCCGTCGGCATCCAGATGGTGTCCCCGCACCACATCCGCACGGTGACACGCCACCGCGAAGTGCCGGTCTACGCCGCGACCGCACTCGGCGTGGTCTTCCTCGGTGTCCTCCAGGGCGTATTCCTCGGGATCGCCGTGGCGGTCGCCCTCGCCCTGCACCGCCTCACCCGCACCCGCGTCACCCATGAAGAGAGGAAGGGAGTCCACCACGTCCGGGTCCGCGGCCAGTTGACCTTCCTCGCGGTGCCCCGGCTCAGCAGAGCCCTGCACCTCGTACCGCACGGCGCGCACGCCGTCGTGGAGTTGGACGGCTCGTTCATGGACCACGCGGCGTACGAGTCGCTGCGGGACTGGCGCGGCGCCCACACCGCGCGGGGCGGGACGGCCGAGCTGGCGGGCCGGCGGGAGGGGATCCGGACCGCCGGACCGGCCCCGGCCGCCGGGCGTCGGTGCCGCCCCCGGCCCCCGAGGCGCGACCACCGCTCCCCGGCCGCCGGACCACCCGCCGCCGGGCCACCCGCCACCCCGGACGCACCGGCGGCCGGCCGGGAACCGGCCCGGGACAGCGACCTGCCCCAGCACACGGAACCGACCCGGACCAGCGGCCCGACCTGACACGCGGAACCGACCCCGGACGGCAACCCGACCCAACGCACGGAACCGACCCCGGACAGCAGCCCGCCCCAGCACACCACCGCACCACCCACAGGCACCGAACCGACGCGGCCCGCCCCGGACGCAGGACCTCACAACCGGACGACCGCCGAGCCCACGCACCCCACCCAGCACGCAGGACCCCACAGCCGAGCAGCCACCCCGCCCGCGCGGCCCGCCCAGGACACGCGACATCCCGGCCGGCATCGGCGGAGGTGAGGCGGCGCACGGACCGGTGCCGCCCGCCCGGCGTCGACAGGTCTAAACCAATTTCCCCGTCGACCCTTGTCATCGGCCCCCCGCGTCTGATGAGCTGTGGCCTGGGACACAACGGACACCCTTGGAAAGGGAGATGTCGTGAGCAACGAGAGCCTGGCCAACCTGCTGAAGGAAGAACGCAGGTTCGCGCCCCCCGCCGACCTGGCCGCGCACGCCAACGTCACGGCGGAGGCGTATGAGCAGGCCAAGGCTGACAGGCTCGGCTTCTGGGCCGAGCAGGCCCGCCGGCTGACCTGGGCCAAGGAACCGACCGAGACGCTGGACTGGTCCAACCCGCCGTTCGCGAAGTGGTTCAAGGACGGCGAGCTGAACGTCGCCTACAACTGCGTGGACCGTCATGTGGAGGCCGGTCACGGGGACCGCGTCGCCATCCACTTCGAGGGCGAGCCCGGCGACAGCCGCGCGATCACCTACGCGGAGCTGAAGGACGAGGTCTCCAAGGCCGCCAACGCCCTGCTGGAGCTGGGCGTGCGCAAGGGCGACCGGGTCGCCATCTACATGCCGATGATCCCGGAGACCGCGATCGCGATGCTGGCCTCGGCCCGGATCGGCGCGGCGCACTCGGTCGTCTTCGGCGGCTTCTCGGCGGACGCGCTCGCGACCCGCATCCAGGACGCGGACGCCAAGGTCGTCATCACCGCCGACGGCGGCTACCGGCGCGGCAAGCCGTCCGCGCTGAAGCCGGCCGTGGACGAGGCGGCGGCCAAGGCCGGCAACGTCGAGCACGTCCTGGTGGTGCGCCGTACCGGCCAGGACGTCGGCTGGACCGAGGGCCGGGACGTGTGGTGGCACGACCTGGTGGGCCGGCAGTCCGCCGAGCACACCCCGGAGGCGTTCGACGCGGAGCACCCGCTGTTCATCCTCTACACCTCCGGTACGACAGGGAAGCCGAAGGGCATCCTGCACACCTCCGGCGGCTACCTCACCCAGACGGCCTACACCCACTGGGCGGTCTTCGACCTCAAGCCGGAGACGGACGTGTTCTGGTGCACGGCCGATGTCGGCTGGGTGACCGGCCACTCGTACATCGTGTACGGCCCGCTGGCCAACGGCGCCACGCAGGTGATGTACGAGGGCACGCCGGACACCCCACACCAGGGCCGGTTCTGGGAGATCGTGCAGAAGTACCAGGTCACGATCCTCTACACCGCCCCGACCGCGATCCGGACGTTCATGAAGTGGGGCGACGACATCCCCGCCAAGTTCGACCTGTCCTCCCTGCGGGTGCTCGGCTCGGTGGGCGAGCCGATCAACCCCGAGGCGTGGGTCTGGTACCGCAAGCACATCGGTGCCGACCGGACGCCCGTCGTGGACACCTGGTGGCAGACCGAGACCGGCGCCATGATGATCTCGCCGCTGCCCGGTGTCACCGAGGCCAAGCCCGGTTCCGCCCAGCGCCCGCTGCCCGGCATCAGCGCGACCGTCGTGGACGACGAGGCGAACGAGGTGCCCGACGGCGGCGGCGGCTATCTGGTGCTGACCGAGCCGTGGCCGTCGATGCTGCGCACCATCTGGGGTGACGACCAGCGGTTCATCGACACCTACTGGTCGCGCTTCGAGGGCCGGTACTTCGCCGGCGACGGGGCCAAGAAGGACGACGACGGGGACATCTGGCTGCTGGGCCGGGTGGACGACGTGATGCTCGTCTCCGGGCACAACATCTCCACCACCGAGGTGGAGTCGGCGCTCGTCTCGCACCCGTCGGTCGCCGAGGCCGCCGTCGTGGGCGCCACCGACGAGACCACCGGCCAGGCCATCGTCGCCTTCGTCATCCTGCGCGGCACGGTCACGGAGGACGACGCGCTCGTCGGCGAGCTGCGCAACCACGTCGGCGCCACCCTCGGCCCGATCGCCAAGCCGCAGCGGATCCTGCCGGTGGCGGAGCTGCCGAAGACCCGCTCCGGCAAGATCATGCGCCGTCTGCTGCGGGACGTCGCCGAGAACCGCACCCTCGGTGACGTGACCACCCTGACCGACAGCGCGGTCATGGACCTCATCCAGGCCAAGCTGCCGGCGGCGCCCGGCGAGGACTGAGCGACAGGAGTGAACGGCGGCCCGCGGGGCACCCGGCGAGCGACGTGCCGGGTGCCCCGCGGGCGTCTTCGGTGAAGGCCCCGCACCCGGCCCGCGCCACTTTAGGTAAACTAAGCAAAGTGTCGCAGGACGTGACACGTCAGGTGCGCCGGGAAGTCTGGTCGGCATGTGAGTTCCGCCTGCCTTTCGGAGGTCTCCCGTGACCACGCCCGACACCCGCACCACCGCCCGCAAGGTCCTCGGCCGGCTCTCCCTGCCCGAGCGGACCTACGTCGCGGACGCGCTGCGCACGGAGACCGTCGGCGGTGTCCTGCTGCTCCTCGCCGCCGTGGCCGCGCTGACCTGGGCGAACATCCCCGGCCTGCGCCACGCCTACGAGACGGTCGGCCATTTCGAGCTCGGCCCCGGCGCACTCGGCCTGCACCTCTCGGTCGCCCACTGGGCCGCCGACGGACTGCTCGCCGTGTTCTTCTTCGTCGCCGGCATCGAGCTGAAGCGCGAGCTGGTCGCCGGGGACCTGCGCGACCCGAAGGCCGCCGTGCTGCCCGTGGCGGCGGCGCTGTGCGGCATGGCCGTACCCGCGCTCGTCTACACGCTCACCAATCTCGCCGGGCACGGCTCCCTGGGGGGCTGGGCGGTGCCCACCGCCACCGACATCGCCTTCGCGCTCGCCGTGCTCGCGGTCATCGGCACCTCCCTGCCCAGCGCCCTGCGCGCCTTCCTGCTCACCCTCGCCGTCGTCGACGACCTCCTGGCGATCCTGATCATCGCGGTCTTCTTCACCGAGCGGCTGAACTTCGCCGCGCTCGGCGGCGCCGTCGCCGGCCTCGCCGTCTTCTGGCTGCTGCTGCGCAAGGGCGTGCGCGGCTGGTATGTGTACGTGCCGCTCGGCGTCGTCGTCTGGGCGCTGATGTACAACAGCGGCGTGCACGCCACCATCGCCGGCGTGGCCATGGGCCTGATGCTGCGCTGCACCACCCGGGAGGGCGAGCGGCACTCGCCGGGCGAGCGCATCGAGCATCTGGTGCGGCCCCTGTCGGCCGGACTCGCCGTGCCGCTGTTCGCCCTGTTCAGCGCGGGTGTGTCGCTGTCCGGCGGGGCGCTGGGGGACGTGTTCACCCACCCCGAGACGCTCGGTGTCGTCCTCGGCCTGGTCGTCGGCAAGGCGATCGGCATCTTCGGCGGCACCTGGCTGACCGTCCGCTTCACCCGCGCGCGACTCAGCGAGGAACTGGCCTGGGCCGACGTCTTCGCCATGGCCACGCTCGCCGGGATCGGCTTCACGGTCTCGCTGCTCATCGGTGAGCTGGCCTTCGCCGGCGACAGCGTGCTCACCGACGAGGTGAAGGCCTCCGTCCTGGCCGGCTCGCTGATCGCGGCGGTGTGCGCGACCGTGCTGCTGAAGCTGCGCAACGACCGGTACCGCAGGCTGTGCGAGGAGGAGGAGCGCGACGAGGACCTCGACGGCATCCCGGACGTCTACGAGCAGGACGACCCGGCGTACCACCTGCGGATGGCCGAGATCCACGAGCGCAAGGCCGCCGAACACCGGCGGCTGGCCGCCGAGCGGGCGGCCGCGGCGCGCCACGGGCTTGCGGAAGTGCCGGGCGGGGCAGGCGAGGAGGGCGGCCGTCCGGCATGATCTGACGAGACGGTACAAAACAAGACGGCCGCACACGCGGCGGCTGCCCGGACGGCCGTACGAGCACCACGGCCGGCGGCGCAGCACCTGCGCGGCACGAGACTCTGAGGGAGAACGCGATGAGCGCACCCGACGGCAGCCCGGTCGGCGCCGAACGCAGCATCGGCCAGCTGTTCGCCTCGGCGACGACCGAATTGTCGGCGCTGGTGCACGACGAGATCGCGCTGGCCAAGGCCCAGCTCAAGCAGGACGTGAAGCGCGGCGCGGTCAGCGGCGGCGCCTTCTCGATGGCCGGCGCCGTACTGGTGTTCTCCCTGCCGATGCTCAACTTCGCCCTGGCCTACGGCATCCGCACCTGGAGCCACTGGAACCTGGCGATCTGCTTCGTGCTGTCCTTCGCGGCCAACGTGCTGGTCGCCGGCCTCCTCGGGCTCATCGGCCTGGTGTTCGCGAAGAAGGCCAAGCAGGGCCGGGGCCCGCAGAAGACGGCCGCCTCGATGAAGCAGACGGCAGGCGTCCTGCAGAACGCCAAGCCGCACCCGCGCCCGGAACTGCCCGGGGAACCGGCTCCCGCCGCCCTCGAGGCTGTGGCACGCTCGTCGTCATGACCGACCCAGCCGCCTCCTCCTCCGTCCGGATCGGCCTCCCGGACGGAAGCCAGGTCACCCACCGGGACGTCGCCGCCAACGGCGCCCGCTTCCACATCGCGGAGCTGGGCGACGGGCCCCTGGTGCTGCTCCTGCACGGCTTCCCGCAGTTCTGGTGGACCTGGCGGCACCAGCTGGCCGCGCTCGCCGGCGCGGGCTACCGGGCGGTGGCGATGGACCTGCGGGGCGTCGGCGGCAGCGACCGCACGCCCCGCGGCTACGACCCGGCGAACCTGGCGCTGGACGTCACCGGGGTGATCCGCTCGCTCGGCGAGCCGGACGCCGCGCTGGTCGGCCACGACCTCGGCGGCTATCTGGCGTGGACGGCGGCGGCCATGCGGCCCAAGCTGGTACGGCGCCTCGCCGTGGCGTCCATGCCGCACCCGCGGCGCTGGCGCGCGGCGATGCTGCGGGACGCCCGGCAGACGGCCGCCAACTCCCACATCTGGGGCTTCCAGCGGCCCTGGCTGCCCGAGCGCCAACTGACCGCGGACGGGGGCGCGCTGGTGGGGAAGCTGATCCGGGACTGGTCCGGACCGCGGCCGCCGGAGGACGCGGCCGTGGAGACGTACCAGCGGGCCATGTGCATCCCCTCCACGGCGCACTGCTCCGTCGAGCCGTACCGCTGGCTGGTGCGCTCCCTGGCCCGTCCGGACGGCGTGCAGTTCTACCGCCGGATGAAGCGGCCCGTACGGGTGCCGACGCTGCATCTGCACGGCTCACTGGACCCGGTGACCCGCGCCCGCAGCGCGGCCGGTTCCGGGGAGTACGTGGAAGCGCCGTACCGCTGGCGGCTGTTCGACGGTCTCGGGCACTTCCCGCACGAGGAGGACCCGGCGGCCTTCTCCACGGAGCTGATCAACTGGCTGAAGGACCCCGAGCCGGACAGGTGACCGTTTGGTGACGGTTCGGGTGCGCGGGGTATCCGGTTCCTGAACACTTGTCCCCCGAATGGCCACATGCCTTCCGCATAGGCCAATTGGGGGGCGCCCAGGCGGTTATGGACCTTCGGGCGGGGGCACACGTCCGGGTATGGGCTGGACGCACGACTACAGTGACGCACCCCGCAACCGCCGCTCGGCCACGGGCCTGAGCACGCCTCAGCGAGGCACCCCGCAACTCGCGGAAGGCGACCCTCGGGTGGGGATCCCGCACATCCTGCGCCGCCGGGCCCGCTGGGTCTCGGTGCGCCTGCGCCACCCGAGGCCCTGACCGCCCCGTCGTCCTACAGGGCGCAGCTGTCCGTGCCCACCTGCTCGTTCGCCGTGCGTCCCCGCTCGATATCGGCCTCGATCTCGTCCGCCGTCAGGGCGTAGCCGGTGTCCGCGTCGTCGAGGGACTTGGCGAACACCACGCCGTACACCTTGCCGTCCGGGGTGAGCAGCGGGCCGCCGGAGTTGCCCTGGCGGACGGTGGCGTACAGGGAGTAGACGTCGCGGCGGACCGTGCCGCGGTGGTAGATGTCCGGTCCGTTGGCCGTGATGCGCCCGCGCACGCGCGCGGCCCGCACGTCGTACGCGCCGTTCTCCGGGAAGCCCGCGACGATCGCGCCGTCCCCGCCGGCCGCGTCCGGCCCGGCGAACCGCAGCGCGGACGTCCGCAGGTCCGGTACGTCGAGTACGGCGATGTCGCGCTTCCAGTCGTACAGCACCACCCGGGCGTCGTACTTGCGGCCCTCACCGCCTATCTGCACGCGCGGCGCGTCCACCCCGCCGACCACGTGCGCGTTGGTCATCACCCGGCGGTCGGCGAAGACGAAGCCGGTGCCCTCCAGGACCTTGCCGCAGCTCTGGGCGGTGCCGGTGACCTTGACGATGGAACGCTGGGCGCGGAAGGCGGCCGGGCTGCGGGCGAGGGCCGGGTCGGGCGGCTCCACGTCCTTGATCGGCTCGTCCGAGAACGGGCTGAAGACCTGCGGGAAGCCGTTCTGCGCGAGGACGGCGGAGAAGTCCGCGAACCAGGTGTCGGCCTGCGCGGGCAGCGCCCGGGAGACGCCGAGCAGCACCTTGGAGCCGCGGACCTCCTTCCCGAGCGTGGGCAGGGTCGTGCCGGCCAGGGCGGAGCCGATCAGCCAGGCCACCAGGAGCATGGCGACGACGTTGACCAGCGCGCCGCCGGTGGCGTCCAGGGCGCGGGCCGGGGACCGGGTGATGTGCCGGCGCAGCTTGTTGCCGAGGTGGGTGGTCAGGGCCTGGCCCACCGAGGCGCAGACGATGACGACCACCACGGCGACGACGGCGGCGGTGGTGCCGACCCGCGCGTTGCCGGTCATCGCGTCCCAGATGACGGGCAGCGCGTACACGGCGACCAGGCCGCCGCCCAGGAAGCCGGTCACCGACAGGATCCCGACGACGAAGCCCTGGCGGTAGCCCACCACCGCGAACCACACGGCCGCGACGAGCAACAGGATGTCCAGCACGTTCACTGCTTCAGGCCTCGCCTACTCACTCCGCTCCCAGCAGCTCGGCCGGGGTCCGGGGGCCGACCCCCGGGGAACACAGCTCGGGGATCACCCTGTCATGCGCGCCAGTCGAGCGGGACCTGCTTCTCCCGGTCCCAGGGGCGCTCCCAGCCCGCGTAGTGCAGCAGACGGTCGATCACCCCGGCCGTGAAACCCCACACCAGGGCCGATTCGACCAGGAATGCCGGACCGCGGTGGCCCCGGGGGTGGACGGCGGTGGCGCGGTGGGCGGGGTCGGTGAGATCCGCCACGGGCACCGTGAAGACCCGCGCGGTCTCGTTCGGGTCGACCACGCCGACCGGGCTGGGCTCGCGCCACCAGCCCAGCACGGGCGTGACGACGAAGCCGCTGACCGGGATGTACAGCCGGGGCAGCACACCGAAGAGCTGCACCCCGGACGGGTCGAGCCCGGTCTCCTCCTCCGCCTCGCGCAGCGCGGCCCGCAGCGGGCCCTCGCCCTGCGGGTCGCCGTCCTGCGGATCGAGCGCGCCGCCCGGGAAGGACGGCTGGCCCGCGTGCGAGCGCAGGGAGCCCGCGCGCTCCATGAGCAGCAGCTCCGGGCCGCGCTCCCCCTCGCCGAACAGGATCAGCACGGCCGACTGCCGCCCCGAGCCGTTCTCCGGCGGCAGGAAGCGGCTCAGCTGGAGCGGCTGCACCGTCTCGGCGGCGCGCACGACGGGCGCCAGCCAGTCCGGCAGCCCCTCCTTGCTGAGCGCCACCGGACCGCCCTGCGTGTCGCTCGTCCTCGTCATCGCCACCCCCGTCGCTTCGCTGACTCCAACGCCCGGGAGCACCGAAATCGTTCCGTCACGCGGCCCCCAGCGGCGGCGCCGGTGTGCCGCCCGCGTCGAGGTAGGCCTGCGGCGGCCGCAGCCGCTGCCCCGGGAAACCGCCCTTCTCGTATTTCAGCAGCTTCCTGGCCTTCTCCGGGTCGGTCTCGCCCTCGCCGTAGGCCGGGCAGAGCGGGGCGATGGGACACGCGCCGCAGGCGGGCTTGCGGGCGTGGCAGATGCGGCGGCCGTGCCAGATGACGTGGTGGGACAGGTCGGTCCAGTCGCTCTTCGGGAAGAGCGCGCCGACGGCGGCCTCGATCTTGTCGGGGTCGGTCTCGTCGGTCCACTTCCAGCGCCGGACCAGCCGCTGGAAGTGGGTGTCCACGGTGATTCCGGGCCGGCCGAAGGCGTTCCCGAGAACAACGAAGGCGGTCTTGCGGCCCACGCCGGGCAGGGTCACCAGATCCTCCAGCCTGCCGGGCACCTCGCCGCCGAAGTTCTCGACGAGCGCCTTGGACAGCCCTATGACCGACCTGGTCTTGGCCCGGAAGAAGCCGCAGGGACGCAGGATCTCCTCGACCTCCTCCGGATTGGCGGCGGCGAGGTCCTCGGGAGCGGGGTACCTGGCGAAGAGCGCCGGGGTGGTCTGGTTGACGCGCAGGTCGGTGGTCTGGGCCGACAGCACGGTGGCGACCAGCAGTTGGAAGGGGCTGTCGAAGTCCAGCTCCGGGTGGGCGTACGGGTACACCTCGGCCAGCTCGCGGTTGATGCGGCGGGCACGGCGGACGAGGGCGGTGGGGGACTCGCCGCCCGGCGGTGTGACGGCGATCTTCCGGACGGGCGCGGCCTTCTCGACGGCCGGCCCGGCGGACGCGACGGCCGCGGCGGACCCGCCCTTCCCGGCCGGGGCGGCGCGCTTGGCGGCAGCCGCCTTCTTCGCCGGGGCGGCACGCTCGGCCGGGACCGCCTTCTTCGCGGCCGCCACCTTTTTCACGGCCTTCTTCGCGGTCTTCCCGGCAGGTGCCGCCTTCTTGGCCGCCTTCTTCGCAGCAGCAGCCTTTTTGGACGATTTGCCCGTTTTATTACTTCCTTCGGGCTCGCGTTCGCCCACAGCGGAATCGCGCCGTACAACCACCCGCCCAGCCCCCTTGCCCTCTGCTCTCACCGGCGATTTGGACACCCGGCCAGCCTAAAGCCCGGCACCGACATCCGCCCCGGACCCGGCGGACCGGTCCCCGAACGGACCCCTGACGCTTACCCCGGGACACCCGTACGGCATCCTTGTGACAGATCACACTGTTTGGACCGTCCGGCAAAATGGGGAACACGGACCCCTGGCACACGGGGGAACACCATCCCCTGAGCAGGTCGACAAGGAGAGAACTCGTGGACGACGTCCTGCGGCGCAACCCGCTCTTCGCGGCTCTCGACGACGAGCAGGCCGCGGAGCTTCGCGCCTCCATGAGTGAGGTGACCCTCGCACGCGGCGACTCCCTGTTCCACGAGGGCGACCCCGGCGACCGGCTCTACGTCGTCACGGAGGGCAAGGTCAAGCTGCACCGCACCTCCCCCGACGGCCGGGAGAACATGCTCGCCGTCGTCGGCCCCGGCGAGCTGATCGGCGAGCTGTCGCTGTTCGACCCGGGCCCCCGCACGGCCACCGCGACCGCGCTGACCGAGGTCAAGCTGCTCGGTCTCGGCCACGGCGACCTCCAGCCCTGGCTGAACGCCCGCCCGGAGGTGGCGGGCGCCCTGCTGCGCGCCGTCGCGCGCCGGCTGCGCAAGACCAACGACGCCATGTCCGACCTGGTCTTCTCCGACGTCCCCGGTCGCGTGGCCCGGGCCCTGCTGGACCTCTCCCGCCGTTTCGGCGTGCAGTCCGAGGAGGGCATCCACGTCGTCCACGACCTCACCCAGGAGGAGCTGGCCCAGCTCGTCGGCGCCTCCCGCGAGACCGTGAACAAGGCCCTCGCGGACTTCGCCCAGCGCGGGTGGCTGCGCCTGGAGGCGCGGGCCGTGATCCTGCTGGACGTGGAGAGGCTGGCCAAGCGGTCGCGCTGACGCGCCGGCCCGCGCGGGGCACGGTGGTCCCATGACCGCACCGCTCCCCCGCCCCGGACTCGACGCCGAGGGCTTCCTCGTGCGCGAGGGCTCCCTCGCGCACGTGCCGGACGCCTTCCGCCCGGTCGTCTCCGCCGTCCGCTCCCGGCTCCCGGACGTCTTCGGGACGCGGCTGCACAGCGCGTACCTCTACGGCTCGGTCCCCCGCGGCACCGCACGCGCCGGCCACAGCGACCTGGACCTCCTGGTCGCCCTGCACGCCGAGCCGGCCGACGCAGACCGGGAGGCCGTACGAGCCTTCGGCGCGGCCCTGGACCGGGAGTTCGGGCAGATCGACGGCGTGGGCACGCTGCTCTACGGCCGTGAGCGGCTGCTGAGCGACCTGGAGCGGTACGACCTGGGCTGGTTCACCGCCTGTCTGTGCACCCCGCTGCTCGGCGACGACCTCGCCGCGCACCTGCCCCGCTACCGCCCCGACTCCCGGCTCGCCCGGGAGACCAACGGCGACCTGGGGGAGATGGCCGGGGCGTTCGCCGTGTACTACCCGGAGCGGGCCGCGCAACTGCGTACGGCGGCGCGGTACGGCCACGAGCCCGTCGGTGATCCGGACGTCCTGCGGTCGTACGTGGACGACCTCGGGCCCTGGCTCGCGGGCGAGTACGCGCGCGTGCACGGCGTCAAAGCGCCCCGTCCGGCCGGCCAGGGGGCCGCTTCCGCCCCCTGAATCCGGCCCGGCCCGGTTCCTGCCCCGTGAGGGGCCCTAGATCAGGCCGTGCTCGCCGAGGTAGTCCAGTTGGGCCCGGACCGACAGTTCCGCCGCCGGCCACAGCGAGCGGTCCACGTCGGCGTAGACGTGGGCGACGACCTCCGCCGGGGAGCGGTAGCCGTCCTCCACCGCGGTCTCCACCTGGGCGAGCCGGTGGGCGCGGTGGGCGAGGTAGAACTCCACGGCGCCCTGGGCGTCCTCCAGGACCGGCCCGTGGCCCGGCAGGACGGTGTGCACGCCGTCGTCCACCGTCAGGGACCGCAGCCTGCGCAGCGAGTCCAGATAGTCCCCGAGCCGGCCGTCCGGGTGCGCCACCACGGTCGTACCGCGGCCGAGGACGGTGTCACCGGTCAGCACCGCCCGGTCGGCCGGGAGATGGAAGGACAGCGAGTCCGCGGTGTGCCCCGGGGTCGGTACGACCCTCAGCTCCAGGCCGCCGACCGTGATCACGTCCCCGGCGGCCAGGCCCTCGTCACCGAGGCGCAGGGCCGGGTCGAGGGCACGCACGCGCGTGCCGGTCAGCTCGGCGAACCGGGCCGCGCCCTCGGCGTGGTCGGGATGGCCGTGGGTCAGCAGGGTCAGCGCTATGCGCCGGCCGGCCTTCTCGGCCGTGTCCACGACAGCGCGCAGGTGGCCGTCGTCGAGCGGCCCGGGGTCGATCACCACGGCCAGTTCGGATCCTGGTTCGGCCACGATCCAGGTGTTGGTGCCGTCCAGGGTCATCGCGGAGGCGTTGGGCGCGAGGACGTTGACCGCCCGTTCGGTGGCCGGCCCCGACAGGGCACCGCCCCGGGGCTGGCCCGGCAGGGCGCTTGCGTCGGTCATACGGGGCCTCCACCGGGCGTCTCAGCGGCTGTCGGAGCGGTCAGGGGCGCGGACGCCTGCGCGGCCGTCCCCGGGGCCGTCGAAGCGGTCACCGGCTCGGTCGCCGGCGTGGTCGGGACGTGCTGGGTGAACTCGTCGTGGCCGGGCCAGGACAGGACGATCCCGCCGTCCCGCAGCCGGGCGCGCGCCAGCACCGGCGTCATGTCGCGCGCGGGCGCGGCGGCCAGCGCCTCGGCCGCGGTGCCGTACGGAAGCAGCTGGCGCAGGGTGGCGATGGTGGGCGGCATCATCAGCAGCTCGCCCCGGTCGTACCCGGCGGCGGCCTCGGCCGGGCGGATCCACACCGTGCGGTCGGCCTCCGTGGAGGCGTTCCGGGTGCGCTGCCCCGCGGGCAGCGCCGCCACGAAGAACCAGGTGTCGTAGCGGCGGGCCTCGAACTCGGGGGTGATCCAGCGGGTCCAGGCACCCAGCAGGTCCGCGCGCAGCACCAGGCCGCGCCGGTCGAGGAACTCGGCGAAGGACAGCTCGCGCGCGACCAGGGCGGCGCGGTCGGCCTCCCAGTCGTCCCCGGTGGTGTCGCCGACGACCGACTCCGGGTCCGGGCCGGCCAGCAGCACACCGGCCTCCTCGTACGTCTCCCGCACGGCCGCGCAGACGATCGCCTGGGCGGCCGCCCCGTCGACGCCGAGCCGCCGCGCCCACCAGGCGCGCGCGGGGCCCGCCCAGCGGATCTGGCGGTCGTCGTCCCGCGGGTCGACACCGCCCCCGGGATACGCGTACGCGCCTCCGGCGAAGGCCATGGAGGCGCGTCTGCGCAGCATGTGGACGAGCGGGCCGGCCGGGGTGTCCTTCAGGAGCAGCACCGTGGCCGCGCGCCGGGGGGTCACCGGGGTGAGCGTGCCGTCCGCGAGCGCGCGGATGCGGTCCGGCCACTCCGGTGGGTACCACTGACCGTTCGCCATGGCCGGAGGCTATCCCGTGTAGGGCGATTGTTCGAGAGGTGCCCGAGACCGGCGGGCGGGCGGCTACGGGACGAGTTCCACCTGGATCTCGACCTCGACCGGCGCGTCCAGCGGCAGCACCGCGACACCGACCGCGCTGCGGGCGTGCACGCCCTTGTCGCCGAGCACCTCGCCGAGCAGCTCGCTGGCGCCGTTGACGACGCCGGGCTGCCCGGTGAAGTCGGACGCCGAGGCGACGAAGCCGACGACCTTCACCACGCGCGCGATGCGGTCCAGGTCGCCGGTGACGGACTTCACGGCGGCCAGCGCGTTCAGCGCGCAGGTACGGGCCAGCTCCTTGGCCTCCTCGGCCGTGACCTCGGCGCCCACCTTGCCGGTCACCGGCAGCTTGCCCTCCACCATCGGCAGCTGTCCGGCGGTGTAGACGTACACCCCGGACCGCACGGCCGGCTGGTAGGCGGCCAGCGGCGGTACGACCTCCGGCAGGGTCAGACCCAGCTCGGCCAGCCTGGCCTCGACCGCGCTCACGCCTGCTTCTCCCGCTTCAGGTAGGCCACGAGCTGCTCGGGGTTGGGCCCGGGCACGACCTGGACGAGCTCCCAGCCGTCCTCGCCCCAGGTGTCCAGAATCTGCTTCGTGGCATGGACGAGCAGCGGCACGGTTGCGTATTCCCACTTGGTCATGGGCCGACTGTAACCGCTGTGCCCGGCGGCCCGGTGACCCGCGTTATCCACAGCCTCGCGCGTGGCCGTCGCCCGGACTGGTTAGTCTCGAAGGCGTGAGCAGGCTCCAGGTCGTCAGCGGCAAGGGCGGGACCGGAAAGACGACGGTCGCCGCCGCACTCGCGCTGGCCCTCGCGACCGAGGGGAAGCGGACGCTTCTCGTGGAGGTCGAGGGCCGGCAAGGCATCGCCCAGCTCTTCGAGACGGAGGCGTTGCCCTATGAGGAGCGGAAGATCGCGGTCGCTCCGGGCGGCGGGGAGGTGTTCGCCCTCGCCATCGATCCGGAACGGGCCCTTCTGGACTATCTCCAGATGTTCTACAAACTGGGTGGCGCCGGCCGGGCCCTGAAGAAACTGGGCGCGATCGACTTCGCCACCACCATCGCGCCCGGCCTCAGGGACGTCCTGCTGACCGGCAAGGCGTGCGAGGCCGTGCGCCGCAAGGACCGCTCCGGCGCGTTCGTGTACGACTACGTGGTCATGGACGCCCCGCCGACCGGCCGCATCACCCGCTTCCTGAACGTGAACGACGAGGTGGCGGGCCTGGCGAGGATCGGCCCGATACACAATCAGGCCCAGGCCGTGATGCGGGTGCTGAAGTCCCCGGGGACGGCGGTGCACCTGGTGGCGCTGCTGGAGGAGATGCCGGTCCAGGAGACCGCCGACGGCATCGCCGAACTCCGCGCGGCCCAACTGCCGGTGGGCCGGGTCATCGTGAACATGGTCCGCCCGGAGGTACTGGACGCGGCCGATCTGGAACTCGCGTCGGCCGTGGAGCGTTCCTCGGTCGCACGGGCGCTCTCGGCGGCCGGTCTGGGCGGGGCCCGGCGCGGCGGGGACGCCGAGAAGCTGGTGGACCCGCTGCTGGAGCAGGCCGCGGAGTACGCCGAGCGGTACACGCTGGAACAGGAGCAGCGCGCGGTCCTCGCCGGGCTGGGCCTGCCGCTGCACGAACTGCCGCTGCTCGCCGAGGGCATGGACCTGGCGGGCCTGTACGAACTCGCCACCGAGCTGCGGAAGCAGGGGTTGTCATGAGTGCGGACCCGGCCGAGGCATCCGAGGCGACGGAGACGGCTGAGGTGTCCGGGGCCTCCGGGACGGCCGCGGGGTCCGGGGCGGCCGCGGGGTCCGGGGCGGCCGCGGGGTCCGGGGCGGCCGCGGGGCCTGAGCAGGGCCGCCGGCTCTCCCCCGCGCGCGTGCTGGACGTGGACCCGCTGATCGACGACCCGAAGACCCGGATCGTGGTGTGCTGCGGCTCGGGCGGCGTGGGCAAGACGACGACCGCGGCGGCCCTCGGGCTCCGGGCCGCCGAGCGGGGCCGCAAGGTGGTCGTCCTGACCATCGACCCGGCCAGGCGGCTGGCCCAGTCCATGGGCATCGACTCCCTCGACAACGTGCCGCGCCGGGTGAAGGGCACCGAGGGCGACGGCGAGCTGCACGCCATGATGCTCGACATGAAGCGCACCTTCGACGAGGTCGTGGAGGCGCACGCGGACTCCGAGCGGGCCGCCGCGATCCTGGCGAACCCCTTCTACCAATCGCTCTCGGCGGGCTTCGCGGGCACGCAGGAGTACATGGCGATGGAGAAGCTGGGCCAGCTGCGGGCGCGGGAGGAGTGGGACCTCATCGTGGTCGACACGCCGCCGTCCCGTTCGGCGCTGGACTTCCTGGACGCGCCCAAGCGGCTCGGCTCCTTCCTGGACGGCCGGCTCATCCGCCTGCTGACCGCGCCGGCGAAGCTGGGGGGCCGCGCGGGGATGGCCTTCCTGAACGTCGGCATGTCGATGATGACCGGCACCCTCGGCAAGTTGCTGGGCGGTCAGTTGCTGAAGGACGTACAGACGTTCGTGGCCGCGATGGACACCACCTTCGGCGGCTTCCGCACCCGCGCGGACGCCACCTACAAGCTGCTCCAGGCGCCCGGTACGGCCTTCCTGGTGGTGGCGGCCCCGGAGCGGGACGCGCTGCGCGAGGCGGCGTACTTCGTGCAGCGGCTGGCCGCGGAGAAGATGCCGCTGGTGGGTCTGGTGCTGAACCGCGTCCACGGCAGCGGTGCCGGGCGGCTGTCGGCCGAGCGGGCACTCGCCGCCGCGGAAAATCTTGAGGACCCCCGCATTGTGGATCAGGGGGGCGGGAAAGCTGGACTTCGTAACTCTTCTGATCCAACCGGCAGTTCATCTGATCCCGCGGCCGAGACCGCGGTCGCCGCTCCCGACGAAGGCTCCCCCGCCGACGCGGAACGCTCGGTCGACCGGCTCACGGCGGGCCTGCTGAGGCTGCACGCCGATCGCATGCAGTTGCTCGCGCGCGAGCAGCGCACGCGCGATCGCTTCACCGCCCGCCACCCCGAGGTGGCGGTGGTCGAGGTGCCCGCGCTGCCCGGCGACGTCCACGATCTCGCGGGCCTGCGCGACATCGGAGACCGCCTGGCGGGCGAACGGCCGGAAGGACGGGGACACATATAGGCGACCGGGTCATCCGTGCACGGGTCATCCGCGCATGGACCGTCTGCACAGGTGCGGACGGGCCGTACAGCCACCGGCCGTGCGGGACCGCCCGTGCGGGGCCGTGCGGGACGGGACCTGGTCGTGTGGACAGCGGCCGTATGGCACTGGCCGTGCGGGCACGGAACGTGTGGCACGGGCACGCGCGCGTACGGCAGGAGCGTGCGCGGGCGGTCGTGGGTGTACGCGGCAGGCGCGGTGTACGCGGGTATCGCGGGAGCAGCCGCGGTGGACGCGGGTGTGCGCGCGGACGGCCGGGGGCGCGTGCGCGGCGGGCGTCGTTCACCCGACTGGGGCGGCTGCCAGAAGTGGGGGGTCGCTCCGCGATGGGGCCACGCCCGGTGGGGCCGGCCTGCCGGTGCGGTGCGCCTCTGGCGCCTGCCGAAGCGGTGCCTCTGGAGCGCGCCTGCGGTGGCGGCGTGCTGGAGAGGGGTGCCACGGGAGCGTGCGGAAGGGGGTGCCCTCAGCTCACCGCGGCGTAGCTCTCGTACACCTCGTCGCTGTCGAGGGGCACGATCCCGGCTCCCCGCTCGTACTCCGAGCGGGCGGTTTCCAGCAGTCTGCGCCAGGAGGTCACGGTGGGCCGCCGGCGCAGCAGCGCGCGGCGCTCCCGCTCCGTCATGCCTCCCCACACGCCGAACTCCACCCGGTTGTCCAGCGCGTCGGCCAGGCATTCCGTGCGTACCGGGCATCCGGTGCACACCGCCTTGGCCCTGTTCTGCGCTGCTCCTTGAACGAACAGTTCATCCGGATCGGTAGTGCGGCAGGCAGCCTGCGCACTCCAGTCGGTTACCCAGCCCATACCGGCGCCGTCCTCTCCCGAATCCAGGCTCCCCCACGGCGGCAGCGGCATATTCACCGCCGCCAGTTGAGGACGTTACGGAAGGCGGGCACACCGCAACACCCCCTTCGGGCCCAATCTTGAATGGCCCGAACGGACTATGGGTAAGCGGCAGATCACCCGCGGGAGTGAGCTGGCGACATTCGTGGTTATCCCGACAAAGCGGGGCAGTCGCGGTATGCCACACCGGGCGTCGGGCGACACACCCGGCGAATTCGGGCCCGCCCCTCCCGAAAAAGGGCGGACGCCCCGGTAATTCCGGGCCGGGTCCGGAACGGCTCGCCGCCGTCGTACGTATGGAGAGATGACCGCTCGGTTGTGACAGTTGAGAGCAGCTTAGGCCAAGGCCTGTCAGCGTGTCCGGCGAATGAGAACGTACGCGTTCTGTTTTACCGGGCCGTGACGGAGACCGGCGCCCCGCCCGGCTCCCAGGGACGCCGACGGCGCCGGCGGTGCCGTCGGTACATCACGATCCGGCACTCGGAACATCCCGAGAAGCGGTCGCTCCCTCGGAACGCTCAACAGTACGGATTAGGCTGCCCCCATGCCAAAGAAGCGCTCGGGCGGCGGTCTGTCGCCCATGCAGCAGGCCGCCAAGTTCCTCGGTGTCAGTGTGCTCGCCGGAGCCGTGATGGCGGGCATCGCGCTGCCCGCGGCCGGCGCGCTGGGCCTCGCGGCCAAGGGCTCGGTCCAGGGTTTCGACGAGATCCCGGCCAATCTGAAGAGTCCCCAGCTGAGTCAGCGCACCACGATCCTGGACGACCAGGGCAAGCAGATCGCGACCGTGTACTCCCGCGACCGTACGGTGGTCGACCTCAAGGACATCTCGCCGTACCTGCAGAAGGCGATCGTCGCGATCGAGGACTCGCGCTTCTACAAACACGGTGCCGTGGACCTCAAGGGCGTCCTGCGCGCCGTGAACAAGAACGCCCAGGAGGGCGGGGTCGCCCAGGGCGCCTCCACGCTCACCCAGCAGCTAGTGAAGAACTACTTCATCGAAGAGGCCGGCGACGATCCGACCAAGGTCGCCGAGGCCACCCAGCAGACCCTGGGCCGCAAGATCCGCGAGCTGAAGTACGCCATCCAGATCGAGGACAAGCTGGGCAAGAAGAAGATCCTCGAGAACTATCTGAACATCACTTTCTTCGGTGAGCAGGCCTACGGTGTCGAAGCCGCCGCCCAGCGCTACTTCTCCAAGCACGCCAAGGACCTGAACGTCCAGGAATCGGCGCTGCTGGCCGGCATCGTGCAGTCTCCGAGCCGGTACGACCCGGTCAACGACGAGGCGGAGGCCACCAAGCGGCGCAACATCGTGCTGCAGCGGATGGCTGAACTCGGCGACATCTCCCAGAAGGAGGCCGACCAGGCGAAGCAGACGCCGCTCGGCCTGCACACCAGCCGCCCCAAGAACGGCTGCATCACCGCCGTGAAGGGCGCCGGCTTCTTCTGCGACTACGTCCGCCAGGTCGTCCTCACCGACCCGGTCTTCGGCAAGTCCAAGGAGCAGCGGGCCAAGCTGTGGAACCGGGGCGGCCTGACGATCCGTACGACGCTCGACCCGCAGGCGCAGCAGTCCGTGCAGGAGTCCATCAAGGACCACGTCTACAAGAGCGACCCCGTGGCGACCGCCGCGACCATCGTCGAGCCCGGCACCGGCAAGATCCTCGCCATGGGCCAGTCCCGCCCGTACGGCGTCAACGTCAGGAACGACGAGACGACGATCAACCTGTCCGTCAACCACGACATGGGCGGAGGCGTCGGCTACCAGCCGGGTTCCACGTTCAAGCCGATCGTCGCCGCGGCGGCCATCGAGGGCGGGAAGCCCGCGACGCAGGAGTACTCGTCGCCGTACGAGATGACGTACCCGAGCCCGGTCTCCGCGTGCGACGGCAAGACGTGGCGCGACGACCCGCGCAAGCCCACCAAGCTGACCAACGAGAACGAGGAGGAGCACGGCCCGTACGGCATGAAGGAGGCGACCGCCAAGTCGGTCAACACCTACTACGTGCAGCTGATCAGCGACATCGGCATCTGCCCGGTCGTCGACATGGCCAAGAAGATGGGCGTGCACCGCGCGGACGGCCGCCAGCTCCGCCAGGCGCCCTCCATCGCGCTCGGCACCCAGGAGATGTCCCCGCTGACGATGGCGAGCGCGTACGCCGCCTTCGCCTCGCGCGGCATGTACTGCACCCCGGTCGCCATCGAGTCGGTCACCCGGAAGGCCGGCAGCGAGCAGAAGTCCCTGGAGGTGCCGAAGTCGACCTGCTCACGGGCGATGTCGGAGAACACCGCGGACACGGTGAGCACCCTCCTCAAGGGCGTGGTCGAGGACGGCACGGGCCAGGAGGCCGGCCTCGGCAGCCGCGCGAGCGCGGGCAAGACGGGTACGACGGACGAGCGGTTCGCCGCCTGGTTCGTCGGCTACACGCCGAACATGGCGGGCGCGGTCTGGGTCGGCGACCCGCAGCACAAGCGCAAGATGACCGCCATCACCATCGGCGGCATCCCGCACGACAAGGTTTACGGCGGTGAGGTCCCGGGCCCGATCTGGCGCGACATGATGAGCGGCGCGCTGGACGGCAGGCCGGCGCCTGACTTCCATCTGGTCGACATCCCCGACGGCTCCCACGAGGACGGTGATCAGGGAAAAGGCGACAGGGGGGCGACGGACGGCAGCAACGGGGACACGCCGGGACAGGTGACCGGGGGACCGACCGGCGGGCCGACGGGCGGGGGAACCGCTGACGGCGGCACCACCGGTGCCACCGGCGGCACGACCGGCACGGCCACCGGCGCTCCCCGTAACCCGTTCCCGACGCCGACGCTCTCCTTCCCCGAGGGCCTCTTCGAGGGCCAGACGAACGGCGGAACCGGCAGGAACGGACACGGAGGCGGCCGGCACTAGGCCACGCTCTCCGGACACGACAGCGGGGCCGCACCTCTGGGAAGGGGTGCGGCCCCGCTGTCGTGGAGCCTCCTCTGGGAAGGAGTGAGGCTCCGCTGTCGTAGGAGCGTTGCCGCGTCTCTGGGGAGGGGTGCGGCCCCGCGGCCGTAGGAGCGTTGCCGCATCTCTGGGAAGGGGCGCGGCCCCGCGGCCGTAGGAGCGTGGGTCAGGAGGGGGCGGCGGCGGACGCTCAGCCCTGGAGCAGCTTCTTCACCGCGGCGGCGACCCGGCCGCCCTCGGCCCGGCCGGCCACCTTCGGGTTCACGATCTTCATGACGGCGCCCATGGCCCGCGGCCCCTCGGCGCCGCCGGCCTTCGCCTCCTCCACGGCCTGCGCGACGAGCGCGTTCAGCTCCTCGTCGGACAACTGCTTGGGCAGGTACTCGGCGAGCACCTCACCCTCCGCCTTCTCCCGCGCGGCCTGCTCGGCACGGCCGCCCTGCGCGAACGCGTCGGCCGCCTCACGGCGCTTCTTCGCCTCACGGGTGATCACCTGGACGACCTCGTCGTCGGAAAGCTCCCGCTTCTCCTTGCCCGCGACCTCTTCTTTGGTGATCGCGGCGAGCGTCAGCCGGAGCGTCGAGGAGCGCAGCTCGTCACGCTCCTTGATCGCGGCGTTGAGGTCGTCGTGCAGCTTCGACTTGAGCGTGGTGGTCATGACGCGATTGTCGCAGGTGCACGGCTGCGCACGCCCGCCCATTTAGCGGCCGGACGCATGCCGGTACCGAGGCGGGATGTACTCCCGGTCCCGGCGTGGGGACGCACGCCGGCCCGTCCACGCGAGCACGCGGCGCGCTCGCCAGGCCGCCCGCCCGTCCACGTGACCGGCGGACGTCCCGCCGCGCCCGGCCGGTCTGAGACGATGGACACATGCGCGCGCGATACGGAATTCCCCTGGGAATCATGGCGGCCGGCGCCGCCGGTCTGGTGTATGCGGCGGGCTTCGAGGCCCGCTCGTTCCGCCTCCGACGGGTCACGGTCCCCGTCCTCCCGCCGGGCATGCGCCCGCTGCGCGTGCTCCAGGTCTCCGACATCCACATGGTGAGCGGCCAGCGCAAGAAGCAGCGCTGGCTGCAGTCCCTGGCGGGGCTGCGCCCGGACTTCGTGATCAACACGGGCGACAACCTGTCGGACCCGGAGGGCGTCCCCGAGGTACTGGACGCCCTGGGCCCGCTGCTGGAGTTCCCCGGCGCGTACGTCTTCGGTTCCAACGACTACTACGGCCCCAAGCTGCGCAACCCCGCCCGCTATCTGCTGGAGAAGACGAGCGGACGCCACGGTCTGAACGGCAACCCGCCGGCGGTGGGCGCGATCCACAACCCGTGGGAGGAACTGCGGGACGGCTTCGACGCGGCGGGCTGGCTGAACCTGACCAACACGCGCGGAGTCCTCAAGGCCGAGGGCGCCTCGATCGAGCTGACCGGCCTGGACGACCCGCACATCAAGCGCGACCGCTACGCCCAGGTGGCCGGCGGGCCCTCGGGGACGTACGACTTCTCGCTCGCGGTGGTCCATGCGCCGTACCTGCGGGTACTGGACGCGTTCACCGCGGACGCCTACCCCTTGATCCTGGCCGGCCACACCCACGGCGGTCAGCTGTGCGTCCCCTTCTACGGCGCCCTGGTCACCAACTGCGACCTGGACACGGACCGGGTGAAGGGCCTGTCCACGCACACGGCGGAGGGCCGTACGTCCTACCTCCACGTCTCCGCGGGCTGCGGCACCAATCGCTACACCCCGGTCCGCTTCGCCTGCCCGCCGGAGGCGACACTGCTGACGCTGGTGGAGAGGGCGTAGAGAACGACTGGAGCGGCGAGCAGCCCGGCGGCCGGGGGTGATCGCCGGGGGGCGGGCTGGGCGAGTGATCGCGGAGGGGCGGGCGACTGGTCCGGCGGCCGGAACGAACGAGCACCGGCGCGGACGACTGATCCGGCGGCCGGGCCGAACGATCGCCCGGCCGTGCCTGGCTCGCTGGCTGGCCGGCTGCCCCGCACCTCGGCCCGTCACCCACCCGGCCCAGCCCACCTGGCCACCCCCCTCCCCCGCTCCTAGCGTGAGGGGCATGACCGCCCCGATACCCAGGGACATCCCGGACCTGCCCGCGGTCCCGGGCCCGCCCGTCCTGCTGCCCGCCCCGGTGCCGGCCACGGCGGTGGTGGCCCCGGCCCGCCGCCCGCCGGCCGCGGTGTTCCGCCTCCTGACCGCGGTGGCGGCGGCCGGCGGAGTCACGCTGGAACTGCTGCTGGGCAGCCCGGCACGCGTCCTGAGCTACTTCAGCGTCCAGGCCGACATCCTGCTGGCGGTGGTCATGCTCTTGTCGGCGACGAGGGCTTGGCGGGCCCGCCGCCCGCTCCCCTCCGCCGTGACAGGCGCCACGCTCCTCTACGCCGTGATCGGTGCGCTGGTCTACCACCTGCTCCTGGACCACACGACGCCCCCGTTCTCCATGACCGGTGCGACAGCCCCTCCGGAGCGGTGGCACGCCGAGTGGACGGCCCTCCAGGTGCTGCACGTCCTGGTCCCGGCGGCAGCGGTACTGGACTGGCTCCTCCTCACCCCCGCGGCCCGCCTGCACCTCCGCCAGACCGCGGCGTGGCTCCTCTACCCACTGGCCTACCTGGCCTTCTCCTTCATCCGGGCCGCCGTCCTCCCACCGTCCGAGGCCTCGCGCTACCTCTACCCCTTCCTGGACGTGACGGCCCACGGCTACCGCAGCACCCTGGCGAACGCCCTCCTGCTGGGACTAGCGGTCTACGCCCTGGCCGTCCTCCTGGTCACCCTGGACCACGGCCGCCCGTCCCCGACCCGCCACCGCCTCTGAACCGGATTTCGTCTACGGCCCCCGGTGGGCTAAAGTAAACGACGTCGCCGCGAGAAGCAGCGACACCGGGGTGTAGCGCAGCTTGGCAGCGCGCTTCGTTCGGGACGAAGAGGTCGTGGGTTCAAATCCCGCCACCCCGACAGCCATAACAGCAGGTTAGGCACTTACTGAATTCAGTAAGTGCCTAACCTGCTTTTGCGTGCGTGTCTACGACCGCCGCGCTCCTGCGCGCCGAAGATGCCGTCCATGACCACGGCGCCGGTCGGGATCACGGGCCGGATCTGCTCCCATCAGCGATGAGCCGATCCCACCCCCTGGTCGTCGAACTGCTGCCAGAGAGCGTCCACGCAGCGCGCCGGCGAGGATGGCCCCGCTGGCTCCCTGTGTGACAGGTGACCGGGCTCACCGTTCCGTGGAAAGAGGCCGGTACCGTCGAGGCGTTGTCCGATCTGGTGGGGAGTGGACGGATGGATCGCAGAGGCTTCCTCACCATCACGGGAGCCGCCCTGACCGGGCTCACGGCGAGCTGGGTGGACGCGCTCCCCGCCATGGCCGCGGCGCTCAACGGTGACCAGGTCACCAACACGATGGTCTCGACGATCGAGCAGCGCATCGGCACTCTCCGTACGCTCGACGACCAGCTTGGCGGCGCTCGACTGCTGGAACAGGCGCGAGGCGACCTGGCTCTGGTCACCGGTCTGCTCGGCGGCGGCCGTTGCACGGACAAAGTCAGGCTCCGGCTGTACGCGCTGGCGGCCCGCGTGTCGCACCTGGCCGGATGGATGGCCTACGACGCCAGCCTAGGATCCGCAGGGAGAGCCGCCCCTCGGGACAAGCGGTACGGTCCAGCCGTCTGGCCGAGGCGCGGCTCGCCGGCGGTGACCTGGAGGGTGCGTTGGACGCCGGGAACTACGGAGCCGGACTGCTGGAGGACTGCGTCGGATCCGTCCGGGCCCTCGACCGCCTCAAGGAGTTCTCCACACGGCTGGAGCCGCACAAGTCCGTTCCCTCCGTACAGGAGTTCCGCGAGCGTCTGCGGGAATTGTCCGTCGCCGTTTGATGTCGATCGCCTGACCACCGGGGGCGAGCCCGTCTCGGTGACGAGGGCTGCAAGACTGCCAGGATGGCCGGCATGACGACGATCTACGGCGAGGGCGACCAAAGGAGCGACCGCAACCGCCGTGCACATGCTGGCCGAGCGCGGAGCACTCGACCTGGACGCGCCCGTCGCGACGTACTGGCCGGAGTTCGCCGCGAACGGCAAGGCGGACATCCCGCTGCGCTGGCTCCTGTCACACCAGGCCGGCCTGGTCGCGCTGGATCAGCCGGTGCCGTTGAAGGAGGCGCTGGCCTGGCACCCGATGGCGGCGGCACTGGCCGCGCAGCACCCCTTCTGGACTCCGGGCACAGCGCACGGCTACCACGGCCGTACCTGGGGATGGCTGGTCGGCGAGGTGATCCGACGGGTGTCCGGTCGCTCACCGGGCCGCTTCTTCGCCGACGAGATCGCGGCCCCACTGGGCTTGGACTTCTTCATCGGCCTGCCCGCCGGCGAACGCGACCGAGTGAGCCGCATGGTCTACCAGCGACCGGACGTCGACCTCACCACCCTGCCCACCGAGTCGGTCCCCGAGGAACTCCGCGAGCAGGTCGCCGCCTGGCGGGACCCGAACTCGTTCAGCAACAGGGCGTACGCCGTCACCAATCCTCCCGAGATCGACTTCGACTCACCGGAGGTGCAGGCCGCGGAGCTCCCGGCCTCCAACGGCATCGGCACCGCACGCGCTCTTGCGCGCATGTACGCCGCGCTGATCGGCGAGGTGGACGGCGTGCGCCTGCTCTCCCCGGACGCCCTGGCGGCGGCGACCGAGGAGCAGGCCAGCGGGAAGGACCAGGTCATGCTGATCCCCAGCCGCTTCAGCGCCGGGTACATGCTGCCCACCGAGAGCAACCCGATGCTCGGGCCGAGCTCTTCCGGTCACACCGGCCGAGGGGGATCACTCGCCTTCGCCGACCCGGAGCACGGTGTTGCATTCGCCTACGCGATGAACCGCGTCATCGGAGGCGGCGACGATGTGCGAGCGGCCACGCTGGTCGAGGCAGTGCGCCGATCTCTGGCGTAATGACCTGGCGCTCACACGGTGTGATCATTCGGCGAGTCATGTACCGCTTCACTTACAGGCGGCGACAAGTACGGGGTCGGCTGGTACTGCTGTTGCGGCTGTCAAGTCCGCCAGTCGGGCCGACAGCGTCGCCTCCGCCAGGCGTGGCGGCAGCGCATTCCCGAACTTCGGCCCTCGCACGGCCCGTTCATCGACTGCGGGAAGGCAGAGCCGGTCCGGAGCGTCGCTCAGCGCTTCCTTGAGGGGGCGGCCAGGGGCCGCCAGGTCGAAATCGATCAGGGCAGCGGCACGGCCGTGGCGGAAGACGACGTTTTCCGGGCACACGTCGTTGTGGCACAGCATCGTTCCCCCCTCCCGGTCGGCCAGGTCCCGGGGCCACTCGGCATGGGTGTCGAACTCGACGGCCGCGCTGTTCTCATGCAGACGCCGCAGCAGGCTCCCCACCGATTCGAGGGCGGAACGCGTCATCGCCCAGTCCGGGAACGGTGGCAGAGCCACGTCGCCAGGGATGAAGGTCAGCTGTTCACGGCCATCTTCGGTGAGACCGATGAAGGCCGGCGCTGCGTCGAAGCCATGCTCCTTCAGCGCCAGGAGGTAGGCATGCAGGGCGCGCGCGTTGCGCGGCGCCGGGCGCTCCACCAGCGCACCACGGCGGAAGACCGCCCCTGCGTTCGCCATGCCGCCGACCAGCGCCTCGCCCCCAGCCGTCATGACGATCACGCTACCGTCAGATCGACCCCGCGCGGGCCGGTCCCCGAACTCGCGCGAACAAGCACCCAAGACTCACCCGCAGGACGAGGATCAGGTGGAGCGTCGAGCGCCTTGTCTTCGAACTCGGGGAGGAGGTGCTCCTCGATGTGGCGCTTGTAGTTCTGCATGGTGGAGGCTGCCAGGTCCTGGGCCTCGTACCAGCGGTTCGCGTACTCGCCGAAGGTCTCCTGGCCGAGGGCCGGGTCGCGCCAGTCGCCGCGACGGTCCTTGTTCTCGGCCTCGGCCGCTGCACGCTGAGCCTCGCCCCGAGAGTGATCAGGGTGAGTTGAGTTGCGGGCTCTACGCTATGAGCCTTGACGGCGTTGCGTCAGCGGATCGTCGTGAAGCTCACGACCGGGCCGTCCTCCGTTTCGCTCGCGACGACCTGGAACGAGCGGTCCGGGAAGGTGTCGTGCAGGCACCTGTGCCAGGAGCGAGCGATCTCCTCGGCCAGGGCTTGGGCGGCGGCCTCGGAGTCGGAATCCTCCGGGATGTCGATGTAGAGCGCCAGGCGGAACTGGTTCAGCGTCGCCTCGATCGAGGTGGCGTCCCCACGCAGCTGCTCGTACCAGCTGCGGAAGTTGCCGGGCTCGTAGACGCGGTCCCACAGGACGCATCCCTCCACTTCCACGAAGCGGGGCATGAACGCGCGTGAGAAGGCCGCCCACTCGCCCAGTCCTGCCTGCTGCGACAGGTAGTCGAGGTAATCGGCGTCGTCACCGACCGCCTGTGTCCACTCCCGCACATCCCGGACTCTCAGCGGGTCCATCATTCCGTCCTTCACACTCACTGAGGGAGCTCGTCGGGGCGAGCGGGCCTGGGCATCTTCTTCCACGTGAGGAACGTCTGGCCGGTCTTCGGGTTCACGTTCCTGGTGGTCTCCAACACGTGGGGTGCCGGCACCCCGCCGTGGGTGCCCTGTAGGCCGAGGGTCTGGTTGCCCCCCTCAGCTCGCCTCCCCCCAAACGGCGTGCAGGTCCTCGCAGCGGACGGTGATCGACGCGTCAGTGAGGGCGATCTCGTGCACGCAGCCCCCGTCCTCGCCCGGGAGAATCTCGTCGAGGAGCACGGTGTCGACCAGCATCCAGTCGATGGAGTGCTCATAGTCGATGGAGAAATGCGTCACGCCCGAATAGCTGATGCGAAGCCCGGCGTCATGCTTCCACTGGTTCGGGGCGAATTCCAGGGTAAGCCCTCCGCTTTTGTCGGTGGACACCTGGATACCAGACAATTCCAAGTCCTTGACACAGCGGCTATTGCCGTGCCCCAAAGCATAGTGCGCCGGATCCGACGCGAATTCCCTTGCCCCGCTTGGCAGTCGATCAAGGAATTTGGGGAGTTCGGCCAGGTAGTCCCTCGGGTCGACGTAGAACCCGCCATCATTCCAGACGGCCGTCACGTACTTCATTTACAACCTTCCGCGGCGAGAGGCGGTCGCCTCCATTTATCTCCCGAAATGTCTTCAGTACCCTTCGGGCCGATGCGGCCGACTTTCCGCAATTCGTAGATGACCCGTCCCTTGATGGCATTGTGCACACCGGGCGGTACCTCGACTTCCGAGGCTTTGATGCCGTGCTTATTGAACCATCCCTGACTGTTGAACAACCCCACTTCGCGCATGGACTTGTCGTAGACATGGATTTCCACATCCATGCCCTTGTTGCTCACCGGAAAGATGTCGGCCCGCCCCGTATACCCCTGCCCGAAGTCCAGGGGATTCGGCGGGCCTTTCGGCCCCTTCCCCGCGAGGCCGAGATGGTCGCTCCAGCTCAGCGGGTTCGGTACATAGGCGTGGTGATCCGGTGCGGGGACGAGGCCCAGCGGATCCGCGCTGATGTACCGCGCTGTCTCGGGATCGTAGTACCGGTGCAGGTTGTAGTGCAGACCCGTCTCGAGGTCGGCGTACTGTCCCGGGAAACGCAGCGGGCAGTCGACTGGCGACGTCGCGTCGTCCAGAGCCGGCAAGGGAGTGCCCCACAGGCTGGTACGGCGTTGCCAGACCAGATCTCCTGTCGCGGAGACCAGCTCCGTGGGTGTACCGAGGGAGTCGGTGACGACTGCGTGGAACCGAGTGTCTCGCTCGGGATCCGCTATCTCCGCCAACTGCGCCAGGAACGACGTATTGGCGGCTGCCGCGGTCGATTTGTGGCGCGTCTGGGCGACCGGGCGCGGGCTGTCCGGCGCGTAGTCCCAGGTTGTCACCCAGCCGTCTGCTGTGGCCTGCTCGGCCAGGCACAGGTCCTCCCAGAAGAAATCCGTACGGTCGGCCACGGAGCCGTCGTCGACGACCCGGTGTTTGGAGATGCGTCGGCCGAGCGGGTCGTACGCGTACCGCCACTGAATCCCGTCTGGGGTGACCACCTCTGTGAGGCGGTCCTCGGCGTTCCACCTGTAGGTCCAGCTACGGGTCTGACCGTTCAGGAGCTTGCGGGTCCTGCGCACGAGGCGGCCTTCGCCATCGTGCTCATAGGAGTTGTGGCCAGCCGAGCGGACGAGCGTGCCCTCGAACCGCCGCTCACCGGGTGCCCCATGGGCTGGCGACGCGGCGTGCGTCAGGTTGCCCGCTGGGGCGTACGCGTAGGTCTCGCTCCAGCCGTGGGCGCGCGTACGGGTGACGCGGCCCATGTCATCCAGGTTGAACCGGCGGGTGCCCGACGTCAGCTCCCGGATCTCGGTGAGGTAGCCGTCTGCTCGATGCGCGTACGTCCGATGCTGGAGGATGCGGTCAGGGGAGGCGGCGGTCAGGGTCTGCGCGGCCAGCAGACCCGCCGCGGTCCATGCCTGGGTAAGCGTGGTCTCCGAACCGATGTTGCGCTGTGTCTCACGGCCGACAGCGTCATGGCAGAAGTCCAGGGCACCCACGGACGACCGCAGGGTGAGCGGACGCCCCGCCAGGTCGTAGGTCCATTCGGAGACCATCCCCGAAGGGGTCATACGCCGGGTCCGACGACCGAGGGCATCGTGGACATAGGTGGTCGTCTGGCCGTTGACGGTCTCCGACAGCACGCGGCCGAGCGGGTCACGCTCCAGCGCGACCTCGGCATCCGCGTTTGCCGCACGGCACAGGTTGCCGTCGGAGCCGTAGGCGAACGTGGTGACATCACCGGTGTCGGCGTGCTGTTCCACTACCCGGCCGAGCGGGTCCCGCACGAAGCGCAGTGTCTGTCCAGCGCCATTGGCGCGCGCGGTCAGGTTGCCGACGGCATCGCGCGTGTAGCTGAGGGCCCGACCGTTGAAGTCCGTCTCCGCTGTCAACCGGCCCGCGCCGTCATACGTGTACGACCAGCTCAAGCCCTGCGGATTCGTGACGGCGGTCAGACGGAGTTCGGTGTCGTAGACAAACGCGTACTGCGCCCCGTCCGGATCCGTGCGGGTGGCCGGCACGCCGAAGTGGCTCACCGTGTGGTGGGTCGTGTTCCCGGCGAGGTCCGTGTGACTGAGCAGGTTGCCCTCGGCGTCCCAGGTCCAGGACTCGCGCGTGCCGTCGCCCAGTTCCCGCCAAGCCGGCTTCCCTTCTGTCGTCCATCCCAGGCGGGTGCTGTGGCCGAGAGGGTCGGTCACCTCGATGACGCGGCCGAAGGTGTCGCGGCGGACCGTCGTCGTGTGGCCGAGTTCGTCCGTGAGGGAGACGGGCAGGCCTGCCGCGTCGTACGCCACCGTCCGGGTGTGACCGAGGGCGTCGGTGATCGCCGTCGGCCGGCCGGCGCTGTCCTGCGTGTACCGCGTCTCGGCGCCGAGCGGGTCCACGGTGGCGAGCAGGTTGCCCCGCTCGTCGTACGTGTGCCGCCAGATGGCGCCGCCCGGCTCGACCACCTCCGTGGGCAGGCCGAGCGCGTTGTACGTGGCTCGGGCTACCGAGCCGTCGGGCAGGGTGAGTTCCGTGACGTTGCCCGCGTCGTCATAGGCGTACCGCGTGGTGTGGCCCAGGGGGTCGGTCACCGACAGTGGCTGGGCTCCGTACTCGTCCCACTCCGTGCGCGTGACGTGGCCGAGTGGGTCCGTCTCCTCCACCACCAGGCCCTCGGCGTTGTACCGGTGAACCGAGACATGGCCCTGCGAGTCCGTGTACGTCGTCGTGCGGGTGGTGTCGTCGTAGGTCAGCGTGCCGGAGAGGACGCCGTCGACGCCCTCGGTGCGGAGCACGCGGCCGCGGTCGTCGTAGGTGTACGAGAACCAGGTGCCGTTGCGGTCGGTCCAGCGGGTGACGCGGCCCTCGGCGTCGTAGGCGAAACGCAGGGGCTCGCCGCTGGAGTTGACGACCTCGGTGAGGTTGCCGGCGGTGTCGTAGGCATAGCGCATCACCACCGTGCCCTCGTCGGCCGCGGGGTTCGGGTGGTAGCGGGAGGGCGGCTCGTCCAGGAGGCGCAGGGCGGTGATGCGCGGGCCCTGGGTGTCGACGGCGACGTAGTAGCCGCCGGAGTGGCGGATGCCGGACGGGATGCCCTCGTCGTCGCGTTCGATGTCGATGCGGTTGCCGTTGCGGTCCGACCAGGAGTCCAGGGCCAGGTGGAAGACGCCGAAGGAGGGTGAGGGGACGGGGGCGGCGAAGGTGCGGGTCACGCCGGTCGCCGGGTCGGTGACCGTCATCGCGCCGTCCGGCTTGCCGTCCCACTCCAGCGGCCAGCGGGCGCCCTTGGCCGGCATCGTGGGAACGCCGGGTTCCGGTACCGGGTAGACCAGGCGCATGCCGTCGGCCGCCGCGAAGACGACGCCCTCGCCGTCGATCTGGAGGCACTCGTCCAGGGTGGAGATCCACGTCGGACCGAAGCAGACACCGCCCCGGTAGGAGGAGAGGTGGGTGCGGGTGAACTCCAGGGGCAGGCTGCCGGGCAGGGTCAGGTCCGTCTGGGTCATCAGCATGGCGCCGGTCGCCACGTCGATCGGCTCGCCGACACACGGGGTGCGCTCGGCGTTGCGGGCCGCCGGGCCCAGCTCCACCAGGTCGGGGCGGAGCGACGGCGGGCGCAGCAGCAGCGGCGTGGTGTCGGCGAGGCCGCCCTCCATGCTCGCCTTCAGCACGCCGCCGCCCGCTCCCAGCGCGCCGCCGAAGATCATGCCGTCCTTGGCGGCCTGGTTCACCTCGTCCAGGCTGAAGCCCTGCTGGAGACCGGTCGCCATCTTCAGCGGCTGGGCCACGGCGAGGTCGACCGCGACCGACTCGACACCGCCGAACGCGGCGGCGACGAGGGTGCCCGCGGCGATCTCGGCCACCGTCGTCGTGACGGCGATGCCCATGGTGGCGCCGAACTCGATGACCGCGTCGGCCGCCGCGACGGCGGCCCCGGAGGCGAGGCCCGCGGTGAGGAAGGCGAGCGTCACCCCGCCCGCGATGACGGCGGCGTCGATGCCGATCTGCGTCCAGAGTTTGTTGATCGCGTCGTCGATGGCGTCGGCGAACTTCTCCAGCGCTTTGGCCATCTCCCGCGAGGACTTCGCGAGGTCGCTCAGCCAGCCGCCGTCCTGGTCCTTGGCATAGCGGCCCCAGAACGTGTCGAACGCCTCGATCGACTCACCGGTGTTGTTGTGGATGATCGACGACGCGCTGCGGTGCACCGGGGCGCGGACGTCGTCCACCGAGTCGGCGAAGGCGCGCCAGGCCTTCGCCGCGTCCCGCAGCTTGCCGGAGTCGGCTTCCGGCCACCACAGGCCCAGCTTGAGCAGGATGTGGCGGGCCTTGTCCTCAACGCTCACCGGCACCGTCGCTCTGCTCGCCGGGCTTCACCCGCGTGAACATGCCGGCGATGAGCTGGTCGTTGTCCACGTGCCCGTCCGAGAGGTCCACCATGGCCTCGTGGATGCTCGTCAGACCGAGCACCAGGATGCCCGCCGCGCTCTCGATCTTCTTCTGCTGCGGCTTGTAGGCGCTGCCGAACTTGTCGCCCTGCTCGTCGTGGCCCCAGGGCTCGCCCAGGCCGTCCAGGGTCTGGATGAGCGTGGTCAGCGCCTTGCTCAGATCGATGGCGCCCTGGTGGAAGGCCGGTGCCGCCGCCTTGATGTCGGCGGTCTTGATGTCCAGGACCTTGCCGGGGACCTTGCCGTCGCCCATCGGTGTCGCCTCCCCCCGGTTCGCGATTGCAGCTTCCGACCCTAGGGGAAACGAGTCAAGGAAAGGTCATAGCGAAGGCACGTGCAAGCAATGTGTCGGCGACGGGAAAGTGCGGTGAACTGCTCGCTGACGAACAGCACCCTCAGCCCGTGGCTGTTGCACGTCGCGGAGGTGGCCAGATGCTGTCGCTGCCGTCAGTCCCGGGCTGTCACCAGGGAATGTCCTCGTGTCAAAGTCGCTGATCGGACAGGACAAGTCACACAACGACGCGAGGAGCAGCACATGCGCGACGGGGGCCCGCGGTGGACACTCACCGTGCCCACAGGCGGCGACACACTCCGGCAGGAGCGCCTCACCCGGGATCTCCACGCCACTCTGCAGACGACGGACGGCCTCGTCGTCGGCTTTCATGACGTCGGCGGGCCTGCCGAACCGGGCCGTAAGGGCACCGGTGTCGGGGAGGTGGCTCTCTGGGCCACCACGGCCGCCGCCGTCGCCCGTCCGGCGTCCCAGGTCCTGATCACCCTGATCAAGGAGTGGTGCGCCAAGGAGCGGCACCGCAAGGTCGTGGTCACCGTCGGAGACGACTCCCTGGAGATCACCGGGCGCCCGGACGCGGCCCAGGAGCGCATGGTCCGCGAGTTCCAGGGCCGGCTCGCCGACGGCGACGCCCCCGAACCGGATGACGACGCGGCGTGACCCGCCTGCACAAGCGCCGGGCTCTCCTGATCGGCAACGAGCACTACGACGACGGCCGTTTCTCGCCGCTGGCTTCCGTACGGGCGGATGTCTGGGGACTCTCCCAGGTCCTGAAGCATCGCAACATCGGAAACTTCGTCTCCGTCCAGACCGCATCCGATCTCACCGCCGACGACATGCGGGCGGTCATCGGGGAGTTCCTCCAGGAGCGCGACGAGGACGAACTCGCGCTCGTGTACGTCTCCGGGCACGGTGTGCGCACCGTACGCGACGGCGGCGAGTTCCACTTCGTCGCCAAGGACACCGACTACGACCGGGTGGCCTCGACCGGGGTCAGCGCGGGGTTCCTCAACGACGCGCTGGAAGAGTGCGTTGCCCCGCAGAAGATCGTGATGATCGACTGCTGCCGCAGCGGCGGGTTCGCCATGGGGCTGCGCACATCGGACCGGCGGCCCGGGGACGCTGTGCCCAAGTCCGGCGAGCAGCCCCCACTGACCAGCAGGGGTGTGTACGTCCTGTCGTCCTCGCGGGCCGGGGAGGACTCGTACGCGGACGCGGGCGGCGACGAGGACCTGAAGCCGTCGGCGTTCACCGGCGAGGTCATCGAGGCGCTGCGCACGGGGAAGGTCAGCAAGGACGGCGGCAGCGCGGTGACGGTCAGCGACCTGTTCCACTACGTCAACCGGCGCATGCGTGCCCAGGACGGCGGACGTCAGGTGCCGGTGCACTCCGCGCTCGGCGTCGACGACCGCATCGTCATCGCGGACAGCCCCTTCGGCCGGGCCCCCCTCCTCGATCCGCTGAGCTCTCGGCCCCGGGCTGCCGCCGGCGAGACGGCGCCACCGCGTGCGGCGAAATCCGCTCACACGCAGCCCTCCTGGGCCAGCCTGCTGGACTACTACCGCGAGTGCGTCCTGGCCGAGAGCGCCGAGACACCGTTGATGGAAGTGAGCCGTCAGGACGCGTCGTACGTGTGCCTGGAGGGCGTGGAGAGGTTCATCTCCGGCGACGTCGATGACGACGGCTGCGTCGCGCTTCCCGAGGAAGCGGCCGCGCTGGTGGACTCAGCGGCCGACGAGGACGCCGAGCTCTGGGCGGGGTACCCGGCCGTGGTCCTCACCGGGCCGCGTGCCGGGCGCCCCTGGCGGCAGCCGAAGTTCGCGCCCCTGCTGGTACGCCGGGTCGAGATCGTCCAGGCCGAGGGCGAGGTGCGGCTGAAGCCGTACGGCCCGGTCCAGCCGCATCCTCAGCTGGCGCACGACTGGCTGGGCGAGGACGAGGCCAACCAGCTCATCGACACGTTTCAGCCGTCCTGGCATCGAGGACAGCACGACCGTATGGCGGTGGAGGTGCGCAACCTCCTCACGCAGGAGTTCGAACTGCCGTGCGTGCAGGAGCTCCGTCCCGACCAGCTCGCCGACCGCATCGACGTCCGCACGCCCGGCCACGGGGCCCGCAACACCGCGGTCTTGTTCGCGGCACGCCCCCAGACGGGCTTCACGAAGGGGCTTCTCAACGACTTCGCCGTCATCGCCCAGCAGACGGACCAGATCGGGAAGACCGCCCTCGGGGCGCTCGCGCCCGACACCGCGCAGCGCGCCCGGTCCCTCGCTCACACGGACCCCGGACCGGTACGCCTTGTGACGCCGCTGCCCTGTAACGAGGCCCAGACGGCGGTGCTCCGGTCCGCCATGACCCGCCGCCTCACCGTGGCCACGGGCCCGCCCGGCACCGGCAAGAGCCAGCTGGTCGCCAATCTCGTGGCCACCGCGATCGCGGCAGGTCAGACCGTACTGGTCGCGTCCACCAACAACGATGCCGTGGACGAGGTCTGGCGCCGCTGCGACAAGCTGGTGCCCGGCAGCGTCGTGCGCACCGGCTCGGCGCGGAAGAACGGCACGAGCAACGCCGAGTACGAGGCCGCCGCACTGCACGCGCTGCGTACCGGCCCGGAGCCGTCCACCACCGTGGCCACGGCATCCATGGCCACCGCGCTGGCCACCGACCGTCTGGCAGAAGTACGGCAAGGTCTGGCACATATCGCTCAGACCGAGGCGCGGCTTCGCCGGGCAGGCGAAGTCCGCGACCACCACGCAGAACAGCTCGGGGCCACCGTCGCCGACCTCCAGGACCTGCTCGGTGGCCCGGCCCGGCCGAGGGAGCTGGAGAGCAAGGCACGCCGCCTCGCCCACGCGCGCTTCCTCGGATCGTGGCGCCGGACCCGTTTCCTGCGCACCACCGGTCTGGAGGGGTACTCCGGTGATCCCGCCACGGGATGCCTCGCGCTCGCCGGCTTCGCCGCGGCCGAGGCGGTATGGCGTGACGGGCGCGAGCAAGCGGCCGCTGTGGACGACACAGCGCTCACGCGTACGCTCCGCGATGCGGAGAGTGCCCTCCAGGACGCTTCCCGCACGCTCCTCGCCGCCACGGTCCAAGCCGCCGCCTGGGCCGGACGCCGCCGCATCCTGGACCTGTTGACGGCTCGGGACGGCAAACGCGGCGACTGGCCGCAGTTGGGAAGGGTGCTCGGCCGCTCGGGAACATCGACGGACGCACCCGCAGTGGCCGGCTGGGCAGTGACCAGCCTCTCCGCCCGGCGTTTTCCTCCGGACCCGGCCCTGTTCGATCTCGTCGTCATCGACGAGGCCAGCCAGTGCGCCATCCCCCACGTCCTGCCGCTGCTGTTCCGCGCGCGGCGCGCCCTGGTCATCGGCGATCCCATGCAGCTCACGCACATCACGCGGACCAGCCCGCACCGCGAGGCTCTCATCCGGCGCGGGAACGGGCTGCGGTCCGACTGGCTGGAGAAGCACCACCTCGCCTACCGGCGCCACTCCGCCTTCCACGCGGCCGAGCAGTCCGCGGGTGGCACGCTGCTTCTCGACGAGCACTTCCGCTGTCATCCGCACATCGCCGGGATCTCCAACACATTCTTCTACGACGGTGGGCTGACCGTTCTCACCGACACCCGTGGCCGTCCCGCTCTGGCGCATCGCCCCGCCGTCATCTGGACGGATGTGACCGGGCGGGCCGCCCGCCCCCCGTTCGGTGGCTCCTGGGTCAACGAGGACGAGATCCAGAAAGTGCTCGCCAGCGTCAGGTACCTGTTGGACCAGTTGCCGCCCGAGGCCACCGTCGGCGTCGTCACTCCTTTCACGGCGCAGGCCGAACTGCTGCGCAAGCGGCTGGGACCCTACGATGAGGTGCGCCTGCGCATCGGTACCGTGCACACCTTCCAGGGTGGTGAACGGGACGTCATGGTGTTCTCCCTCGTCGCGGGCGAAGGCATGCATCCGGGCGCCGTCGAGTGGGTCGGTGGACAACTGAACCTGTGGAACGTCGCCATCACCCGGGCACGCGGTCACCTCATCGTGGTGGGGGACAAGGAGCTCTGGCGAAAGCGGGGAGGCGTGGGCGCCGCACTGCTGGAGGCTGCGGAGCGGGATGGCGTGCCCCCGGGTGGCAGAGACGACGACGAGCTGCTCAAACGCCTGTACCAGACCCTCTCCCGCACGGAGAAAGCCACGGTCACGCTGAGCGAGACAGTCAACGGGCATCCGGCGGACGCCCTGGTGGGAGGCGACGGTGCCTCCGCACCCAGAGCCGTACTCCTCGACAGGGGAATCGAAGAGGGCTCCGACGCTGCCCGCCACCTTCGGCTCATGCTGCATCGACGGAACTTGCTGGGCAGCGACGACGGAGAAGCCGAAGCCGTTCGATGGCCGGCCTGGAGGTTGTACGAGACGGAAGAGCAGCGGGGGTGAGCTCCGGCCCGCGCCCTGATCCGGCGCGGCCTTGCCCCTCCCACACACACGCCGTCCCTCGGTCACAGTCGTGACCGAGGGGCCGGCGAGGGGATCCGTCAGCCGAGGATCGATGACGAAGTGCAGCCCAGTGCGGCGCGGGAGGCGACCGTGAAGGAGATGGTTCCGGTGTTCTCCCAGACGTTGTTGATGTTGGCGAACAGCCACCTCGTGGTCAGGCTGTGGTCGGCCGAGGAGAGGGTGGCCGTGCGGCCCTCCGTGCCCGGCCTGATCCGGAACCGCACCACGGTGTCGCCCAGCTTCTGCGGCGGTGTCTCCTGAGCGCTCAGTGTCGTTCCGGAGAAGGTGCCCGGGCCCGTCACCGACTCCGCGTCGGCCACTGCCAGCACCGAGGCCAGGTTGACCCGGTGGACGTGGTACTGCGCTCCCACGGGGTTGCGGGTGGTGTCCGGGCGCCAGCGGAACGTGAACGTCGAGCCCGGCGCGATCCGGCCGCCGAACGGGTTCGGGGACGACGATTCGTTGATCGTGCCCTCGCCCAGCCGGGTGCCGAAGACGTTCCGCCAGTAGAACCGCGGGTTGAGCCACGCGTTGCCCGGCTGGATGCACTCCGGGTCGCGTGCCGCCGTGGTCCGCGCCGCCGGGGCGGGCCCGGCCTGCGCCGTGGCGGTGGTCGCGGGCAGTGACGATGCCAGCAGCGTCGTCGCGGCCAGCGTGCCCAGGGTCCACAGGGCCCGGCGTCCCCGGCGCCGCGCCGGTGCCCAGGCGGCGGCGCTCCCGGTACGGCACCCGGCGCGGTTTCCTGCTCCGTACATGCTCCGTCCTTCCTTTCCGCGTGGCCCGTCGGTGGCCCCGGTCGCGCCGGCACGGCCACCGACGGGCGGCTGGTGAGGGTCGCTCAGTCCTCGTCGGTGGCCAGGACGCGGCCCTTGAGCTTGATCGGGGTGGCGGCGCCCACCTTGAGCTGGCCGTCGGTGTAGCGGCCAGGCGTCGCGCCGTCGACGGCGGTGACCTGGGCGCCGTAGCCGAGGCACTCCTGGTTGGTGGACAGGTACGGGTTGTGGGTGAAGGTCAGGGTGCGGCCCCCGTCGCCGAGGGTGCCCTGGGTGGTCTCCAGGTTGCCCTTCGCCTGCAGGGTGTTGACGTCGTGGTAGGCCCAGGAGAGCCAGCCGGTGAAGGCGAAGCCGGTGGGCGCCTTCAGGGTGAAGGTGATGTCGCCGGGGTTCACCGGGTCGGGGACGGTGCTGAGGATGCCGAAGCTGAGGTGGGCCGGTACGCCGCCGGGCGCGTCCTCGACGATGCCCTGCTGGAGGATGTAGAGCTTGTTCTCGGAGCCCGGCTGGACGGGTGACTGGGTCTGCGTGGCCATGGGTGTCCCTTCTGTGGGTGGAGGGGTCCGCGTGAGCGGATCCGCCGGTGGCGGGCTTGGTGACCGGGTCCGCTCATGGACCGCCGGAGGCGGCGACGGGCTTCATGAGCTAGGCGGATGTCGCGGAGCCGGCCGGTGCGTGGCCGGCCAGGAGCGGGCCGAGGACGGCCAGGGCGCCGAGGGCGATGTCCTCGTAGAGGTAGAAACCCGCTTCGAGCGGCGGGAGTTCGGGATCGGTGCTCTCCGCGGCCGTGGTGTCTTCCGGGTCGTCGCCGTCGGGTCCGGTCCGGTGGGAGGGCGTGCCGAACAGGTCGGTGAGGTCCTGCGCGGCGCCCAGGAGGGTGGTGCGGGCGGTGCCGGCCAGCAGGCGCAGCGGGAGGTCGAAGGCGGCGGCCGTGCGCTGGCCGGGCACCGCTCCCGTCGCTGCGGACGCCTCCTCGGTGGCGGCGGCGAGCAACTGCACGGGGAGCGTGCAGGCGGAGACGATCCGTTCCGTGGGCAGGACGGGCGGAGGGTCGCCGTCGACCATGAGGTCCTCCCACTCCATCAGGTCGAAGAGGAACTGGCCGCCCTTGTAGAGGGGCCAGGGCCGGACGGTGTCGAGCAGGAGGCGGGCGCGGTCCGGGGCGTCGCGGCGCAGCGCCACGCCGTGCCTGGCCAGGGTGCACAGGGACCGGCGCAGACTGCTGTTGACGTGGCCGAGGAAGGCGAAGGCCCGGAGGTCGGTGGGGGTCAGCGGGCCGGTGCCGGCGGGACCGGCCGGCGGGGGCGGGGGCATGGTGGTGGTCACAGTGGCCTTGAGGTGACGTAGTGGGCGATCTGCCGCAGGACGGCTTTGCCCTCGTTCTCGGGGATGAACCGGAGGTCTTCCTCGAAGCGGGCGATGCCTTCGGCGGCGAGCCGGTCGGCGAGGTCGGTGGCGTATTCGATGGAGCCGTGCCGCCGCATGGCGGCGAGGAGTTCCTCGGCGTGCTGCTGCGTCTTGTCGGTACGGCGCTGCCGCAGGACGTCGAGGAGGCGGGGGCGCTCGTGGGCGTACGCCGAGCGGAAGAGGTGGATCAGCATCACCGTGCGCTTGCCCTCGAGGAGGTCGCCGAGGGGCTCCTTGCCGTACAGGGCCTCCTCGCCGATCAGGTTGAGGATGTCGTCCTGGATCTGGAAGGCGATGCCGATCAGGCGGAACGCCTCGTCGAACCGGCCGAGCACGGAAGGGTCGGTGATGCCGGCGCAGACGGCACCGATGCGGCACGGGCTGATGCAGGTGTACCAGCCGGTCTTCTTGGTGCTCATCGTGAAGTAGGCGTCGTCGTGCCCGGGGACCACCTCGTGGCGGATCCAGCCCAGCTCCATGGCCTGGCCCTCGATGGACTCCCGGCACATGTGCACCGCCTCGTGGATGAGGCCGAGGGTGCGGACCAGGCCGAGCGTTTCCAGGTTGGACAGGACGGCGTCGACGGCGAGCAGGTTCAGCCCGTCGCCGACGTTGACGGCCAGGCCCAGGCCGTGTTCCTCGTGCATGGTCGGCAGGCCGCGCCGGTGCGTGGACTCGTCGGCGATGTCGTCGTGGACGAGGAAGCCGTTGTGGAACAGCTCCAGTGCGGCGGCGGCGCGTACGGCGTCGTCGGGGCGCCCGCCGAAGGCGGCACAGGCGGCGATGGTCAGGGTGGGGCGCAGGCCCTTGCCCTGGCGGGCGGGGTAGGAGCGCATGAGGTCGTACAGCTCGGCGCGCGGTTCGCGGTCCGGGAGCAGCCGCTCGATCTCCTCGTTGGTGCGGGCCCGGCACCGGCGCATGGTCTCCAGGAGGTCCGCGTCCTGGACGGTGTCCTCCAGCGACCAGTCGGTGCTCGCGCGGCCGTCCCACAGCAGGCGCGGCGCGGTGACGGTGGTGTCGCCGATCAGCGCGGGCGGTGCGGGCGCGTCCTCGGGGGAGCGCCGGGCGAGGAAGTCCAGCGCCGTCCAGTCGACCGGGTCGGCGGCCGGTTCCCGGACCTGTGACGGCACCCCGCCCCAGAGCTGGGGTGCCTGCTCGCGGTAGGACCCCCACAGTTCCTGCATGCTGCGCAGGCCCGCCGCGCGCTGGGCCAGCAGGGTGAAGGCCCGCCACACGGCGAGGGCGTCGTCGCGGGAGCCCCGGACGTCGAGGCTGTCGGGCAGGACCTGGTCGACGGGCGGGCGCTGGAGGTCGAACAGCAGGTTCATGGCCCGGTTGTCGAAGGCGACCTCGACATCGGGGTCCGGGCAGCGCTCCCGGCGTACGAGGAGACGGCTGTGCCGCGCGGTGAGCGTGGCGTGGCTGTCGTCGTTGAAGTGCAGACCGAGCCGGATGCCGCGCAGTTGGCCGGCCGCGGCGGCGAGAACGGCCGGGGCCCGGTCGGACAGGGCGGTGACGGTCTCGTCCAGCAGCCGGGCCCCGGTGAACGCGGGGGCGGTCTCAGTCATGGGCACCCCCGGCGAACTCCACGATGCCCCCGGTGCGGAAGCCGATACGGCGTCCGCCGACACGGCCCTCCACGGTGCACGGGCCGAGGGTCTCGTGCACGCTGAACGGGTGCAGGCTGGTCTCGGACGGGTTGGCGATCCGGACCGCCGTGTGCGAGCGGAAGTCGAGGACGAGACGGTCCTCGCCGAGCCGGGCGGTGATCAGCAGCCGGCCGGGCACCGCGGCCATCGGCGGGGTGCCCAGCAGGCCCGCCAGCGGCGGGACCACCGCCACCCGGTCGCGGTCCAGGCTGCCGCTGACCGCCACCCGCAGACTGCGCCGCGGGAAGTGGCGGATCATGCGCCCGTCGCGCCACAGCATCACCGACCCGTTGGCCGCGTCCGCCGGGTACGCGGGCTGGATCAGGGTGAAGACGACCGCCGAGGGCGGGGCCTGGCCGGCGGGGCCCGAGGGGTCGTTGACGAACCCGAACACCCAGCCGCCGAGCGTGGGCCACGACCACCGGCCGCGTACCCGCTCGTGGTAGCCCAGCAGGTCCGTCTCCGTGGCCGTGCCGTCGCCGTGCCGCAGGGTGCCGGTGCCCAGGACACCGGGCTCGGACTGCCAGCGCAGGTGCTCGTCCGCGCCGAACGGCGCGCACTGCGAGGTGCACGGCCTGCTGGTCCGGGTCAGCCGGACGTCCGCCGCCGGCGCCGCCGACCGGGCCGCCACCCGGAACGCGCCGGGCTCACCGTGCGGGTGCGGCAGCCGGAAGGCCGACCAGGGCAGTTCGGGCTGTTCGGCGTTGAACTGCGTCGCGCTCCAGCCGTGGCCCTCCCCGTGGAGCAGCAGGATCGCCATGTGCTGCCCCTCGGCCGCGGTGCCGGTGCCGCTGCGGCGCCCGGTGGCCGGGGCGCCCGGATCCGCGACGACCTCGCCGCTGGCGGACCCCAGGACGGACAGGTTCGCGATGAGCGCGTGCCGACCGCACCGAGACAGGAACGCGTAGTGCAGCCACTTGCGGTCGAGCTGATGGGCAAGGGGCGCGCGCGGGAAGGGACCCGGCGGGCCGAGCCTCGGGAGGGTGGGCGTGAACACGTATCGAACGCTAACCCAACGTGGTCAGCGACCTGCAATCCGTGACCATCAGGGGGGTGACGTGGGAGCACAGAAACGATTACCTGCCCATTCAGGGTTTGAGATCGCGCGGAGCCGTCCACGGGGAGTGGTCCGCCATGGACGGCTCCGGACGCGACCGCGCCCCCGTCAGGCGTCATCGGCCGCCGTCACTCCGCGCCGGTCCGTGTCGGTCGTCGCCGGCCGTCGTCGGTCGTCGCCGGTCGTCATCGGTCGTCGCCGGTCGTCATCGGTCGTCGTCAGTCCTCGTCGTCTCCGAGAACGGTTGCCTTCAGGGGCGCTTCCGGGCCGCCCGCGATCACCGCGCGCCCGTCGGTGTACCGGCCCGGCTCGGCGTCGCCCAGGGCGCGGATGCCGAGCGTGTAGACCAGGGCCGCCGCCGGGTGGCCGGGCGTGTTCAGGCGGGGCTCGTCGGTGACGGTCAGCGTCCTGCCGTCGTTCCCGGCCGTCCCGGTGGGGTCCCCGCCGGGGAGCACCGTGCGGTCCGCGCGGTAGTACGCGCAGGTCACCCGCCCGTCGAAGACGAAACCCGTCGGAGCCGTGAAGCGGTGCTCCACCCGTCCCGGAGCCCAGGGGTCGGTGGAGGAGATCCGGACGTGCAGCAACTCGCTCGCCCCTCGGGGGACTTCGAGGCCGACCTCCTGCCGGACCAGCAGCTTGGCGGACGGCGGGGGCGCGGGGGCGGGCGTCGGCGCGGGAGCAGGGGTGGGTGCCGGGGCGGGAGCGGGTGCCGGTTCCTCGTCCCGTACCGGCTCGGTCTCCTGGAGGGGAGCGATGGTGAGGGGTACGGCCGCGATCCGGTGGTGGAAGTTGTCCGCCACGAGCAGGCGCCCGGCCGGGTCCACGGCGAGCCCGCACGGGTAGCGCAGCGTGGTGTGGACGGCGGCATCGGCTCCGTCACCGGCCGCGTCACCGGCCGGGCCGGCCTCCTGGCCCCCCGCCCCCGGCGGCCCCACGAGGATCCGGGCCGTTCCGCCGGCCAGCCGCCATACCCGGTGTCCGGTCTGGTCGGCGACGTAGAGCGTGCCCTCGCCGTCGGCCGCCACCGCGCACGGCGCGCCCCAGTCGACCGCCGTGGCGCCGGCGTCCCCGTCCGGCGGTCCCGCCAGTACCCGCAGCGCGCCGTCCGGGTCGAGCAGCAGCACCCGGCGGCCCACCGGGTCGGCGATGTACAGCCGGCCGGCCGCGTCGACCGCCAGGCCGGCGGGCAGGAACTCCGCGCCCGCGTCGGCCGCGGCACTGCCGCCGGGGCGTCCGGATGCCGCGACGACCGTGCTGATGACACCGTCGTCGCCGACCCTGCGCACCCGGGACGTGCCCGCTTCCCCGACATACAGCGTTCCGGCGCCGTCCACGGCCAGGGCGCACGGGGCGGCCAGCCGGGCGCGGCCGGCCGGGCCGCCGTCACCGTCGTCCCCGCCGTCGCCGCGCGAGCCGTCTCCCGCGACGGTGGCGATGACGCCCGAGGGATCGATCCGGCGGACCCGGTGGTTCATCTCGTCGGCGACGAACACGGCTCCGTCCGGGGCGGCCGCCAGCGCGGACGGGAAGCCGAGGCGGGCGCGCGCCGCGTCGGCGCCGTCCCCGGCGAACCCCCGCAGCCCGGCGCCGGCGACCGTCGTCAGGGTGCCGGTGCCGTCGATCCGGCGGACCCGGTGGTTGGCGTGGTCGGCGACGTAGACCGCGCCGCCTCCCACCGCCACGTCCGCCGGGAAGGCCAACTGCCCGTCCGGAGCGGGGCCGCCGTCCCCGGAGAACCCGGCCGTGCCGTCGCCCGCCACGGTGACGGCCGCCGTGCCCGGGGGGCCGTCCGCGTCCGGCGTGTCCGGTGGCTGCCGCCGCGTCGCCGCCCCGGCCGTCACGCCGTCACCCCCCGGCCCGCACGCGGCCGGGCCCTGCCGGCGCCCGGCACCTCCCGCGTCCACGGCCTCGTCTCCCGCATCTTCCGTCTCCTTCCGCTCCGCCGTTGGCATTTCCCCTGCATACCGGCCCGGACGGCACGGCGGGCGCCGCCACCGAGCGCTCCACCCGCACGGGGGAGGAACCGGGAGGCAGGGACGGGGACGGAGCGGCAGGACCGGGAGGCAGGGGCGGGGGTGGGGGCCGTAGGGGAGGACGGTGGGCCGGCGCCCGCACCGGCGCACGCGACGGGAGGCGCGCTGACGCGCTCTGCTCCACTCCCCTGCGCCGTACTGCGCCTCGATCTCACTCGAACAAGTGACGCGGAATCGATTCGGCATACCAAACGGGGGAATGACGGCATATCACCGGCAGGTCCGGGCTAACGATGGACCCGGAGGAAAGTCCGGTGCGTGCCGCGACACCCGCGCGGACGCCCCGCCGGAAGCCGCGGGCAGCGCCCCGAGGTCCGTCTCGCGGACGCCCTTCATGACGCTCCGCGTCCGGCGAACCCGCGCGGTGTGCGGTGTCGGGCCTGCCCGCCGCCCGCACGCCGGGGCGACCCGCACCAGGACGTCTCTTCTTTTCCGTCGCACGCGTCGACCACAGCCCCAGGAGGACCCGGAGATGAGCACCGATGTGCAGACCAAGAGGGAAGCGTACAAACGGGGGGAGGAGGAGGGACGCGCCGACGCGCTCGCCGGGACGCCCTACGCCGACCCGCCGCGCGACGGCGCGCGCGGCGAGCAGGACCAGTACGCGAACGGGTACGACTGGGGCTACGAGCAGGGCCGTGCCCAGAAACTCGACCTCGTGGTGTGGCAGGAGGGCGGAGTCGAGGACGCGCCCGGCGGCCTCGGCACCACCATCAACATCTGCGTGCGCACGCCGAACTGGAACGAGACGGTCGACGCCGGCGAGCGCGAGCACGTGTTCACCGCCCCCACCGGCTTCCGCTGGAACGGCACGGTGGGCGCCCAGTACAAGCGCATCGACCAGACCACGGGCGGCGGCCTGCCCTCCGTCCAGGCGAAGGTCAGCGACGACGGACGCACGCTGACCTTCACCTCCCACGTGCACCTGAACACGGGCGCCCAGGACAAGGACTGCATCGTCTACACCTGCGGGCTGGAAGCCGTCGACGGGGCCGCACCCGGCCGTCACACCGACGGCACCGCCCAGATCGGCACCGCGCCGCCGGCCAAGCTCAAGGCCGAGGTCATCGAGGACGAGGACTGAGGAAGCGGGAACCAGACACCATGACCACCGTCGTCACCTCCGGCGTCTTCACCTCCACCAACCCGGGCATCTCGCCGGTCAGCGGCCTGGGCACCGACTACATCCAATGGGGCAGCGCCGGCAGCCAGAGCGGGTACCAGTTCCGCGGTGCGGCCGTGGACGTCGAACTCGACGGCACCGAGTTCGTCATCGGCACCTTCGTGCACCGCAACAAGCCCACGACCGTCACCCCGAGCCAGTTCGACGTCCAGCTCACCGTCAACGTCATGTTCGAGGACGGCAGCACGACCGACCTCACCTTCAGCTTCCACCACGACGAGACGCCCAACACCACCAACACCAGCCCCGCGGACGACGACCTGGTCGACCTGCAGACCTTCGTCCACCCGCAGCCCGTCACGGTCAACGGCAAGCAGTACCGGGCGGTGCTGAGCGGGTTCGAGCGCAACGGCCAGATCGTCCGGCAGTTCCGCAGCCCGGAGGGCGGCATCAACTTCGCCCACGTGGTCTGCATGTTCACGCTCGACGAGCCCGACGTGGTCATCTCCGGACTGCGTTACCAGGGCACGGGTGCGGCCCAGGCGGACGAATACGTCGAGATCCTCAACCAGGGCGGCGCAGCCCAGGACCTGACCGGCTGGAAGGTGGAGGCCAAGCCCACCGGGTACTCCTTCCCCTTCCCGCCGGGTACGGTCATCCAGCCCGGCCAGCGCTACCGCGTCTACACCAACGAGAACCACCCGCAGTACGGCGGCTTCTCCTTCGCCTCCTCCAGCGAGATCTGGCGGGACCAGGGCGGCATCGCCCGCCTGGTCGCGGACGACGGCTTCGTGGTCGACCAGTCCCCCTACCTGGACAAGGGCTTCAACAGGGCCAGCGCCCCGTAAGCACAACCCGCGGTGGCGGTGAGACCGGGGTGCGGCGAGGCTCCGGGCGGCCGGGGCCGTGTACGCCGGAGCGCCGCCGGGAACCGGGTGCGGTTTCCGGCGGCGCTCCGGCCCCGCTCAGCCCTTGCGCCGGCGGCAGGCCAGCCAGACGACGGCCGCGGCGCCGGCGACCGCCAGCAGCACAGGGCGGTTCTGCCGGGCCAGCCGGACGCCCTGGACCGCCTTGTCCCTGATCGGTTCGGGCACGCTGTCCTGGGCCTTGGCCGCCGCCTCGGCGACCTTGGTCCGGGCCGTGCCCGCCCCGACGGCGGCCTGCTCCTTCAGCCCCTCCGCCTTGACGGCGGCCTGTTCCTTCAGCTCGCCGGCCTTCACGGCGGCCTGTCCCTTCAGCTCCTCCGCCTTCACGGCGGCCTGCTCCTTCAGTTCACCCGCCTTCGCCACCGCCTGTTCCTTCAGCTCGCCGGCCTTCGCGGCGGCTTCGTTGGCCTTTTCCTGGGCGCGTGCCTTGACGTCGGTCTTGGCCGCGAGGGCTTCCACCGTCTTGCCGAGTTCCTGGCGGGTCTGCTCGACCTGCTCACGCAGTTCGCCGGGGTTCGCGGCGGTGGGCTCGTCGTGGGGCGGCTGGGTCATCGATGCGCACTCTCCTTGATCTCGGCCACGTCGGCCTTCACGTTCTCGATCGTCTGCTGCGGGGTCGGCGGCGCGGCCCGGGCGACCTGCTTCTTGCCGTTCAGCGCCAGCACCGCGGCGATCACACCGAGCACCGCGGTCACGATGAGGGCAGCGGCCCACACCGGGAGCGGCACCGCGAGCGCGGCGATCACCGTGGCCACCAGGGCCTGGAGCATCAGGAAGCCGACCACGCCGGCGCCGCCGAAGAGTCCGCCTCCCTTGCCGTACCGCTTGCCCTTCTCCGTCATCTCCGCCTGCACCAGGCGCAGTTCACCGCGTACCAGTTCCGTCAGCTGCTGCGAGGCACGCTGCACCAGTTCACCCACCGGTTCCGAAACCGGTGCGTGCCCGTCCGTTCCGGTGCGGGGCTGCGTACTCGACACGGCGCTCACCTCCCGTCTGTGCTTATGTCCGGTCAGCTCGCGAGTACCCCGGTGTCCGCCGTTCAGGTCACCGGTTTCGGCCCGGCCGCCACCGCGTTCACCACGGGGCGCGCCGCAGCAGCCGGCGCGGTGCCCGCCGTACCAGCCCGGCGCTGAGCAGACCGATGGTGGCGCCCGCCACGACGTCGCTCGGGTAGTGGGCGCCGGACTGCACGCGCTCCAGCGCGACCATCGCGGCCGGTACGGCGCACAGCGCGGCGGCCGCGGGCCAGGCCGGGGCGACCGCCGCCGTGAAGGCGGCCGCGGCGGCGGTGTGTCCGGAGGGGAACGAGGAGGAGTCCGGGCGGTCGTGGACCTCGTCGTGCGGGTACCACTCCTCGGGCGGCCGCTCGCGGCCGGCCAGTTGCTTGCAGACACCGTTGGCCAGCAGTTGTGCCACCGCCACCGCGGCCAGTCCCGCGACCGCCGCCTGCCGGCCCCGCCGGCCGCCGGTGGCGGCCATCAGCACGGCGGCGCCGCACCACAGCTTCGTACTCTCCGCCGCCTCTTCGACCGCCGACAGCACCTTGGCCGGCTTCGGCGGGATACGGCGGGCGGCTGCCCGTGCCCCGGCACCATCAATGTCACGCAACTCCGTCGGCAACCTCATGACCTGCGGGTATCCCGCACTCGGCGACGTAGGCGCCTCTCGGCCCCGCTGTTCCCCCGGTTCAAGCGGCCCGGCGGTGCTCCCGTCCGGCCTCCGGCACCCGGCGCACGGACGGTTCACGGAGAACGGACGGTGCGCGGCGCACGGACGGTTCGCGGCGGCCGCCCTGGAGCAGGCGCAGGGGGCGCGCGCCGGCGTGGCGGGGCGGCGGGGCCGGACGCGTCAGCCAGTTCTCGACACGGTCCATGCCGTACAGCAGTACTCCCATGACGGGCAGCAGAAGGCAGGCGATGACGACCACGGCTCGGGCTCCTCCCCGGCAGACAGCCGTGGACGGGTGCCCGGGGCGCCTCCGGTCACCGGCCCGTCGTTGTGAACATGTTGTGACGGGGGTCCCGCGAAAGGCTCTTGGCTACTCTGCACGCGTGACGACCGAGTTGATCCTGCTGTCCCGAGTCGCCTGTCGTGGACGGGAGATCACCGCGCCCCGGCTGCGCGGTCTGCTCGCGCTGCTCGGGGACGATCCGCGCACCGGGTGCAGCACCGCCCGGCTGGTGGAAGGGCTGTGGCCGGACGAGCTGCCGGAACGGCCGGGCAAGGCGGTGCAGGTGCTGGTGTCGCGGCTCAGGGCGCAGGCCGGCGCCGACTTGGTCGTGAGCACCCCGACCGGATACCGGCTGGGCCTGGACGAGACGCGGATCGACAGCTCCGCGCTGCTGCTGCACGAGGCCGCGAGCGCCGAGCGGGCCCGGGCGGGCGATCACGAGGGCGCCCTGGCCGAGGCCGAGGCGGGCCTGGCGCTGTGGGACGGGACCGTGGGCGCCGCGGCGGGCGAGGACCTGCACGACCCGGTGGTCGCGCTGCGCGCCGGCCGGGTCCGGGCGTTCCGTTCCCTGCTGCGGTCCCGGGCGCTCGCCCTCGCCCGGGTGGGCCGGCGGGCGGAGGCGGTCCAGCCGCTGGCCGGGCTGGCCCGGGAGCTGCCGCGGGACGAGGAGGTGCTCGCCGAGCTGCTGCGCTGCGAGGCCGGTACGGCCGGCCGGGCCACCGCGCTGAGCCGGTACGACGCCTACCGGCGCGCACTGCGCGAGGAGTTGGGGACCGACCCGGGGCCGGGGCTGAAGGCCGTGTACCAGGAGCTGCTGCACGCGGACGCGCCGCCGCTCCGCCACGGTGTGCCGCACGACCCGAACCCGCTGCTGGGCCGGGACGCCGACCTCGCCGCCGTGACCGGGCTGCTGCGCACGGCCCGGGTGGTGACCGTCCTGGGTCCGGGCGGGCTGGGCAAGACCCGCCTCGCGCACGCGGTGAGCCGGGCGGCGGCGCAACCGGTGGTGCACTTCGTGACGCTGGCCGGTGTCACCGCCGACGCGGACGTGGCCGGCGAGGTGGCCTCGGCCGTCGGGGCCGCCGAGGCCCGGCCGTTCACCGGCGGCGGCACGGACAAGCACGCCGTGAACGGCATCCTCGGCGCGCTGGGCCCCGGGCCGGCGCTGCTGGTGCTGGACAACTGCGAGCAGGTGATCGCCGGCGCGGCCGGACTCGTGCGGGAGCTGGTGTCGCGGTCGAAGGAGCTGCGGGTCCTCGCCACCAGCCGGGCCGCGCTGGGGCTGACCTCGGAGTCCGTGTACGACCTGCCGGAGCTGTCCCTGGCCACCTCCGTCGAGCTGTTCGCACAGCGGGCGCGGGCGGCCCGGCCCGGTGTGGAGCTGCCGGCCGGCGAGGTGGCCGGGATCTGCCGTCATCTGGACGGGCTGCCGCTGGCCGTGGAGCTGGCCGCGGCCCGGGTGCGGGTGCTGTCGGTGGCCGACATCGCGCGCCGCCTCCAGGACCGCTTCGCGCTGCTGCGCGGCGGCGCGCGCGACGCGCCGGAACGGCACCGGACCCTGCGGGCCGTGGTCGAGTGGAGCTGGAACCTGCTGGAACCCGACGGCCGGGCGGCGCTGCGCGCGCTGTCGGTGTTCCCCGGCGGGTTCTCCGCGGACGCGGCGGAGCGGGTGCTGGACGGGACCGGGGACGTGCTCGGCCTGCTGGAGCAACTGGCCGGCCAGTCCCTGATCAAGGCCGGGGACAGTCCCGCCGGGATGCGCTTCCACATGCTGGAGACGCTGCGGGAGTTCGGCGCCGCCCGGCGCGCCGAGGCCGGGGAGGAGGAGCGGGTCGCCGGCCGGTTCCTCGCCTGGGCGCGGGACTTCGGCCGGGCCCACCACGACGCGCTGTTCCGCGCCCGGCCGCTGCCGGCCTGGAACCGGGTCCGGGCCGAGCAGGACAACCTCGTCCTGGCCCTGCGGTTCGCGCTGGCCCGCGGCGACGGGCCCGCCACCGCGGCGCTCACCGCCGTGCTGTCCACGCTGTGGGCCACCGACAGCAACTACGCCCGGCTCGCCGCGCTCGCCGCGGAGACCGCCGGGCCCCTGTCGCATTTCCGTCCCGGGCCCGGGGAGCCCGGGGACCTGGAGGCGGCCCGGAGCGCGGCGGCGGTGTGCGCGGCAAGCCTGTTCATGGGCCACGGCCCGCACGCCGTACGGCAGCTCGTCACGCTGCGCCGGCTGCCGCCCGCCCCGCCGGACACCCTGGTCCGGGCACTGGCCGCCGTGCTGTGCGCCGTACCGGAGATACACCCGCCGCGGTTCACGCGGCTGCAGGAGCTGTGCGACGCCCCCGAGCCCCTCCTCGCGGGAGTCGCGTCGGGTGTCGCCAGCTACATGTGGCACTCCGAGCACGAGACGGAACGCGCCCTGGAGTGCGCCCGGCGCATGCTGGACGCGCTGGAACCGCTCGGCAATCCGGCGATGCTGCTGCTCGGGCACGGGCGGATCAGCGAGCTGTGCCTCCAGGCCGAGCGCGGCGACGAGGCGTACGGGCATCTGCGCGCCGCGCTGGAGGTGCTCGGCGAGATGGGCGACTGGGCGGACCCGATCGACGTCCGCTGGGGGCTGGTGCTCGCCTGTCTCCAGCGCGGGGAGATCGACGAGGCCGAGTACTGGCTCGGGCTCGCCGCCCTGGACCAGCGGCCGGACCCCGAGCAGGGCTACAGCCCCGACCTGCCGGCCCGGGCGGAGATCGCGCTGGCCCGGGGGCTGACCGAGGTCGGGCTCGGGCTGTGGCGCCGGGCGGTCGAACGGACCGGGGCGGCCGGCCCGGCGTACGCCGACGACCCGTTCCTGGACACCTGGGCGCTCCAGGTGCAGTCGGCCGCGCTGGCGGCGCACGCCCAGCACGGCCGGCCGGAACCGGTGGCCGGACTCGCCGGGCGGCTGCGGACCCGGCTGCTGGCCATGCTGTCGGCGCCGGCCGGCGAGGGGGCGGCCCCGGTGGAACTGCCCGTGTACGGCACCGTCCTGCTGGGGCTCGGTTTCGCCGGTCTGGCGGCGGGCGATCCGTCGGCCGTACGGCTGGTGGCGCTGGCGGAACGCATGCCGGTGGTGCGGGAGTTCCCGACGCTGTCCTCGGCCCGCTGCCGGCAGGCCGCGGAGCGGGCCGACCGGGCGGCGTACGCCGCGGCGAAGTCGGCGTACGCCGCCCTGGGGCGGGAGGAGCTGTGGACCGCGGCGCTGCGCGAACTCACCGCCGCGACGCGCGGGTGAACCGGGCCGTGGACCACCAGAAGCCCAGCAGCGTCAGACCCACCGGCCAGGCGACGGCCAGCACCGCGTCCGTGGTGCCGATGCCGGTGCCCAGCAGCAGCCCGCGCAGGGTCTCGATGGCCGGCGAGAACGGCTGGTACTCGGCGAACCAGCGGAACCAGCCCGGCATCAGGTCCACCGGCACGAAGGCGCTGCCCAGCAGGGGCAGCACCATCAGCGGCATGCCCAGGTTGCTGGCGCCCTCGGCGTTCGGACTGACCAGACCGATACCGACCGCGATCCAGGTCAGCGCGAGGCTGTCCAGGGCCAGCAGCCCGGCCGCCGCGAGCCACTCCGTCCAGGTCGCGTCGGGCCGGAAGCCGATCGCCACGCCGATGCCCAGGACCAGCGCGAGCGCCATCAGGGTCTGGATCACGCTGCCCAGCACATGGCCGACCAGCACGGAGGCGCGGGAGATCGCCATGGTGCGGAACCGGGCGATGATGCCCTCGGTCATGTCGGTGGCCACCGACACCGCGGTGCCGAGGGCGGTCCCGCCGACCGTCATGAGCAGGATGCCGGGGACCAGATAGGCGACGTAGCCGGCGCGGTCGGCGGGGCCGCCGCTGATGCCGGAACTCATCACGTTGCCGAAGACGTAGACGAAGAGCAGCAGCAGGATGACCGGGGTGAGCAGGAGGTTCAGGGTCAGGGACGGGTAGCGGCGGGCGTGCAGGAGGTTGCGCCGCAGCATGGTCATGCTGTCGCGGACGGCGTGGGTGGCGGCGCTCATCGGGTGGTCTCCTTGCCGGCGGGGTGCGCGGACGGGGCGGGGTGCGCGGAGGCGGTGGGCCGCGCGGGGGCGGTGGGGTCGGGGGTGCCGGCGGGGTCCACGGGGCCGGTTCGGTCCGGGGAGCCGGTGGGCTGTGCGGGGACGGGGCTGCCGGTCAGGGCGAAGAACACGTCGTCCAGGTCGGGCGTGTGCACGGACAGCTCGTCGGCCTCGGTGCCGGTGGCGTCGAGCCAGTCGAGGATGGCGCGCAGCTCGCGCTGGCTGCCGTCGCTCGGGATCTGCAGGGTGAGCGCCTCGTCGTCGCGGTGCGTGCCGCGCAGCGCGGCCGCCGCCCGCTCGTACGCCACCGGGTCGGAGAAGCGCAGCCGGACGTGACCGCCGGGCACGCGCCGCTTGAGTTCCGCGGCGCTGCCCTCGGCGACCAGCCGGCCGCCGTTGAGCACCGCGATGCGGTCGGCGAGCTGGTCGGCCTCCTCCAGGTACTGGGTGGTGAGGAAGACCGTGGTGCCGGCGGCGACCAGCTCGCGGACGATCTGCCACATGGTGTGGCGGGAGCGCGGGTCCAGGCCCGTGGTCGGCTCGTCGAGGAAGATGATCCGCGGCCGGCCGACCAGGGTCATGGCGATGTCGAGCCGGCGCTTCATCCCGCCCGAGTAGGCGGACGCGGGCTTCTTCGCGGCCTCGGTCAGCTCGAAGCGCTCCAGCAGCTCGGCCGTCACACGCCGGCCCTCGGCCCGCGGGAGGTGGTTCAGGTCGGCCATCAGGAGCATGTTCTCCTCGCCGGTGATCAGCCCGTCGACCGCGGAGAACTGTCCGGTGACCCCGATCGCGGCCCGCACCTGGTGGGCCTCGGCGGTGAGGTCGTGCCCGGCGATCCGCGCCTGTCCGGCGTCGGCGGGCACCAGCGTGGACAGGATGCCGACCACCGTGGTCTTGCCCGCGCCGTTCGGCCCGAGCAGGGAGTAGACGGTGCCGGCGGGCACGTGGAGGTCGATGCCGTCGAGGACGGTCTTGTCCCCGTAGGACTTGCGCAGCCCGGTGGCCGCGATCGCGAGTTCTCGGTCGGTCGTCGTCATGCCGCAGAGCGTGCGGCCCGGACGGTTCAGAACGGCTTCAGCCGGGTTTCAGCCCCCGGGAGGACCGCGCGGCGCACTGAAACCGGCACGGCGGGCCGGGGACGGCGGGCCGGGGGCGCCGGGCCGGCGACGGCAGACCGGAGGCGCCGGGACGGCGACGCCGGACGGGGGACTCGCGGACCAGGGACCTGCCGTCGCCGCCCGCTCGGGATGCGGCTCCCCCGCCGACACAAAATCTGTCGCGGCCGTACCAGATCTCCGTGGCCGACGGGACTAGGGTTGGACCACGAGACAGATGGTGCCGAATCCTTCGGAGCGCGGGGCGCCGCGCGCGCCCCGTCCGCCACCCCGTCCCTGAACGAAGGTGCCATGCCCGCCGAGAACCCGCCGGCCGCCGGCCTCCTCGACGATGACGACTACCCCGCCTACACCATGGGGCGGGCCGCCGCCGTCCTCGGCATCACACCCGCCTTCCTGCGGGCGGTGGGCGAGACGGAGCTGATCAGCCCGCTGCGGTCGGAGGGCGGTCACCGCCGCTACTCCCGCCGGCAGCTACGGATCGTCGCCCGCGCCCGGGTACTGGTCGACCAGAACACCCCCGTGGAGGCCGCCTGCCGGATCGTCGACCTGGAGGACCGGCTCGCCGACGCCCTGCGCCGCACCGATGACCTGCGCCGGAAGCTGGCCGAGCACGGCCTGGAAATCTGACGCCACCGTTGCAGATATACGGGCACCGGCGGGGCAAGAATATCCGGACGGCCGCGAAATGCCTGCAGTTTTCCGGTGACCTGTGTTAGCGTGATACCAGTTGCAGTTTTGGTTACCAGAGATCTCTTCAGGATCTTTTCTTTCGCAGAGCTTTCCGGATCTTTCCGGAGGGGTGATCATCGCGGCGACTCGGGATCCGTAAAGTGCGGACTCCGGCACTGCCCCCCAAGGGAGATTCAATATGGCATCTGGCACCGTGAAGTGGTTCAACGCGGAAAAGGGCTTCGGCTTCATCGAGCAGGACGGCGGCGGCGCTGACGTGTTCGCCCACTACTCGAACATCGCCACCTCCGGCTTCCGCGAGCTTCAGGAAGGCCAGAAGGTTACCTTCGACGTCACGCAGGGCCAGAAGGGCCCGCAGGCCGAGAACATCGTTCCCGCCTGACGCTGACGCGAACCCACGCAGGCGTACGGCTCCACGCCGTACGGCTCGTGCATCACGTGGCTGGGGCCCGCGCTCTTCGGGTGCGGGTTCCAGCCCGTTTGCTTTCCCCTCTTCCCGACAGGCCCGGCCCTGCCTCCGGCAGGCGCAGTCCGCAGACCCCGGCCGTCGGTTTTCACCCCCGGCTCTTTTCTTGTGATTCCTCGTACGACTCGTGCGGTGTGCAACCCGCCGGAGGAATTCCTCGATACGTGCCGCATCGAGGAAGGTTCCCCTTGAACCGCACACAGTCCGCACGCTCCGGCCGCCCCCGCACGCAGGAGACGCGCCGCCGCAGCCCCCGTCCGGCCACCGGGCGCACCGGCAACCGGGGGCCGCGCTCCGCCCCGCGCCAGCAGGAGTTCGCGCTGCCGGTCACGCTGACCGAGCCGCTGCCCGCCGTCGAGACGTTCGCCGAGCTGGACATGCCCGAACGGCTGCTCACCGCGCTCGGCGCCGAGGGCGTCACCACCCCCTTCCCCATCCAGGCGGCCACCCTGCCGAACGCCCTGGCCGGCCGGGACGTCCTGGGCCGCGGGCGCACCGGCTCGGGCAAGACGCTCGCGTTCGGACTGCCCCTGCTGGCCCGGCTGGACGGACAGCGCGCCGAGCCCCGGCAGCCGCTCGCCCTGGTCCTCGTACCCACCCGGGAACTGGCCCAGCAGGTCACCGACGCGCTCACGCCGTACGCCCGCGCGCTGCGGCTGCGGCTCGCCACCGTGGTGGGCGGCATGTCGATCGGCCGCCAGGCCAGCGCCCTGCGCGGCGGCGCCGAGGTCGTCGTCGCGACCCCCGGCCGGCTCAAGGACCTCATCGAGCGGCGGGACTGCCGCCTGGACCAGGTCGCCGTCACCGTGCTGGACGAGGCCGACCAGATGGCCGACATGGGCTTCATGCCCCAGGTGACCGCCCTGCTCGACCAGGTCCCCGCCGACGGCCAGCGGTTGCTGTTCTCGGCCACCCTGGACCGCAACATCGACCTCCTGGTGCGCCGTTACCTGCACGACCCGGTCGTGCACTCGGTCGACCCGTCCGCGGGCGCCGTCACCACGATGGAGCACCACCTGCTGCACGTGCACGACGACGACAAGCACGCCACCGCGACCGAGATCGCCGCCCGCGACGGCCGCGTGATCATGTTCCTGGACACCAAGCACGCCGTGGACAAGCTGGCCCGGCACCTGCTGTCCGTCGGGGTGCGCGCCTCCGCCCTGCACGGCGGCAAGTCCCAGCCGCAGCGCAACCGGACGCTCGCCCAGTTCAAGGACGGGCACGTCACGGTCCTGGTCGCCACGAACGTCGCCGCCCGCGGCATCCACGTCGACGACCTCGACCTGGTCGTCAACGTCGACCCGCCCGCCGATCACAAGGACTACCTGCACCGGGGCGGCCGTACGGCCCGGGCCGGCGAGTCCGGCACCGTCGTCACCCTCGTCCTGCCGCACCAGCGGCGCGCGATGGACCGGCTGATGACCGACGCCGGCATCACCGCCAACAGCGCGCGGGTCCGCCCGGGCGAGGCCGAGCTGACCCGCATCACCGGCGCCCGGACGCCGTCCGGCGTGCCCGTCACGATCACCGTGCCGGCCGCCGAGCAGCGCGAGGAGCGCAAGAGCTCCGCCGGCCGCGGCCGCGGCGGCCGGGGAAGCAGCCGGGGCCGCCGCTCGGCCCCGCGCGCCAACCGCGGCCAGTAACAGCCGCCGGCCGGGCTGTCGGCTGCCCGACGGCCCGGCCCGCACGGCCGGCGCACCGCGCCCGCGACGGCCGCACGCCCCTCTCGTACGACGGAAAGACGCACCCCGCACGCCACCACCGACCGCCGGACCCGCCCCGCACGGCGAGACGCACCCGACCCGCACGACGCAACCGACGAGGAGAAGCCGTTGACGCAGTTCCCGCCGCGGACCCGGCAGGCCGGCACCACCGGCGGCACGGACCTGACCGCCCGTGACGCCATGCACGCTCCCGGACCGCAGGTCGAGGACCACATGGCGGTCGACGTGGCGCTGTCGGTCCTCCTCGGCGCCCGGGTCCCGCACCTGCTCCTGCGGGACGAGGACGGCCGGTGCGCGGGACTGGTCACCCGGTCGCAGCTCGCCGCGCACCGCGGCGGCTCCTGGTACGCCGACCGGACGCGACTGCGGGACCTCCCGCTCGACCGCGGTCCGTTCACCGCCTCCGCGGCCGTGCTCGGCGAGGCGGAGGCCGCGATGCGCCTGCGGACGCTGGACGCCTCGCCCGTCGTGGACGAGCAGGGCTACGCCCTGGGCGTCCTCGCGCTCACGCCCTGACCGACCGTCACACCCCGCCGCCCGACCGCTCGTCCTTGGAGGCATCATGCGCTGTGTCATCGCCCGTTTCCCCTTCGACCTGACCAAGAGCGAGGTCGAGGACTCGATGGAGGGCATCCCGCCTGAGCCCGCCACCGGGGTGTGCGTGACCATCGGCCGCCGCGTCTACCCGGTCAAGCAGGTCGGACAGGTGATCACCCGGCAGGACCGCCGCGACTTCACGGCGCACGAGGTGCGCAGGGCCCTGACCCGGCTCGGTTTCACCTGCCACGACGTCCCCGCGGCCGCGCCGGTCCCGGAGGTCCGGGCCGACGACCTGCCCTGGAGCCGGTGACCCGCACGCTCCCCTCCCCGGGCCGGCACCGCGGGCCACCGCGCCCGGGAGAGGGCCGCGCCGGGTCCCTCCGGCCGGACGTACCCTGGCCCTACCGGGAGCCCTCGCGCAGCGCGGCCACCGCGGTGCCGCTCCCGGCGGTCGACGAGCGCGGACGGCCGGGGGCCGTTCGGGACGGGATCTGCTGATGGGCGACACCACAAGCTCCCCCGGCGACGGCCCCGCGGGCGGAGCGCGCGTCTACCGGATGCCCGCGCCCCGGCTGACGCTCACCCCCGGTGTCAGCCACGGCCCGCTGGACGGAGCCTGGTGGCCCCGCTGCGACGCGCTGGAACTGGAACTGCCCGCGCTGGTCGACGCGTTGAACCCGGTACCGGGCAGCGTCACCCGGGTCATGGTCGACACGGCCGCCTGGCCCGCCGCCCCGCGTACGGTGCTGGCGCCGGGCCAGCTGATCGAGGTGGCCCTGTCGGACGTCGACGCCGAGGCGCACTCGATCACCCTGGACTGCGGCACGGTGGGCCGCTGGGCGCTGCTGGTCGTCCCGCCCGGACAGCCCGCCGCCGCGGCCGACTGGCTGCTGCGCACCGCCGCCGACCCGTGGAACGCCCTGACGGCCGCGCACATACTGGCCCTCGCCCAGGCGGACTTCGACGACAACTGACCTTCCGGGGCGGGACCACCGACCCTGCAGGCCGGGACCGACGCCCTCCGGGCCGGGACCGCTGACCCTCCAGGCCGGGACCGCCGATTCTCCAGGCCGCGACCGTCGGCCCCTCAGGCGGGGCCGCGCCGTGGCCGCCGCCGTCGCCCGCGGCACCGCAGCGCCCTGACCACGGGCCCGCACCCTCGCCACCCCTCCAGGCCGGGACCGCCGGCCCTCCGGCCGGGACCGCCGGCCCTTCAGGCGGGACCGACGACTCTCCAGGCCGGGACCGCCGCCCCTCCGGGCCGGACCGCACCGTGGCCCCCGCCGTCGCCCGCGGCACCGCAGCGCCCTGACCACGGGCCCGCACCACCGCCGCCCCTCCGGGCCGGGACCGCTGACCCTCCAGGCGGGGCCGCGCCGTGACCGCCGCCGTCGCCCGCGGCACCGCAGCGTCCTGACCACGGGCCCGCAGCACCGCCGCTCCCGCCGGCCTACGCCGTGGCGGTGGCGCGGCGGGCGAAGCCGATGATCCCGCAGACGGCGGCGGTCGCGGCGAGGCTGCCGGCCAGCACCAGTCCCACACCGATCACGAAGAGCCCGCTGGAGTCGTCCGACCAGTCGTAGTAGGCGGCGGCCGTCAGACCGGCGGAGGTGCCGAGGACGGCGCTCACCGGGTGGTGCCGGATCGTGGCCCAGTAGACCGGCGGCAGCAGGGTCAGGACCAGCCCGATCACCTGCCAGCTCTCGTACGGCCCGGACACCGTGCCGTCCGGGGCCACATCCCGCTGCTGGTCCCAGCCCAGCCAGGCGGCCCACGCCAGGGACGCCACGACGGCGGGCGCGAGCAGCGGCAGCGTGCGGAGCAGAAGCCTTCTCGGATCTTGTCGCATGCCTCCACCGTCGCGTCGTACGCCGGCGGCGGCCAGAGCGCACGTACTCAGCCGTGTCCGGGTACCCGCCTGAGTACGCGGCCAGGACCGGGCCGCCGCGTGGCCGGGATCTAGGCTTTGTCCTGGAGGAGATCCGCCTCGTCCGCGCCGTCTGTTGAATCATGAAGGAAGCCCCGTTGAACTTCTGGTCGCTCTACAGCCACGGCTTCGCGCGCATCGCCGCGTGCACGGGCCACACCGTCATCGCCGATCCGCAGGCCAACGCGGAAACGGTCCTGCGCCAGGCCCGCCGGTGCGCGGACGAGGGCGTCGCCGTCGCCGTCTTCCCCGAGCTGGGCCTCACCGGCTACTCCATCGAGGACCTGCTGCTCCAGGACGCGCTGCTCGACCAGGTGGAGACGGCGCTGCGGACGGTCGTGGCCGGCTCGGCCGGCCTGCTGCCGGTGCTGGTCGTCGGCGCCCCGCTGCGCCACCGCCACCGGATCTACAACTGCGCGGTGATCATCCACCGGGGCCGTGTCCTCGGGGTGGTGCCGAAGTCGTACCCGCCGAACTACCGGGAGTTCTACGAGCGCCGGCAGATCGCCGACGGCCACGACGAGCGCGGCGGGACCCTCCGCGTCGCGGGCGCGGAGGTGCCGTTCGGCGTGGACCTGCTGTTCGAGGCCGCAGACGTGCCCGGGCTGGTGCTGCACACCGAGATCTGCGAGGACATGTGGGTGCCGGTGCCGCCCAGCGCGGAGGCCGCGCTCGCCGGCGCGACGGTGCTGGTCAACCTCTCCGGCAGCCCGATCACGGTCGGCCGGGCCGGGGACCGCGAACTGCTGTGCCGCTCGGCGTCCTCCCGCTGCCTCGCCGCCTACGTCTACGCGGCGGCCGGACTGGGCGAGTCCACCACCGACCTGTCCTGGGACGGACAGACCATGATCTACGAGAACGGGGTGCTGCTCGCCGAGTCCGAGCGCTTCCCGCTGGGCGACCAGTGCGCCGTCGCCGACGTCGATCTGGACCTGCTGCGGCAGGAGCGGCACCGGATGGGCACCTTCGACGACAACCGGCGGACCCACGCCGGCCGGACCGGGGACTTCCGGACGATCTCCTTCGAGCTGGACCCCCCGCTCACCGACCTCGGGCTGCGGCGGCGCGTCGAGCGGTACCCGTTCGTGCCCGCCGACGCCGAGCGGCTCGCCCTGGACTGCTACGAGGCGTACAACATCCAGGTCGCCGGGCTCCAGCAGCGGCTGGCGGCGATCGGCGGCCCCAAGGTCGTCATCGGCGTGTCCGGCGGCCTGGACTCCACCCACGCGCTGATCGTCGCCGCCCGGGCGATGGACCGCGCGGGCCGGCCGCGCAGCGACATCCTGGCCTTCACCCTGCCCGGCTTCGCCACCAGCGACCACACCAAGGACAACGCGCACAAGCTGATGCGCGCGCTCGGCGTCACCGCCGCCGAACTGGACATCACGCCGACCGCGCGGCTGATGCTGAAGGAGATCGGCCACCCCTTCGCCTCCGGCGAGCCGGTGTACGACGTCACCTTCGAGAACGTGCAGGCCGGTCTGCGCACCGACTACCTGTTCCGGCTGGCCAACCAGCGCGGCGGCATCGTCCTGGGCACCGGCGACCTCTCGGAGCTGGCGCTCGGCTGGTCCACGTACGGCGTCGGCGACCAGATGAGCCACTACAACGTCAACGCCGGGGTGCCGAAGACCTTCATCCAGCACCTGATCCGCTGGGTGGTCGGCAGCGGCCAGTTCGACGACGAGACCGGCAAGGTGCTCACCGCGATCCTGGACACCGAGATCAGCCCGGAGCTGGTGCCCGGCGAGGAGATGCAGTCCACCGAGTCGAAGATCGGCCCGTACGCGCTGCACGACTTCACCCTCTTCCACGTGCTGCGCTACGGCTTCCGGCCCTCCAAGATCGCCTTCCTGGCCTGGCACGCCTGGCACGACCCGGAGGCCGGCGCCTGGCCGCCCGGCTTCCCGGAGGACAAGCGCGGGGCGTACGGCCTGCCCGAGATCCGGCACTGGCTGGAGGTGTTCTGCCGCCGCTTCTTCGCGTTCTCGCAGTTCAAGCGCTCGGCCATGCCGAACGGGCCCAAGGTCTCGGCGGGCGGCTCCCTCTCCCCGCGCGGCGACTGGCGGGCCCCGTCCGACGGCAACGCGGAGGCGTGGCTGCGGGACCTGGACCGCTTCGACTGGCCGTCGGAGCGGACGGACGGCTGAGCCGCTGACGCCCGGCGCCCTCCCGGCGGTGCGTCCGGTGTGGAACCGGGCGTCCGCCCGGGCCACTCTCTTCCCTTGTGGCGAGTGTTCCGTATCAAGGGGGGCCCGGGTCCCCGCAGGCGCACATGGTGGTGTGCGGTGACGACGGGCTCGCGCACCGGCTGGCGGCCGAGTTGCGCGGGGTCTACGGCGAACAGGTGACCCTCGTCGTCCCGCCGAACGAGCGCACCGCCCGGCCGCCGGTGGTCGGCCGGGCCCGGGCCGCGTCGGCGCTGCTGGACCGCATGGTCAGCGCGGCGGTGGGCACCGTCGGCCGGGCGGGCGGAACCACCGCGACCGGAGGACCCGCCGGGCGCGGGAGCGGGGCGGGCACGACAGCGGGGTCCGGCGGACGCGGGAGCGGAGCCGGTGTGGCCGCGGGACCCGGCCGGGGCAGTGGGGCGGGCGGGACCGGCGGGGCCGCCGGACCGGCGGCCGGCCAGCGCGCGGACGGCGAGGCGGTGATGGAGGCCGCCGAGCCCACCGAGGCGGTGCTCGCCGAGGCCGGGGTGGCCCGGGCCGCCGCGCTCGCCCTCGTCTACGACGACGACGAGACCAACATCCGCGCCGCGCTGACCGCCCGCCGGCTCAACCCGCGGCTGCGGCTGGTCCTGCGCCTCTACAACCGGCGGCTGGGCCAGCACATCGAGGAACTCCTCGACCAGGCCGCCGCGCTGGCCGCCGGGAGCGAGACCGACGGCCCGGGCACCGGCGCCGAGACCGCCACGACCGTGCTGTCCGACGCCGACACCGCCGCGCCCGCGCTGGCCGCGACCGCCGTCGCCGGCACCAGCAAGGTCGTCCAGACCGAGAGCCTGCTGCTGCGGGCCGTGGAACGGCCGCTGGCCGCGGACGGCACCGGCCCCGCCACCGGCCCCGGACTGTGCACGCTCGCACTGCTCACCGGCGGCGAACCGGACCTCGCCGGCGAACAGCCGCGCCTGCTCCCGGACGACGAGGAGGTACGGCAGGCGGCCGGCCGGCACGCCGTGGTGCTGGAGAACGTCTCCGCCGCGGCCGGCGCGGAGTCCGCCGCACCCACCCGCCGGATCACCGGCGTCATGCCGCTCGCCTCCCTCTTCTCCCGGCGGCTGCGCTGGTCCCTGGCCGGCCTGTTCTGCTGCGTCGCCGCCCTCGCCGTCGCCCTGTGGCTGGTCACCGGCATCCACCCGCTGGGCGCCTTCTACCTCACCCTCCTCGACCTGTTCGCCATCGACGACCCGGCCCTCGGCGCGCCCCCGGGCCGCCAGTTGCTCCAGCTCCTGTCCGCCCTGGTCGGACTGCTCCTCCTGCCCGTGCTGCTGGCCACCGCGCTGGAGGCGCTCGGCACCTTCCGCACCGCCTCCGCCCTGCGCCGGCCGCCGCGCGGGCTGAGCGGCCATGTGGTGCTGCTCGGACTCGGCAAGATCGGCACCCGGGTGCTGACCCGGCTGCGGGAACTGAACGTGCCCGTGGTCTGCGTCGAGTCCGACCCGGAGGCACGCGGCCTGGCCACCGCCCGCCGGCTGCGGGTGCCGGTGGTGCTCGGGGACGTCACCCAGGAAGGCGTCCTGGAAGCGGCGCAGATCCACCGGGCGCAGACACTGCTCGCGGTGACCAGCGCCGACACCACCAACCTGGAGGCCGTGCTGTACGCGCGGACCGTGCGCCCCGATCTCCGCGTGGTCCTGCGCCTCTACGACGACGACTTCGCCACCGCCGTCTACCGCACCCTGCGGGCCGCCCACCCGCACGCGCTGACCCGCAGCCGCAGCGTCACCCACCTGGCCGCGCCCGCGTTCGCCGGGGCCATGCTGGGCCGGCAGGTGCTGGGCGCGATCGCGGTCGAACGGCGGGTCCTGCTGTTCGCCGCCGTCGACGTGGACGGCCACCGCCAGTTGGAAGGCCGTACCGTGCGGGAGGCGTTCCGGGCCGGGGCGTGGCGGGTGCTGGCGCTGGAGGGCCGCACCGACACCTCGGCCGACCACGTACTGGCGAAGGGAGACCGGGTCGTGATCGCCGCGACCCGCAGGGGCCTGGCGGAACTCCGCTGACCGGAGGGCCGGGTCGGCTCGGAGGCTGGGACGACCCGGCGGCCAGGACGATCCGGGGCCGGGCCGACCCGAGAGGCCGGAGCGACCCGGGAGGCCGGGGCGGAGGTCGGGGCGCCCCAAGGCCCGGGGCGGCTCCGCCGGCCCCCGTCGGCGGGGGCCGGGCTCTACCGGCCCAGGTGGCGCTCCGCGAACTCCAGTTCCAGCCGCACCTGCTTGATGCGTTCGTCCACCACCAGGGAGCCGTGGCCCGCGTCGTAGCGGTAGACCTCGTGGGTGGCGCCGCGGGCCTCCAGGCGCTTGACGTAGTTGTCGATCTGGCGGATCGGGCAGCGGGGGTCGTTGACGCCCGCCGAGATGTAGACCGGGGCCTTGACCTGGTCGACGTAGGTGAGCGGGGAGGACGCCTCGAAGCGTTCCGGGACCTCCTCGGGGGTACCGCCCAGCAGGGTGCGGTCCATGGCCTTCAGGGCCTCCATCTCGTCGTGGTACGCGGTGACGTAGTCCGCGACCGGCACCACCGCGATGCCCAGCGCCCAGGCCTCCGGCTGGGTGCCGATGCCCAGCAGGGTGAGGTAGCCGCCCCAGGAGCCGCCGGTGAGGACCAGGCGGGCGGGGTCGGCGAGACCGCTGGAGACGGCCCAGTCGCGGACCGCGGCCACGTCCTCCAGCTCGATCAGGCCCACCCGGTGCTTGAGGGCGTCGGTCCAGGCGCGGCCGTAGCCGGTGGAGCCGCGGTAGTTGACGCGGACCACCGCGTAGCCGTGGTCGACCCAGGCGGCCGGACCCGCCGCGAAGGAGTCGCTGTCGTGCCAGGTCGGGCCGCCGTGCAGGTCGAAGACGGTGGGCAGCGGGCCCGTGGCGCCGGCCGGCTTCTGGATCAGGGCGTGGATGCGGCCGCCGGGGCCGTCCACCCAGACGTCCTCCACGGCCACCGACGGCGGACACGCCATGCCGGGCGGGTCCAGCACCACACCGCCGGCCGTGGACCGCACCGCCGGCGGCTCGGCGGCCGACGACCACAGGTACTCCACGCTGCCGTCGGGCCGGGCCGTGGCACCGGAGACCGTGCCGGGCGGGGTGGGGATGCGGGTCAGCTCGCGGGCCGCCAGGTCGTACCGGAACAGTTCGCTGCGGGCCTCGAAGCCGTGGGCGACGAGCAGGGCCGAGCCGTCCGGATACCACTCCGCGCCGACGTCGCCCGGCAGCTCCAGGGCCAGGTCCGTCTCCTCGCCCGTGGCCACGTCCCACACCAGCGGCTCCCAGCGGCCCCGGCGCTGGTGGCCGATGAGCAGCCGGGTGTCGCCGTCGACCGGGGCGAAGCCCAGCACCTCCAGGCCCAGCTCCTCGGTGCCGCCCTTGGTGTCGTCCAGCTCGGCGACCGTCGTGCCGTCCGGGCGGAGCACGCGCAGGGCCGCGTGCATGGCGTCGCCGTGCTCGGTGTGCTCGATCGCGATCAGGGAGCCGTCGTGCGAGAGGTCGCCGACGCCCGCCGACTCGCGGTGGCGGTAGATCTCCACCGGCTCCGCGCCCTGCCGGGCCAGGTGGATCGTCGTGCCGTCCTCGTCCGTGGAGCGGCCGACGACCGCCGTGCGGCCGTCCCGGGACAGCGCCAGACCGGCCGGGTACGACGGGGCCAGACCGGGCACGGCCGGCTCGTCCGGGCCGCCCGTGAAGGGCTGGCGGCGCCAGACGCCGAACTCGTCGCCGTCCTTGTCGTCGAACCACCAGATCCACGCGCCGTCCGGGGACAGCACGCCGTCCGTCGTGCCGTTCGGCCGGTCCGTCGCCTGCCGCTGCTCGCCCGTGGCCCGGTCCCAGGCGTACAGCTCGTACGTCCCCGTCGCGTTCGACACGAACAGGGAGCGGTCCGGCGCGTCCTCCGCCCAGTCGGGCAGCGAGACCCGCGGCGCCCGGAAGCGCTTCTCCCAGTCCGGCATGTCCGGCGTGTCCGGTGTGCTGCTCTCACTCATGGCCCCAGTCATGCGCCCATACTGCCTGGCCGCGCCGACAAGTGGGGGACGGGTGTGCCCAGCCTGTGGATAACTTCCCGTCCGCGGCGCGTCCGGGCACCGGCAGGGGCCGACCCGCGGGCGGCGGCCCGCCGGCGGCGCCGTACCGTGGAGGGCGTGTACCGGTTTCTGCTGACACCACGCTGGTGGGGCATCAACGTCTTCGTGCTGCTCGCCATCCCGTTCTGCGTCTTCATGGGGTCCTGGCAGCTGGGCCGGTTCGAGGGCCGGGTGCAGGACCACCGCGCCGCGACCGAGCAGGCCGCCGCCGGCCGGCACGAGGCCGCGCGCCCGCTGGACTCGATGGTGCCCGTCGACAAGGGGCCCGCGGGGCGGCGGGTCACGGCGAGCGGGCGGTACGGCGAGCAGCTGCTGGTGCCCGGCCGGGAGCTGGACGGCAAGCCCGGCTTCTACGTCCTCGGCCTGCTGCGCACCGGTTCCGGCAAGGCGCTGCCCGTGGTGCGCGGCTGGCTGCCGGGGACGGCGGATCCGGCCAAGGCGCCCGCGCCGCCCGCCGGCGAGGTCACCGTCACCGGCGCGCTCCAGGCCCCGGAGACGCCCGGGGACAACGGGGTCGGCGCGCAGAGCGGACTGCCCGCCGGGCAGACGGCGGCGATCAGCCCGGCGTCACTGGTCAACCTGGTGCCGTACCGGCTGTACGACGCGTGGGTGACACTCGACCGGGGCGACGCCGGGATGAAGGCCGTGCCCGCGAGCGCGCCGAGCGGTACGGGACTGGACCTGAAGGCGTTCCAGAACCTCGGGTACACCGGGGAGTGGTTCGTGTTCGCGGGCTTCGTGGCGTTCATGTGGTTCCGGCTGCTGCGCCGGGAGCTGGAGTTCCAGCGGGACGCCGCGCTGGGGCTGGTCCCGCAGGAGCCGGAGCAGACCCCGGTGGCGAGCGGCTGAGCCCGCGGGCCGAGACGCCGCCCGCGGTGCCTCAGGAGCCCGCCAGCAGCCCCGTGTAGTACACCGTGCCCGCGCACGCGCCCGGTACCACCGCCGTCGCCGCCGGTGCGCCGCCCTGCGCCGTGTGGGTGACCGCGACGCTGCCGTCGGCCGTGCCGTCCTCGGTGACGAGCTGGGGCGTGGGGCCCGCGGCCCCGGTGGTGTCGGTCGTCCCGCCGGTCGCGCTCGTCTCCTCGGTCGGCGTCGGGTCCGGCGACGGGTCGCCCGTGCCGGGGCTGCCCGTGGTGCCGGTGCCGCCGGTGGCGGGGCAGGTCTCGGAGGGCACGAAGGCGAACTGCTCCGCGTACGCCTCACCGGGCTGGAGGACCAGGGTGGCGACCTCCACGGACGGGTCGGGCAGGGCGGTGGCCGCGTCCCCGGCCGTGTGCCGGGCCGCGGAGATCTTGGCCGGGTCGGCGGCGCCCTGCGCCAGGGGCGTGACGCTGCCGGGACCGTCGACGGTGCAGGCGGTGCCGGAGACGTTGGCGACGCGGAAGGTGCCGTAGACGACGCCCGCGGAGTCGGGGGCGTTCACGGTGCCGGTGGCGGAGCCGAGCTGGGCCGGGGTGCACGGCGGGGTGCCGGCGGACGGGGTGGCGGACGGGCCGGTGCCGCCGGGCGCGGTGCCGCTGTGGCCGCCCCGCTCGGGCTCCTCGTCGCGTTTGCCCGGTTCCCGGCCGGGCTTGACCGTCGTGCTCCCGGTGTCCGGGTGGCCGCCCTTGTCCGGGCTGCCCTTGTCCTTGCCCTGGCCGGTGCCGCCCTGGGCCTGGGAGGTCTGGCCGGCCATGGCGGTGTTGGGGTCGGTGCCGCCGGTCTGGGAGACGTGCACCAGGGCGGGGATGGCGGTACCGATGAACAGGGCCGCGGCGGCCAGCCCGACGACCGCCTGCCGCTTGCGGGCGCGGCGCGCGGGGACGGCCCGGCGCAGATGGTCCAGGGTGCCCCGGCGCGGTTCGATGCCGTCGACCGCCGAGTGCAGCAGTCGGCGCAGGGCCAGTTCGTCCGGGGCGGATCCGGCGGGCCCGGCCGGCCCGTCGGTGTCCGGGCCGAGTCTGTCGGGGCCCTTGTCCTGGGGGCCGTGGTTCACAGTTGCGTTCCCAGCGTGCGTTGGCGTGTGCGGTTGCCCCTGGCCGTCTGTCGGCTCGTGCCAGGCGTAGGGCTCGTGACGTTCGTGGGAGTGGCGCTCGCCGGCGTGGCCGTCACGGGCGTCGCGCCCTTCGGCGTGGGCGCTCATACCGGTTGCTCCATGGCCACCCGCAGCGCGGCGATCCCCCGTGAGCCGTACGCCTTCACCGAACCCAGGGATATGCCGAGCGTCTCGGCGACCTGGGCCTCGGTCATGTCCGCGAAGTAGCGCAGCACCAGCACCTCGCGCTGGCGGCGCTGGAGGCCCTTCATCGCCTTGATCAGGTCCCGACGCTCCAGCCGGTCGTAGGCGCCCTCTTCCGCGCTCGCCATGTCGGGCATCGGCTTGGCCAGCAGCTTCAGACCGAGGATGCGCCGGCGCAGCGTGGACCGGGAGAGGTTGACGACCGTCTGCCGCAGATAGGCGAGGGTCTTCTCGGGGTCGCGGACGCGCTTGCGGGCCGAATGGACGCGGATGAAGGCCTCCTGGACGACGTCCTCGCAGGAGGCGGTGTCGTCGAGGAGCAGTGCGGCGAGGCCGAGCAGCGAGCGGTAGTGCGCCCGGTAGGTCTCGGTGAGGTGGTCGACGGTGGTCCCGGCGGCCTCGGCCGTCACGGCGCCCGCGACATCCTCGGCGCCGTCACGCTGACTGGGTATGCGGGCGGGCCGCGCTGCGGGCATGGGCGCGATCACCGGCATGCCGCCGGACGCACGGGGCCGGAGCGCCGCACGGGGCCGCAGGGCCGAGCCGCCGCGGGCCACACTGAGTTCGAGTACCTCTGCCACGCCAGTTGGACACGCATCCCCCCTCCGGGGTTGTACGTGCCGGGCGTCACATGTGCGACCACCGGCGGTACCTCAACTGCCGTCATGCGTCCCGCTCTTCCCTTATGTCCCATTTGAACGGGCGTCCCCACGCCCCGATCACGGCGTCCCCACGCCAGGATCATCACGTCCCCAGGTCCCGCAAGGGTGACCGCAAAGACGCTCCCCGCCCTCCGTACGGTTGCGGAAGGGCGGGGAGTGAAATCCTCTGCTGCCGAAGAGGGGCGGTTCAAGGGTTTTGGACCATGCTCCCGGCCACACTGCTTACGTAGATATTACAAAGTTCTACAAAGCTGCGGGGGCCTGACGGACATTCGGCCCCGGCCCGGTCAGCCGGAGGTCTCCGCCGCGATCAGCTCGGCGATCTGGGCGCAGTTCAGCGCCGCGCCCTTGCGCAGGTTGTCGCCGCACACGAACAGCTCCAGCGCGGCCGGATCGTCCAGGGCCCGGCGCAGCCGGCCCACCCAGGCCGGATCGGTGCCCGCCACGTCGGCGGGCGTCGGGAACTCGCCGGCGGCCGGATCGTCGCACAGCACCACGCCCGGCGCGGTCGCGAGGATCTCCCGGGCGCCGTCGAGCGGGACCTCGCGCTGGAAGCGGGCGTGCACGGTCAGCGAGTGCGTGGTGACCACCGGCACCCGGACACAGGTCACGGCGACCGGCAGCCGCGGCAGACCGAGGATCTTGCGGGACTCGTCGCGGACCGCCATCTCCGTCGACGACCAGCCGTCCTCGCGCAGCGAGCCGGCCCACGGGACGACATTGAGCGCGACCGGCTCCGGGAACGGACCGGTGTCGTCCCCGACGGCCCGCCGCAGGTCCCCGGGCGTGGTGCCCAGCTCGGTGCCGGCCACCAGCGAGAGCTGGGCCCGCAGCGTCTCCACGCCGGCCCGCCCGGCCCCGCTCACCGCCTGGTACGAGGACACCACCAGCTCGCGCAGGCCGAACTCGGCGTGCAGCGCGCCCAGGGCGACGATCATCGTCAACGTCGTGCCATCGGGGCTCGCGACGATCCCGCGCGGGCGGGTGCGCACCGCGTGCGGATTGACCTCGGGCACGACGAGCGGCACATCCGGCTCCTGCCGGAAGGCGCCGGAGCCGTCGACGACGACCGCGCCGTGCGCGGCGGCGACCGGCGCCCAGACCGCGGCCACCTCCTCGGGCACCGCGAACAACGCGATGCCGACCCCGGCGAAGGCGTCCTCCGTCAGGGCCGCCACCTCGACCTGCTCGCCCCGCACGGCCAGCTTGCGGCCGGCCGAGCGCGGCGAGGCGAACAGGCGGATCTCGCCCCAGACGTCCGCCCGCTGGGACAGGATCCGGAGCATGACCGAGCCGACCGCTCCGGTCGCCCCCACGACCGCGAGCGTCGGCCTGCCGGTCGGTGCCATCAGCGGCCCGTGCCTCCGTAGACGACGGCCTCGTCGGTGTCGGAGTCCAGCCCGAAGGCGGTGTGCACGGCGCGGACGGCCTCCGCCACGTCGTCGGCGCGCGTGACGACCGAGATGCGGATCTCGGAGGTCGAGATCAGCTCGATGTTCACGCCCGCGTCGCTCAGCGCCTCGAAGAAGGCGGCGGTGACCCCCGGGTTGGTCTTCATACCGGCGCCGACCAGGGAGATCTTGCCGATCTGGTCGTCGTAGCGCAGCGAGTCGAAGCCGATGCCGGGACGGTTCTTCTTCAGCGCGTCGATGGCCTTGCGGCCCTCGGTCTTCGGCAGGGTGAAGGAGATGTCCGTCAGACCGGTGGCGGCGGCGGACACGTTCTGCACGACCATGTCGATGTTGATCTCGGCATCGGCGATGGTCCGGAAGATCGCGGCGGCCTCACCCGGCTTGTCCGGCACACCGACGACCGTGACCTTGGCCTCGGAGGTGTCGTGTGCGACACCGGAGATGATGGCCTGCTCCACCTTCTTGTCCCCAATCGGCTCACTGCTGACCCACGTGCCCTGCAGTCCGCTGAACGAGGACCGGACGTGGATCGGGATGTTGTAGCGGCGGGCGTACTCCACACAGCGGTGGAGCAGCACCTTGGAACCGGACGAGGCCAGCTCCAGCATGTCCTCGAAGGAGATCCAGTCGATCTTCCGGGCCTTCTTGACCACCCGCGGGTCGGCCGTGAAGACGCCGTCGACGTCGGTGTAGATCTCGCAGACCTCGGCGTCGAGCGCGGCGGCCAGCGCCACGGCCGTCGTGTCGGACCCACCGCGGCCCAGCGTGGTGATGTCCTTCTTGTCCTGGCTGACGCCCTGGAAACCGGCGACGATCGCGATGTTGCCCTCGTCCAGCGCGGTGCGGATGCGGCCCGGCGTGACGTCGATGATCCGGGCTTTGTTGTGGACCGAGTCGGTGATGACGCCTGCCTGGCTGCCGGTGAAGGACTGCGCCTCGTGGCCCAGGTTTTTGATCGCCATCGCCAGCAGGGCCATGGAGATCCGCTCTCCGGCGGTCAGCAGCATGTCGAATTCCCGCCCGGCAGGCATCGGAGACACCTGCTCGGCGAGATCGATCAGCTCGTCCGTCGTGTCGCCCATCGCGGAAACGACGACGACAACCTGGTTGCCGTTCTTCTTCGCTTCCACGATCCGCTTGGCGACGCGCTTGATGCCCTCGGCATCGGCTACGGAGGAGCCTCCGTACTTCTGCACGACAAGGCCCACGTGCGCTCCTCGCTCGGTTCGTTGATGTCGGCTCAGTCTAACGAGCGCCCGAATTCCCCCACCCTGGTCCCGCATGGTGAGACATCCGGCGCGCCCGCGACCGGAACCTGCCCACCGTGCGCCCGGCCACGCGGAACGTGCCCCGGGTCACAGCGCCGCGGGACGCGGCCCCGGCGGGTACGGCGGGTCCGGCCTACGAGCCCGGCCGGATCCCCAGCGGTCCGCCGATCTCCTCCGCCATCACCCGGCCCGCCTCGAACTCCAGCGTCTCGTCGCCGATGTCGGCCTGGTCGGTGTCCAGGCCGTCCAGCTCCTCCAGGGGCTGGTTCAGCCGGACGTGGATGAGCACGGACTGCAGGGCGCGCAGCACCGCGGAGGCCGTGGGTCCCCAGTTGGAGAAGTAGGAGAACTGCCACCACCACAGGGCCTCGGTGGTGCGGCCCGCCCGGTAGTGGACCATGCCGTGCCGCAGGTCGGTGATGATGTCGGCGAGGTCGTCGGAGATCCTCGCCGGCACGGGCGCCTTGCGGGGCTCGTACGGGTCGAAGACCTCGGAGTAGACGTCGACCGGGTCCAGCAGCCGGGCGAAGTTCATGCGCAGCTCGTCCAGGTCCGGCTCGGGGCCCGGGTCCGGCTCGTAGCGCTCCTCCGGGACGATGTCCTCGTGGGCGCCCAGCCGGCCGCCGGCCAGCAGGAGCTGGGAGACCTCAAGGAGGAGGAAGGGGACCGCCGACTCCGGCTCGTCGCCTCTCGCCACCTCCGTGACGGCCACCAGGAAGCTCTCCATCTGGTCCGCGATCTGCACCGCGAAGTCGTCCGGGTCCCGTGTCGTGGCATGCAGCGTGGCGTCAGACATCTAGCAGTCGTCTCCCCTCGAAGGCGCGGCCGAGGGTCACCTCGTCCGCGTACTCCAGGTCGCCACCCACCGGGAGGCCGCTGGCCAGGCGGGTGACCTTCAGGCCCATGGGCTTGATCATGCGGGCGAGGTACGTCGCCGTCGCCTCGCCCTCCAGGTTCGGATCCGTGGCCAGGATCAGCTCCGTGACCGTCCCGTCGGCCAACCGCGCGAGAAGTTCCCGTATACGCAGGTCGTCGGGTCCCACGCCCTCGATCGGGCTGATCGCGCCGCCGAGCACGTGGTACCGGCCCCGGAACTCACGGGTGCGCTCGATCGCCACGACGTCCTTCGGCTCCTCCACCACGCAGATGACGGAGACGTCCCGGCGCGGGTCGCGGCAGATGCCGCACAGCTCCTCCTGCGCCACGTTGCCGCAGGTCGCGCAGAAGCGGACCTTCGCCTTCACCTCCAGGAGGGCGTGCGCGAGCCGCTTCACGTCGGCCGGCTCAGCCTGCAGCACGTGGAAGGCGATCCGCTGCGCGCTCTTGGGACCGACGCCGGGGAGCCGCCCCAGTTCGTCGATGAGGTCCTGGACCACGCCTTCGTACAACGGACTGCCCTTCCTGGAGACCTTTCGGTACGTACGGTAGTTGGCTTCCGCCTCCGCTCGGAAGGCGGAGTCCTCAGAACGGCAGGCCCGGGATGCCGGAGCCGCCGCCCAGCCCCTGCGCCAGCGGGCCCAGCTTCTGCTGCTGGAGCGACTGCGCGTTCTCGTTGGCCGCCTGGACGGCCGCCAGGATCAGGTCGGCGAGGGTCTCGGTGTCCTCCGGGTCCACCGCCTTCGGGTCGATCTTCAGCGCGCGCAGCTCACCGGCGCCGGTCACGGTGGCCTTCACCAGGCCACCGCCCGCCTGGCCGTCGACCTCCGTGTTCGCCAGTTCCTCCTGCGCCCGCTGCAGGTCCTGCTGCATCTTCTGCGCCTGCTGGAGCAACTGCTGCATGTTGGGCTGGCCACCGGGGATCACGATCAGCTCCTCGCCGTCTTCCGTGTCGTCGTCTGCGATGCCCGCGGGCGTCCAGGACGTCCGCGGCATCTCCTCAGTCGTCAACGAGCCTACGTGGTCCACGCGGCCACTGCCCTGCCACTCTTTCGAGTGAGGATGCCCCCAGTCCTCTACCTGATCAAGACCCTCTTCCGAGCGGAAAAGGCGGCGAAGCTCCCTCTCCGCCACCCGTTGGGCGGTAGGAAGGTGGCCGCGCGTCGGCATGGAATGTCACGCAACGCGACCGGTCGTGATCAGTAGGGAGTGCCGGGTGGGTCAGCCGGAGATGCAGCCCGAGGGTCCGCCTCAGGACGGGCGGGGCGAGGGCGCGGCCGGGCTGCGGCCGGGCGATCTGACCGGGCGGGCCTTCCCGCTCGGGGACTGGGGCGAGCCCGCCGAACGGCTGGACGAGCTGTACCGGTGGGTGGAGCGCCGGGCGCTGGAGACGGCCGCCTGGTATCTGCGGGACCGGATCTGGAAGCGGCGCGGGGCGCGCGCGCTGCGGGTCGCGGCGGCGTCCGGCGCGGTGGCCGGGGCGGCGCTGCCGCTGCTGGACCTCACCGGCGCGGCCGACGGCGTGGCGCCCTGGGGCTGTCTGGCCCTGCTGCTCGGGGTCGCCGGCGTGGGCACCGACCGGTTCTTCGGGTTCACCTCCGGCTGGATAAGGGACGTCGCCACGGCCCAGGCGGTGCAGCGGCGGCTCCAGGTGTTGCAGTTCGACTGGGCGTCGGAGAGCGTGCGGGAGGTGCTCGGACCGGCGGAGGGCACGGCGAGCGAGGCGGCCGAGCGGTGCCTGGCGGTGCTGCGGCGCTTCTCGGAGGACGTCACGGAGCTGGTGCGCACGGAGACCACCGACTGGATGGTGGAGTTCCGCACGGGCTCGGCCCCGCTCGGCATCCAGACGGCGGTGGCGGCGGTGCCGCGGCAGGAGGCCGGGGGCGCGGGCGGCCGGCTGCCGCTGCCGCCGGTGAACGGAAACCGGCCGAACATGCCGCGGCAGCGGCCCCCGGAGCCGCGTTAGCGCCTCTCCTCCGGATCATGCCGGCCCCGGTCGCGCCGGGGCGTCGTCGGGCCGCCCGGTCACTCCTTGTCGTACGTCAGGCTCTCCTCGCCGGTCGCCTTGGCCCGCTTCAGCCGGCCGTCCGGCAACAGGCTGACCTCGGTGGCCTCGCCCGGGGCGCAGGAGGACGCGGGTTCCCCGGAGGTGACGGTGGACGGCCCGATCGCCAGCGGACCGTCGCCGGCGGGCCGTGCGGCCAGCTCCGCCTCGAAGACGCAGTGGTACGACCCGCCGCCCTCGGCCGGCCCCTCCGCGACCAGCGTCAGCACGGTGTCGCCCACCTCGCCCTGCCGGATGGTCAGTTCGCGGGTGTTGGTCCCGCTCGCGTTGCCGATGACCGTCCGCCAGGTGCCCAGATAGGCGTCCGGGACGGCCCCGGCGGCCGAGGGCGAGGCGGAGTCCTTCGAGGCGGTCGGTCCGGGCGAGGTGACCGGGGGCGCGGAGCGGCCGGTGGGCGCCGGGCCGGCCGTGCCGCCGTCCTTGTCCTCGCCGCCGTTCTTCATCAGCGCGTACACCGAGCCGCCCGCGCCCAGCGCCACGACCAGCGCGATCACCAGGAGCAGCGCGGTGGACCGGCCGCTGCGGCGCTCCTCCGCCGGCCCGCCGGCGTCCTGCGGACCGTACGGCGCGGTGGCGCCGGGTCCGCCGGCATAGGGCTGGTACAGCGGCTGCCCCGTGCCCCAAGGCCCGGCGCCGGGCTGCTGTGGGTAGCCGTAGGCGGGGGGCTGGTGCCCGGGGTGCGGGGCGCCATAGGGCGCGGGGGGAGCGGTCCCGAACCCGGGCGGCACCGGAGGTCTGGCGGGCGGCGGGGCCTGGCCGGGCGCGACGCCGGGCGGATGGTCGCCCCCGCCGGGCCGGCCGTCCGACACGGCGGCATGCTCGGGCGACGACTCGACACCGCCCGGCACACTCCCCGGCCCCGCACCGGCACCGGCGACCGGGACCGGCCAGTCACCGGGACCGCCCGCGCGGGGCACCGGCCAGCCGTCGGCACCGGGCGCCTCCCACCCGCCGCCGAGGCCGCCCGCGCCGGCCGGGGGCACCGGCTGACCACCGGAGCCGTCCCCGCGCGGCGGAGGCACCGGCCAGTCATCGACACCACCCGCCTCGGCCGGCGACACCTTGCCACCGCCGACGCCGCCGGCACCCGCCGAGGGGACCGCCGTACTGCCGACGCCACCCGGGTGACCACCGAAGCCGTCCACGCGGGGCGAAGGCACCGGCCAGCCATCGGAACCACCCGCACCAGCCGGTGAGACCACCCCGCCACCGACGCCCGGCTGACCACCGGCGCCCTCCACGCGCGGCAGAGGCACCGGCCAGCCCTCGGAACCCCCCGCACCCGCCGACGAGGCCGCCGTACCGTCGCCGACACCCGGGTGGCCGCCCGAGCCGTCCGCGCGCGGCGGCAGCGGCCGGTCGTCGGGCCCGTCGGTTCCGGGTGCGGGGCCGCCCTCCCGCTCCGGGTCCTCCACCTCCAGCAGCCGTACCGCGTGCCGGCCGAGCTGGGCGACCAGGGAGGCCGGCAGCCAGGGGTCCCGCGAGCGCCCGCCGGCCACGGTGTCCTCCGCGCCGGTCCGCTCCAGGACCGTGTCCAGCGACGGCCGCTGCGCCGGGTCCTTGCGCAGGCAGTCCCGGACCAGATCGGCGATGCCCTCCGGCACCCCCGTCAGGTCCGGCTCCTCCTGGGCGATGCGGAACATCAGCGCGTGGACCCCGCTGTCGGCGGTCCCGAAGGGCAGCGCGCCGGTCGCCGCGTAGGCCAGCACGGAGCCCAGGCAGAACACGTCGCACGCGGGCGTAATCCGGTCCCCGCGCACCTGCTCGGGCGCCATGAACCCGGGCGACCCGACGAGCGCCCCGGTCCGGGTGAGCCCCGCCCCGTCCGCGGTCTCCGACTCCAGCGCCCGCGCGATCCCGAAGTCGATCACGCGCGGCCCGTCGATGGTGACCAGCACGTTCGACGGCTTCAGGTCCCGGTGCACGATCCCGGCCGCGTGGATGTCCTTGAGCGCGTACGCGAGCCCCGCCGCCATGATCCGCACCGACCGCTCGGGCAGCGCCCCGTGGTCGTGCCCGACGACCTGCTGGAGGCTCGGCCCGGCCACGTACCCGGTCGCCACCCACGGCACGGCCGCCTCGGTGTCCGCGTCCAGCACCGGCGCCGTCCAGTACCCGCCGACCCGCCGGGCGGCCACCACCTCCTGCCGGAACCGGGCCCGGAACTCCTCCCGCGCGGCCAGTTCCTCCCGGACGACCTTGACGGCGACCGTCCGGCCCCGGTCGGACCGGGCCAGGTACACCTGGCCCATGCCGCCCGCGCCGAGCCGCGCCAGCAGCCGGTAGCTCCCCAGCCGCCCCCGGCCGCCGGCCGGGGGCTCCCCGAGCGGATCACCCGCTCCCAGCTTCTCCATCCCCGTGCCCGCCTTCCCCCCATAGGTCTGCGACGACCGAGAATAGTGGCCGGGCGGGACGGCGGACCGGGCCGTCGACAACCTGTCGCGGAATCGCCGCGTCCACGGAACAAGACGCCGATGTCGTTTCCGCATCGCGGACATCTACCCTCACCGGCATGACCCCTCAGCCCAGCCCCGAAGCCGGTGCCGCAGTCAAGGCCGCGGACCGTGCGCACGTCTTCCACTCCTGGTCCGCGCAGGACCTCATCGACCCGCTCGCCGTGGCCGGCGCCGAGGGGTCGTACTTCTGGGACTACGACGGCACGCGGTACCTGGACTTCACCAGCGGGCTCGTCTTCACCAACATCGGCTACCAGCACCCCCGGGTCGTCGCCGCGATCCAGGAGCAGGCCGCGCGGCTGACCACGTTCGCGCCGGCCTTCGCGATCGAGGCGCGCTCGGAGGCGGCCCGGCTGATCGCCGAGCGGACCCCCGGCGACCTGGACAAGATCTTCTTCACCAACGGCGGCGCGGACGCCGTCGAGCACGCGGTGCGCATGGCCCGGCTGCACACGGGCCGGCCGAAGGTGCTCTCGGCGTACCGCTCGTACCACGGCGGCACCCAGCAGGCCGTCAACATCACCGGTGACCCGCGCCGCTGGGCGTCCGACGGCGGCACCGCCGGTGTCGTCCGGTTCTGGGCGCCGTTCCTCTACCGCTCCCGCTTCCACGCCGAGACCGAGGAGCAGGAGTGCGCCCGGGCGCTGGAGCACCTGGAGACGACGATCGAGTTCGAGGGCCCGGGGACGATCGCCGCGATCATCCTGGAGACCGTGCCGGGCACCGCCGGGATCATGGTCCCGCCGCCCGGCTACCTGGCCGGTGTGCGCGCGCTGTGCGACAAGTACGGCATCGTCTTCGTGCTGGACGAGGTGATGGCCGGGTTCGGCCGCACCGGCGAGTGGTTCGCGGCGGACCTGTTCGGCGTCGTACCGGACCTGATGACCTTCGCCAAGGGCGTGAACTCCGGTTACGTGCCGCTGGGCGGCGTGGCCGTGTCCGGGCGGATCGCGGAGACCTTCGGCAAGCGCCCCTACCCGGGCGGTCTCACCTACTCCGGCCACCCGCTGGCCTGCGCCGCCGCCGTCGCCACGATCAACGTGATGGCCGAGGAGGGCGTGGTGGAGAACGCCCGGCGGCTGGGCGAGAGCGTCGTCGGACCTGGTCTCGCCGAGCTGGCCGCGCGGCACCCGAGCGTCGGCGAGGTGCGCGGCACCGGCATGTTCTGGGCGCTGGAGCTGGTGCGGGACCGGGAGACCCGCGAGCCGCTGGTGCCGTACAACGCCTCCGGGGAGGCGAACGCGCCGATGGCCGCGTTCACGGCGGCCGCCAAGCGGCACGGCCTGTGGCCGTTCGTGAACATGAACCGCACCCATGTCGTCCCGCCGTGCAACGCGACCGAGGCCGAGCTGAAGGAGGGCCTGGCCGCGCTCGACGCCGCGCTGAGCGTGGCGGACGAGCACACGGTGTGACCGTCGGCAGTCGAAAAGAGACGAACCACCGACGAACCACGACTGCCTTCGAACCGATTCGAACGCGTAAGGTGACGTGCTCGTAAGCAATGGAGACTCGTGTGATCACGAGTCGAACAAGTACGTAACCGGACGTGTGAGGAGAGGCACGGACCATGCCCGGCCACGGCACCGTGACGCGCAGCACCCTGCGCCAGCAGATCGCGGACGCGCTCCGTGACGAGGTGCTCGCGGGCCGGCTGCGCCCGGGCCGGGCGTTCACCGTGAAGGAGATCGCCGACCAGTACGGCGTCTCCGCCACTCCTGTCCGCGAGGCGCTGGTCGACCTGTCCGCGCAGGGCATCCTGGAGGCCGACCAGCACCGCGGCTTCCGCGTGCCCGACTACTCGGTCACCGACTACCGGAACATGATCGAGGCGCGCAGCCTGGTCACCGACGGCATGTTCCAGGCCCTCACCGCCGGCCACCCCGCCTTCCACTCCCCGCCCGGCGACCCGCGCACGGCCGCGGCCCTGACCACCGTGCGCCGCCGCGGCGAGGAGGCCCAGCGGGCCGCCGCGGCCGGTGACCTGACCATCCTCATCGGCTACGACCTGCGGTTCTGGCGCGAGCTGAGCGCCCTGTTCGGCAACCCCTACCTCGGCGACTTCCTGCACCGGCTGCGCGTGCAGTCCTGGGTCTGCGCCGTGCAGCACCTGCTGCGCCTGCCCGACCTGCGCGGCCGGCTGTGGGCCGGGCACACCGAGCTGGTCGACGCGCTGGCCCGCCGCGAGGCCGAGACCGCGCGGTCGGTGGTGGCCGCCTCCAACGCGCACTCGCTGGCACTGCTGGAACACCTGACCAACGGGTAGATGACCGATACGGCCCCCACGGTCCGTACGAGGGGCGCCTTTGCTGGGCCGTACGGACTACCCTTCCCTGAACCTGCTGCCGTGCGTGACCGCGCGCCCGCCGATGCGAGGAGCTCTCTTTGGCCTGTGATCTGTGGCTGGTACCGCTCGTGGACGTGTTGTGCCACACCCCGGACAACCCCTTCGCCGAGGAACTCGCGCAGTACGACAAGGCCCTGGCCGAGGCCGGCCTGCCCCCGGTGCCGGTGTACCAGTACATGCCGGGCCTGTCCGGCGACGTCGCCCCGGTCGCCGGTTTCGACTACGACGCCCTGCACTTCCTGCGCCGGGCCTACCTGCTCCAGGTCTGCGGCCTGCCGGTGACCCCGGTGGACGAACTGGGCGGGGACTACGAGCAGTTGCTGGAGATGTTCGAGTCGACCGCCCAGCAGTCGCACCTCGTCTGGCACTACGACCACGCGGGCGCGTACGTCCCCGTGGACTTCCCGCACCCGCTGTCGAACGACGAACTCCTCGCGGGCGGCGGCCCGCTGGGCTCCGCGCACGCCCTGCTGCGGGAACTGCAGTACGTGGCGCCGTCGATCGGCATCGACGCGGCCAACCCCCCGGCGGCACCCGCCCCGCCGGCGGCCCCCACGGAACTGGAGGAACCGGCCGTCCCCGCCCCGTACGACCCCAGTCCCTTCGCCCGCGAACGCCACGTCTGGCTGGGTCTGCACGCGGCGGCGACCCGCTCCCTGGCCCAGGGCTCGATGATCGTGTTCAGCTAGGCCGGCCGGGCCGGCAGACGCCGGCGCCCGCCGGCCCGCCCGGAGGCGGGACCGGCGGGCGCCGGCACCAGGGACCGCGCGGTGCCTACAGGAACGAGTTGATCTCGATCGTCTCGTTCCGGCCCGGACCCACGCCGATCGCGGAGATCGGGGCGCCGGACATCTCCTCCAGCGCCTTGACGTAGTTCTGGGCGTTCTTCGGCAGGTCGGCGAACGTCTTCGCCTTGCTGATGTCCTCGCTCCAGCCCGGCAGGGTCTCGTAGACCGGCTTGGCGTGGTGGAAGTCGGTCTGCGAGTACGGCAGTTCCTCGACGCGCCTGCCGTCGATCTCGTAGGCCACGCAGACCGGGATCTCCTCCCAGCCGGTGAGGACGTCCAGCTTGGTGAGGAAGAAGTCGGTCAGGCCGTTGACGCGGGTGGCGTAGCGGGCGATGACCGCGTCGAACCAGCCGCAGCGGCGGTCCCGGCCGGTGGTGACGCCCCGCTCGCCGCCGATGCGCCGCAGTGCCTCGCCGTCCTCGTCGAACAGCTCGGTCGGGAACGGGCCGGCGCCGACACGGGTCGTGTACGCCTTGAGGATGCCGATGACCCGGCTGATCTTCGTCGGGCCCACACCGGCGCCGGTGCAGGCACCGCCCGCGGTGGGGTTGGAGGAGGTGACGAAGGGATAAGTGCCGTGGTCGATGTCCAGCAGGGTGCCCTGGCCGCCCTCGAACAGGACGACCTTGTCGTCCTCCAGCGCCTGGTTCAGGACCAGCACCGTGTCGGCGACGTACGGCCTGATCTGCTCGGCGTAGCCCAGCAGCTCCTCGACCACCTGGTCCGCGGCGATCGCGCGCCGGTTGTACAGCTTGGTGAGGATCTGGTTCTTGACGTCGAGGGCCGCCTCCACCTTCTGCTGGAGGATCGACTCGTCGTACAGGTCCTGGACCCGGATGCCCACGCGGTTGATCTTGTCCGCGTAGGTCGGGCCGATGCCGCGGCCGGTCGTGCCGATCTTGCGCTTGCCGAGGAAGCGTTCCGTCACCTTGTCGACGGTCACGTTGTACGGCGTGATGACGTGCGCGTTACCACTGATCAGGAGCTTGGACGTGTCGACGCCACGCTCGTTCAGACCGCTCAGCTCGGAGAGCAGGACCGACGGGTCGACGACGACACCGTTGCCGATGACCGGCGTACAGCCGGGCGACAGGATTCCGGAAGGGAGGAGGTGGAGTGCGTACTTCTGGTCGCCCACGACGACCGTGTGACCGGCGTTGTTGCCGCCTTGGTAACGCACCACGTAATCGACGGAACCACCGAGCAGGTCCGTCGCCTTTCCCTTGCCTTCGTCACCCCACTGAGCACCGAGCAGCACAAGTGCGGGCACGCGCGTACACCCCTTCCGGGCGGGGCATGTCCAAGGTCGGGGGCGTGGGCGTAAGGTTCACCGCCGCGTACCACCGCGACCGTCGTTGGTCGCACAACCGTCGGACCGGATGCCCCGGAATAGACGAAGCCCCTGGCGCAATAGCGCAAGGGGCTCTTGCACAAAGATGCTACCCGAGGAAGCGAGGCAGGACCGAGGTGGCGACTTCCGCGACGTCCGATCAGCTGCTGGTGATCATCGATTCGGCGGCACGGCAGACGGACGGGGAGTCCGTACGGATCGCGAAAGACGTGCTCAGCGCGGGTGCGGCGGCCAAACTGTGTCTGCCGGAGGGGCCGGAGGAGTTCGCCCGGGCACTGGGCCGGAGGGGTGCACGGCGGCCGGTCGTGATCGGGGACGGCCGGGCCCTGGCGCGGGCGGTCGCCGTACTGCACCGGCGGCGGGAGCTGGCCGGGTGCCCGCTGTCGGTGGTGCCGGTCGGGGACACCGCCCTCGCCGAGTCGCTCGGCGTGCCCGGTGGCGCGGTCGCGGCGGCGCGGGCGGTCCTGGACGGTGTCGAACGGCGGCTCGACCTGCTGGTCGACGACAGCGACGGCGTGGTGCTGGGCACGCTCGGCATCCCGCCGGCGCCGGTGCGCGAGACCGCCGCCGAGCCGGTGCCGGCAGTCCCGGGCCGGCCCTGGTACCGCTCCCTGGTGCGCACCCTGGCCCCGCGGCCCGTGCGGCCCGCCACCGGTCCGGCCCGGCTCCGGGTGGAGGTGGACGGCGCGACGGTGATCGACCTGGACCAGCCGGTGCAGGCGGTGTCGGTGACGCCGGGCGCGGACGGGGTGGCCGCGGTGGAGGTGCGACCGCTGTCGGTGGGCGCGGAGGCGACGCCGCTGCTGGCCACCGGCCGCACGGTGACGGTCACCGGGGCGGACTTCCGCTACCGGGCGGACGCGTCGGTGACCGGGCCGGTGCGCCGGCGGACCTGGCGGGTGGCCGAGGGCGCCTGGGGGCTCGTCCTGCCCGCCGACCGGTGACGGCGCCCCCGGCGGCCCCGCGGCGGTGACGCCCGCGCCGGTGCGGGTGCCCGTCCGGGCCGCCCGCCCGGGGCCGGGGTCAGCCCACCGCCACGCTCAGTCCGCGCAGTCCCCGCATCACGAAGTTCGGCCTGCGCTCCGGTTCCGCCGTCAGGGTGAGCGCGGGCGCCTGCTCCAGCAGGGCCGTCAGCGAGGCCGCGAGTTCCATCCGGGCCAGCGGGGCGCCGATGCAGTAGTGGATGCCCGCGCTGAACGACAGGTGCGGGTTGTCCGCGCGGGCGAGGTCCAGGCGGCCGGGGTCGGCGAAGACGGCCGGGTCGTGGTTGGCGGAGCCGAACAGCATGGCGATCTCGGAGCCCCGCGGGATCGTCGTGCCGTCGATCTCGATGTCGTCCAGCACCCAGCGTTCGAAGAGCTGGAGCGGGGTGTCGTAGCGCAGCAGCTCCTCCACCGCGGACGGCACCAGCCGGTGGTCGGCGCGCAGCGCGGCGAGCTGGCCGGGGTGGCGGAACAGGGCGTACCAGCCGTTCACCGTGGCGTTGACCGTCGCCTCGTGGCCCGCGTTGAGCAGCAGCACCGCCGTGGAGATCATCTCCTGCTCGGTGAGGCGCTCGCCCTCGTCGTGGGCCGCGATCAGGCCGGAGATCAGGTCCTCGCCGGGCTCCCGGCGGCGGGCCGCGATCAGCTCGCGGAGGCAGTCGGAGAACTCCCGCGACGCCCGGACCGCCCTCGCCGCTGTCTCCTCGGACGGATTCAGCTCGTACATCCCGCAGATGTCCGCCGACCACGGCCGCAGCCGGGCCCGGTCCGCCCCGGGGATGCCGAGCATCTCGGCGATCACCGCCACCGGCAGCGGCTCCGCCACGTCCGTCAGCAGGTCACCGCCGCCCGCGCGGACCAGGGCCGCCACCAGGTCCCGGGCCAGCTCGTGGACGTAGGGCCGCAGCCGCTCCACCGTGCGCGGGGTGAACGCCTTCGCCACCAGGCGCCGGATCCGGGTGTGGTCCGGCGGCTCCAGGTCGAGCATCCCGTGGTCGTTCAGGGTGTGGAACGGCTCGTGCTCCGGCGGGGGCGGGGTGCGGCCGAACTCCTCGTGCGTGAACCGGTGCCGGTAGGTGCGGCCGAGCCGGCGGTCCCGCAGCAGCGCCGAGACGTCCGCGTGGTGCGGGACGAGCCACTGGTCGGTCGGCTCGTACCGGATCACCCGGCCGCGGGCCCGCAGCTCGGCGTAGGCCGGACGGGGATCGGCGAGGAACGCCGGGTCCCACGGGTCGAAGGCGAGGTCCGCAGCAGCCATGCACGGACGCTAGCCGGGCTCACCCGGGTGTGACCAGCCTCGCCTCGTACGCGAACACCGCCGCCTGGGTGCGGTCGCGCAGGCCGAGTTTGACCAGCACGCGGCTCACATGGGTCTTTATCGTCGACTCCGCCACCACCAGCCGGGCGGCGATCTCCGCGTTCGACAGACCCCGGGCGATCAGCACCAGCACCTCCGTCTCGCGTTCCGTCAGCTCCCCGTACGCCGTCCGCGCCGCCGGTGTCAGCCGCGGGCTGTCCGCCAGCCGGGAGAACTCGGTGATCAGCCGCCGGGTGACCGAGGGAGCCAGCAGCGCCTCGCCGGCCGCCACCACCCGCACCCCGTCCGCCAGCCGGCGGGCCGAGGCGTCCTTGAGCAGGAACCCGGAGGCGCCCGCGCGCAGCGCCTGGTACACGTACTCGTCCAGGTCGAACGTGGTCAGCACCAGCACCTTGGCCGACGCGTCCGCGGCGACGATCTCCCGGGTCGCCTCGATGCCGTTCAGCTCCGGCATGCGGATGTCCATCAGCACCACGTCCGGAGCCAGCTCCCGGACCCGCTCGACCGCCTCCCGGCCGTTGACGGCCTCGCCCACGACCTCGATGTCCGGCATCGCGTTCAGCAGGACCGAGAAGCCCTCCCGGACCATCATCTGGTCGTCGGCGACCAGCACCCGGATCGTCATGCCCCGTCCCCGGCCGCCGGGACCGCGGCCGGCACCGGCAGGAACACCGTCACCTCGTAGCCGCCCGCGGCCGTGGCCTGTGCCGTCATCTCGCCGTCCAGCATGGAGACCCGCTCGCGCATGCCCGTGATGCCGTGCCCGGCGCCGGGGGACGCCTTGGACAGGTGCGGAGCCGGTGGCGGGCCGTTGACCACGCGCAGTCCCAGACCGCCGAGGACATAGCCGATCTCGACCCGGGCGCTCGCCCCGGGCGCGTGCCGCAGGGTGTTGCTGAGCGCCTCCTGCACGATCCGGTACGCCGACAGCTCCACGCCCTGCGGCAGCTCCCGCACCGCACCGGTCACCGCCTTCTCCGCCGCCACGCCGGCCTCCCGGACGTTGGCGAGCAGGCCGTCCAGATCGGCCAGGGTGGGCTGCGGGGTGTCCGGGGCCTCGTAGTCCTCGGCGCGGACCACTCCGAGGACGCGGCGCAGCTCGGTCAGGGCCGCCACCGCGTTCTCCCGGATGGTGACGAACGCCTGCTCCAGCTCCGGCGGCGGGTCCTGCACCCGGTACGGCGCGGCCTCCGCCTGGATCGCGACGACCGACATGTGGTGGGCGACCACGTCGTGCAGCTCGCGGGCTATCGTGGTGCGCTCCTCCAGCAGCGTGCGGCGCGAGCGCTCGTGCTCGGTCACCGTCTGCTGGGCGGTCACCTCCTGCCGGGCCTGCCGGCGGATGTGCCGCACGGCGACGGCCAGCAGGAGCAGCGCGGACAGGAGGATCATCTGGGCCGCGTCGACCTGGTAGTGGTTCGCGCCCAGGACGGACACGCTCCACAGGCCGTAGACCGCGGACAGCAGCCACATCCAGGCCGCGGCGCGCGGCCGGGTGCGCAGCGCCACGACCGTGAGCACCACGACGTGGGCGAGGAAGCTCCCGGGCAGCCACGGCCAGCTGTCCCAGCTGTCGCCGGCCGCCGCGGTGACCGCGGTCGCCGCCAGCGACAGCCAGAACGCGCCGACCGGACGGACCAGGGTCAGCAGCACCGGGGCCAGCGCGAGGAACCCGTACAGCAGCCGCGGCACCTGGCCTTCGCGGAACGCGGCCGCGTTGGCGAACATCGCGGCCACGCCGGCGCCGGCCACCAGCAGGTGCGGGGTCCAGGCCGCGTACCACCGCGCGCGGGCGGACAGGTGGCGGGCGAGCGGGCCGTCGACGGCCGCGCGGGGCAGCGGGCGGTAGGCGAAGGCCCCCTGGAACAGGTCCTGCCGCAGTCCGCGCAGGGCGTCGGCGACCAGCCGGAGCTCCGGACTGCGGGGCCGTCCGGCCGCCCTCGGCGGTGTGGTCTGCGTATGCGTCGTCTCGGTCACGGGAAGACGGTAGGCGCGGGCCGGGGGCCCGGTCGTCCCCTTGGAGAGGGGTCTTCGGGCGTCCTCCTCAGGTACTACGGGCTGTCACCAGGCCGGTCAGGCACTGCGGGCTGTCACCAGGCCCGTCAGGCACTACGGGCTGTCACCAGGCCAGTTGGGCGATCTCCTCGGCCACCACCGCGCAGGCGTCCGCCGCCGGGTCGATCAGCGGGAAGTGGCCCACGTCCTCCAGCAGCGTCAGCCCCACCACCTCCCCCGCCCTCGCCGCCGCCTCCGCGTACGACTCGGCCACCGGATGCGGCACCACCAGGTCGGCCCGGCCCTGGACCAGGGTCGTGGCGATACCGGTCGGCAGCAGCAGCGCCGGGTCCGCATAGGCCCGGCGCCCGGTGAACGCCTCGCGCCCGCCCAGCAGTTGCCGGGACGCGTGCGCGCACACCGCCAGCTTCTCCGCCACCTCCAGATCCGCGATGGGCGCGAGCGCGACCACCCCGCGCAGCGGCGCCGGGCCGGCGGTCCGCCAGGGGGCGTCCGCGGGCAGCACGTGCCGGGCCGCCGCCCACAGCGCGAGGTGGCCGCCCGCCGAGTGGCCGGTCAGCACCGTGCGGCGGGCGTCCGCCTGCGGCAGCGCCCGGCGGACCAGCGCGGGCAGGGCGTCCAGGGCCGCCGCCACGTCGTCGAAGGTGTCGGGCCAGCGCCCGGCGGGCGGCACGTCGTCCGCCTCCGACCCGGTGGGCTGCGCCGGGATCAGCGGCGTGCCTCCGCGCCGGTACTCGACGTTGGCCACCGCGAACCCCCGGCGGGCCAGGTAGTCCGCGAAGGGGGTGACGTGGCGGCGGTCGTGGCGGGCGCGCCAGGCCCCGCCGTGCAGGACGACGACCAGCGGGGCGGGGTACGCGGGAGCGGCGGTGCCCGGGCCGGAGCGGGGGGCGTAGAAGTCGATCACCTGGTCGGGGTGGTCGCCGTACGCGGCGGTGGCGTCCGGACCGACCGGCGCGTGCGAGAAGGCCGACTCCTCCTCGGCGGCGGCGCGGGCTGCTGCGGCGTCGTCCGGCATGCTCCAACCTCTCAGCGACGATGGGGTCCCTCCCGGGCTCGGGCCGCTGCGGGAAGGGACGGCGGACCGGGTGCGGGCCCGGCCGTTGGCGGGGACGGTACCAGGCCGGTGACATGCGGGGACACCGGAATGTCACGCACGGTGACGGGAGGGGCGGGCACGGGCGCGCCCTGCCTGTCCGGCGCCCGTGCCCGCCCGGTCCGCTCCCCTACGCCAGCTCCTCCGCCAGCACCCGCACCGCCCGCTCCGTCTCGCGGAAGCCCAGGTAGAGCGGGGTGAAGCCGAAGCGGAGGATGTCGGGGTGGCGGAAGTCGCCGACCACCCCGCGGGCGATCAGGCGTTTCATCACCTCGCCCGCGTCCGGACAGCGCAGGGCGATCTGGCTGCCCCGCTCCGCATGCCGCTCGGGCGTCACGCACTCCACCCGGCCGGGCTCGGTGTACTCGGCCACGCACCGCAGGAAGAAGTCCGTCAGCGCCAGGGACTTGGCGCGGACGGCGGCCACGGACACCCCGTCCCAGACGTCGAGGGCGGCCTCCAGCGCGAGCAGCGAGAGGATGTCCGGCGTGCCGACCCGGCCGCGCAGGGCACCCGGCGCCGGGGCGTAGGCGGGGCTCATCCCGAACGGCTCGGAGTGCGAGTTCCAGCCCGGCAGCGGCGAGTCGAAGCGGTCCTGGAGTTCCCGGCGCACATACAGGTACGCCGGTGAACCCGGGCCGCCGTTCAGGTACTTGTAGGTGCAGCCCACCGCGAGGTCGACGCCGTGCTCGTCCAGGCCGACCGGCAGCGCGCCCGCGCTGTGGCACAGGTCCCACACCGCGAGGGCGCCCGCGGCGTGGACCGCGGCGGTGAGCGCCGGCAGGTCGTGCAGCCGGCCGGTGCGGTAGTCGACGTGGTTGAGCAGCACCGCGGCGGTGCGCCCGCTCAGCGCGCCCGGCACCTCGGCCGGGGTCACGGCGCGCAGGGTGCGGCCGGTCAGCCGGGCCGCCGACTCGGCGATGTAGCCGTCCGTGGGGAAGGTCGTGGCGTCGACCAGGATCTCGTCACGGCCGTCCTCCGCCATGCGGACCGCCGCGACCAGCGCCTTGAAGACGTTGACGCTGGTCGAGTCGCCGACGACGAGCTGGCCGGGCGCCGCGCCCACCAGCGGGGCGATCCGGTCGCCGACCCGCTCGGGCGCCGTCCACCAGCCGCTCTCCTCCCAGGAGCGGATGCGCAGTTCGCCCCACTCGCGGCGCACCACGTCCGCCAGCCGGCCGGGGACGTGCGCGGGCAGGGCGCCCAGCGAGTTGCCGTCCAGATAGACCACGTCGTCCAGGACGAAGCGGTCCCGCAGCGGCGCGAGGTCGTCCGCCGCGTCCAGCTTCTCGGCGTGCAGGGACAGTTCAGACATGGGACCTCGCCGTCCACAGCTCGGGGAACACGTTCTTGCGGGCCCGCTTCTCCAGCCAGGCCACGCCGGCGGAGCCGCCCGTGCCGGACTTGGCGCCCATCGCGCGCCGGGTGGCCACCAGGTGGTCGTTGCGCCACCGCCACACCAGCTCCGCCACGTCCGTCAGCGCCTCGCCCAGCCGGGCCAGTTCGTCGTCCGGGTCGCCCGCGTAGACGGCGGCCCAGGCGTCCTCCACGGCGTCCGAGGGCTCGTACCGCGCGGAGACCTCCCGGTCCAGCACGGCGTCGGGTACGGCGTGGCCGCGGCGCGCGAGGAGCCGTACCGCCTCGTCGTACAGGCTCGGCTCGTGCAGTGCCTTCTCCAGCTCCGCGTGGACGCGCGGGGCGCCGCGGTGCGGGACGAGCATGGAGGCGGACTTCTCGCCGAGCAGGAACTCCAGCCGCCGGTACATCGCCGACTGGAAGCCGGACCCCTCGCCGAGCGCGCCGCGGTAGGCGTTGAACTGGGCCGGGGTCAGCTGTCCGAGCGGCTTCCAGGAGGCGTTCAGGGCCTCCAGTTCGCGCGTGGACCGCTTCAGCGCGGCGAGCGCGGCCGGCACGTCGTCCGAGCGGAGCGCCCGGGCGGCCGTCTCCCACTCGTGCACGATCACCGTGAACCACAGCTCCATGACCTGGGTGGTCACCAGGAAGACCATCTCCGCGGGATCGTCGGAGAGGAGGTGCTGGAGGTGGGTGAGCACGTCGGCCTTGACGTAGTCCTCGTACGGCGTCGTCCCCGCGAAATCCAGGTTCGGGGTCTCGGGCTCAGCGGCCTGGTGAGGGGGGTGAGCCTGTTGGGACATCGCTGTCTCCTGTTGTTACTCCGGGTAGCGGTCCGCCCCTGCCGATGCCGGCACGGGGGCCCCGGTCCCCACCCCGCCATCCTGCGCAATGCCCCGGGGGACGGCAAGGCCCGCCTGTCGCCAGACGGGCCTTCACCGGTGTGATCACGGCGACTCCGGTGGCACCCGTGCGGGTCAGCCCAGGGTCTGGGCCGCCGCCGGCGAGGAGTCCTTCAGGAACTGCGAGCAGCGCTCGTACTCCTCCTGCTCGCCGATCGCCTGGGCGGCGCGGGCGAGGCCGTGCAGGGCGCGCAGGAAGCCGCGGTTCGGCTCGTGCTCCCAGGGCACCGGGCCGTGGCCCTTCCAGCCGTTGCGGCGCAGGGCGTCCAGACCGCGGTGGTAACCCGTACGGGCGTAGGCGTACGACTCCACGACCGAGCCCCGCTCGAACGCCTCGTCGGCCAACTGGGCCCAGGCGAGGGAGGAGGTGGGGTGCTTGGCGGCGACGTCCGCGGGCGGGGTGCCGGCCGCCAGGGCCTCGCGGGGCCCGGGGTCGTCGGGCAGCCGGGTCGGGGGCGGGCCGCCGAGGAGGTTCTCGTGAATCGTCATGGGTTCAGTGTGGCGTACGGGCACGGCGACGGGCTCCCACGGCCGGGTACGGCGGTGAGCACGGCCGGGTACGGCGGTCACCGCGGCCGGTACGGCGGCGGCCGCGGCCGGGTACCGAGGTGACCGCAACCCGCGTCCGGAGGTGACCGCAGCCGCGTCCGGAGCCTTCCGGGCCCCGGGAAGCCCGGTCAGCCCCCGTCCGCCCGCTGTCCGCCCCGGCGCTCGCGCCCGCCCTCCGGCGGCTCCCCCTCCAGCGGCGGGGCCGTCACCTGGCCGTGGGTCCGGCACTCCGGGCGGGGGCGGTCCACGGCCGGGCGGCGGACCAGGGCGAAGGCCAGGACCGCGCCCAGCACCAGCGCACCCGCGCAGAGCGGCATCGCCCGGTCGTACGCCGCGTCGAACGCCGTGGGCGACCGGTACGCCTGCGGGCCCATCCCCGTCAGCAGCGGCAGCGCCGCCACGGCCAGCAGGCCCGCCGCGCGCGCCGCCGCGTTGTTGACCCCGCTGGCCAGGCCCGCCCGCGCGGTGTCGACGGAGGCGAGGACCGTGGCCGTCAGGGGCGCGACCAGGGTGACCATGCCGGCGCCCAGCACCAGCAGCGCGGGCAGGACGTCCCTCGGGTAGTCGGCGTCCTGCCCCACCCGCAGCATCAGCAGCGTCCCCGCCGCGCACAGCAGCGGACCGGCGGTCAGCGGCAGCCGGGGGCCGGTGCGGTCGGCCAGCGCGCCCGAGCGGGCCGAGAACAGCAGCATCAGCGCGGTGGTGGGCAGCAGGGCCGTGCCGGCGGCCAGCGGCGAGTAGCCCGCCACCACCTGGAGCTGGAGCGCGGTGAGGAAGAAGAAGCCGCCGAAGGCCGCGTACACGCACACCGTGACCAGGTTGACCGCCGTGAACTGGCGGCCGGCGAAGATGTCCGGCGGCAGCATCGGCTCCGCGCGGTGCGTCTCGACGTACCCGAAGGCCACCGCGGCGGCCAGGCCCGCCGCCCCGGTCACGGCCACCGGCAGCAGGCCCGCGCGGGCCTCGATGAGGGCGTACGTCAGCAGGGCCAGGGCCAGCGCGCCCAGCACCGCGCCGAGGACGTCGAAGCGGCCGTGGGCCCGCCGGCCGGCGGACTCCGGCACGTGCCGCAGCGCGACCGGCACGCACAGCACCGCCAGCGGCACGTTCAGCAGGAACACCCAGCGCCAGCCGGGCCCGGACACCAGCCAGCCGCCGAGGAACGGGCCGACGGCCGCGCCGATCCCGCCGAAGCCGGACCACAGGCCGACCGCCCGCCCGCGGTCGTCGGGGTGGAAGGACGCCTGGATGAGCGCGAGCGAGCCGGGCGTCAACAGGGCGCCGCCGACCCCCTGCACCGCGCGCGCCGCGATCAGCACGCCCGGGGTCGGGGCGAGCCCGCACAGCAGGGAGGCCGCGGCGAACGCGGCGACGCCGAGCACGAAGACCTTCCGGCGGCCGTACCGGTCGCCGAGCGAGCCGCCGAGCAGGATCAGGCCGGCCAGCGTCACCAGGTACGCGTTGACCGTCCACTGGAGGGCGGCGAGGCTCGCGTGCAGATCACGGCCGATGCGCGGCAGGGCGACGTTGACGACCGTGGAGTCCAGCATCACCATGCCGGACCCGAGGACCGTGGTGAACAGCAGCCACCGGCCCCGGGACGAGGCCAGCCGGACACCGGGCATGCCCCAGGTATACAGCGGGCCCGGCGGCTTGGACAGCCGCCGGGCCCGCCGGGTACCGCGCGCGCTTACTTGATCTTGTTGCCCGCCGAGCGCAGGTGCTGCGTGGCCTGGAGGACACGCGCGGCCATGCTCGCCTCGGCCAGCTTGCCCCAGGTGCGCGGGTCGTAGGCCTTCTTGTTGCCGACCTCGCCGTCGACCTTCAGGACGCCGTCGTAGTTCTGGAACATGTGCGCGGCGACCGGCCGGGTGAAGGCGTACTGGGTGTCGGTGTCGATGTTCATCTTCACCACGCCGTTCTCCAGCGCCGTCTGGATCTCCTGCTCGCTGGAGCCGGAGCCGCCGTGGAAGACGAAGTCGAAGGGGCCGGGGGAAGCGGCCTTGCCGAACTTGGCGGCGACGCCGTCGTTCAGCTCCTTCAGCAGCTCGGGGCGGAGCACGACGTTGCCCGGCTTGTACACGCCGTGCACGTTGCCGAAGGAGGCGGCCAGCAGATAGCGGCCCTTCTCGCCCAGGCCCAGCGCCTCGGCGGTGCGGATCGCGTCGTCGACCGTGGTGTACAGCTCGTCGTTGATCTCGTGCGTGACACCGTCCTCCTCGCCGCCGGTCGGGGTGATCTCCACCTCGAGGATGATCTTGGCGGCGCGGGTGCGCTCCAGCAGCTCCTGGGCGATGGCGAGGTTGTCGGCGAGGGTCTCGGCCGAACCGTCCCACATGTGCGACTGGAACAGCGGGTTGCGGCCGGCCTTCACGCGCTCCTCGGAGACCGCGATCAGCGGACGCACGTACCCGTCCAGCTTGTCCTTCGGGCAGTGGTCGGTGTGCAGCGCGATGTTGACCGGGTACTTCTCGGCCAGGATGTGCGCGTACTCGGCGAGGGCGACCGCGCCCGTCACCATGTCCTTGCTGTACTGGCCGCCGAGGAACTCGGCCCCGCCGGTAGAGATCTGGACGATGCCGTCGCTCTCGGCCTCGGCGAAGCCGCGCAGCGCCGCGTTCAGGGTCTGCGACGAGGTCACGTTGATGGCCGGGTAGGCGAACTTGCCTGCCTTCGCCCGGTCGAGCATCTCGTTGTAGACCTCGGGGGTTGCGATGGGCATCTGTCCGCTCCTTGGGTGTGCGGGTTGGCGTTCTGCGTGCTACGGCCCTGACCTAGACCTGGGGGGCGACGTCATCGTCGGCCCCATCTTCCCAGACCTGAGCCGATGGTCCACGCGCCGGTGGAAACCGGTGCTTGCGGGCGTCAGTCCAGACCCAGTTCGTCCTTCGAGAAGGCGAACCGGTAGGGAACACCCGCACCGGCCTCGATCTTCTGAGCGGCTCCGGTCGCCCGGTCCACGATGGTGGCGACGGCGACGACCTCGGCCCCGGCCTCCCGCACGGCCTCCACGGCGGTCAGCGGGGAACCGCCGGTGGTGGAGGTGTCCTCCACCACCAGGACCCGGCGGCCCGCGATGTCCGGGCCCTCCACGCGCCGCTGGAGCCCGTGCGCCTTGGCGGCCTTGCGGACCACGAAGGCGTCCAGCCGCCGGCCGCGCGCCGCGGCGGCGTGCAGCATGGCGGCGGCGACCGGGTCGGCGCCCATGGTGAGCCCGCCGACCGCGTCGAACTCCAGGTCGGCGGTCAGGTCCAGCAGCACCTGGCCGACCAGCGGGGCGGCCTCGCCGTCGAGGGTCACGCGGCGCAGGTCGACGTAGTAGTCGGCCTCCAGACCGGAGGAGAGGGTCACCTTGCCGTGCACCACGGCCTTGTCCTTGATCTGCTGCAGCAGTGCGCCACGTACGTCCGTCATGGCGACCAGCTTAGAGGCGCCGCCAGGTCCAGGTGGTGCTCGCCTCCAGCGGGTCCAGCGGGGTGACCAGGCGCGGAAGGGTGTTCAGGCCGTTGGGCGGCCCGGTCTGCGGCTCGACGCAGACGGCCTCGGCCTGCTCGTCGTAGACCACCACCCACTCCTCCCGGCTGGCCACCTTCAGCTGGAGCCGGCCGGGCCAGGTCAGGGTGACGTCGACTCCGCCGGGCATGCCGAAGCAGTCGTCCCACGGGCCGGGTTCCGGGGCGATCCGGTTGCCGGTGGGCAGGTGGTCGGCGCCGCGCTCCTCCTGCCAGGCCGCCTTGAAGTCGAGCCGCACGTCCGCGCCGCCGAGGTTCCGCTGGAACCACGGATGCCAGCCGAGCTGCGCCGGGAAGGAGTCCTCGTACGTCTCCACGGACATGGTCAGCGTCAGGCTGTCCTCGGCGAGCGCGACGACCTGGGTGACGCGGCCGGGGTGCGGCCAGGGCTCGGTCAGCTCGTACGTGATCACCGCCTCGTCCGCCGAGACGCGCGCGGTGCGCCAGGCGCCGTCGCGCGCGGTGCCGTGGATGGCGTGCGGCGGGGCGTTCAGCGGCATGCGGCGCACGGTGCCGCCGTCCAGGAAGCGGCCGTCCCGGGTCCGGCCGCACCAGGGCACCATCGGGAAGCAGCCGAAGCGGGGGCCCTGCCGCAGCAGTTCCAGGTCGCCGACCTTGAGCCCGCTGATCCGGCCGCCGCCTGCGGGACTGACGCGTACTTCCGCTTCACCCGCGGTCAGCGTGATGTCTTCGTTGCTCACCCGACCGACCCTAGCGGGCTGTCCGGGGCGGTGTACGCAGGACGTTCAGCGTCGTCTGCGCAGGGCGCGGGAGACCACGATCGCCGAGGCGAGGGCCACCGCGGCGGCGGGGGCCGCCCAGCGCAGGACCGGGTGGCCGCTGCCGGCCTGCGGGGCGGGCACGGGGGCGTACCGGCCGCGCGGCGGGGCGTGGTCGACCTCCTCGGCGCTGCGGCCGATCATCGTGCGGCGGGCGTGCGCGGCCTCGGCGGGCGGTTCGCCGGTGTCGGCGAAGTCCTCGGCGAGGCCGTCCGGGTGGGCGGGGCGGTGGCCGTCACCGCCGCGGACGCCGGTGCCGCTGCCGGTGGCGCTGCCGGTTCCGGTGGCGGCGGTGTCGGTGTCGGCTGCGTCGTCGTCCGTCGCCGGATCGAGGGCGGGCGGAGGGACCTCGGTGTCGAAGACGGAGGGGCGGGGGGCGGCACCGGCGGGGGGCTGCGACTGCTCGGCGGTGCCCGTGTCCGGGGCCCGGTCCGGTGGCTGGGCCACGTCCTCGCCGCCCGGGCGGGACGCGTCCTCGTCCGCGGCTCCGCCGTCCGCCGGGTTCTCGTCCGCGTCGGTCAGGCCCTCGTCCGCGTCGGTCACGTGCTCACCGGCGGCCGGACCCTCGCCCTCCGGCGAACCCTCGCCGTCCGCTGGGCCCTCGTCGTCCGCCGAGCCCTCGTCGTCCGCCGGGTCCTCGTCCGGGTCCTCGGCCGGGTCCTCCTCCGTGGCCAGCGCCTCCAGGAACCGGCTCAGCAGCCTGGCCGCCGCCGACGCGACCGTCTCCGCGGGCAGTTCCGTGATGCGGCCGGCCGTGTCCGCCGTGCCCTCGACCGTGACCGTGCAGCCGCCCTCGGCGTCCGCCAGGCGCAGGGTCAGGGCCAGCGAGACCGAGCCGGCGCCGCGGGCCTCCGTGGCCTCGGCCGTCACGGTGTACGCGCCGTCCTCGCGGCGGGTCACGCGGGCCGTGCCCCGGTAGGTGACGGAGTGGCCGCCGACGCGGAGCTTCAGCCGCCCGGCGACCGGTTCCGCACCGGCGTCCTGGTGCAGGCCGGGGACGGCGCGGGCCACGCGAGCGGGGTCGGTCAGCGCGGCGCCGAGCCTGTCGGTGGGGGCCGGGACGAAGACCTGGTGCTCCATGGTCGGGGAGCCTACCCACTCGGGGCCGGAACTCACCCGAACCCGGTCACCCGGAGGCAGCAGGCCGCGGCCGGTGCGCGCTCAGTACCGCGGGTGCGCCAGCGTGGACGCCGGCAGGCCGCCGATCCGGGTCCGTCCGGCCGCCCGGACGTCCGCCGCCAGCCCGGCCGGGGTGAGGGTGCCGGGCCGCCAGGAGCCCAGCCGCGGGACCGGCGGGACCGGTCCCCGGCCCGCCAGCAGGAAGCCCCAGTCCGGCGCGCCCGGCGAGCGGCCGGGGCCCGGGGCGGCGCCCGGGTCGTGGCCGGGGACGCGGTAGGGCGAGGCGGCGAGGCCGGCCGCGCGGAGGGTCGCGGCGACGGTCCAGAAGGCGCGGGGCCGGGCGGTGAGCGGACCGGCGTGCACCACCAGGCGGCCGTCCGGGGCCAGCACCCGGCGGACCAGGCCGTAGAACTCCTGGGAGTACAGCTTGGCGCCGGCCGTGATGCCGGGGTCGGGCAGGTCGCTGATCACGACGTCGTACGCGGGTACGCGCGCCCGGCGCAGCCAGGCGAGCGCGTCGGCGGTGGTGACGTGGACGCGCGGGTCGGCGAAGGCGTGCGCGTTGGCGGCGGCCAGACCGGGGTCGCGGCGGGCCAGGTCCACCAGGCCGGGGTCGAGTTCCACGACATCCACGCGGCGCACCGTGCGGTGGCGCAGCACCTCGCGGGCGGCCAGCCCGTCGCCGCCGCCGAGGATCAGCACCCGCGCGTGCGGGCCGGTGAGGGCCGGGTGGACCAGGGCCTCGTGGTAGCGGTGCTCGTTCCGGCCGTCGACCCGTAACCGGCCGTCGAGGAAGAGGCCGAGGGGCCGGCCGCGGGTGCCGCCGGCCAGGACGACCTCCTGGACGTCGGTGCGCACCGCCACCCGGACGTCCGCGCCGTACACGGCGTGCCGGGCGGCGCGTTCGAAGTCGCCGGCGAGGAGGGCGGCGGCGGTGAGGACGCCGAGGACGGCGAGGCCGGTGACGAGGAGGGTCCGGCGGGCGCCGCGGGTGAGGTCGCGCCGGAACAGGCCGAGGACCAGCGTGCCGCCCGCGACCACGTTGACCGTGCCGGTCAGCAGCGCCCCGGTCAGCTGGCCGAGGCAGGGCAGCAGGAGGAAGGGGAAGGCGAGGCCGCCGACGAGGGCGCCCACGTAGTCCGCCGCGAACAGGTCGGCCACCGCGCCGCCCGCGTCCTGCCGGCGGATGCGCTGGATCAGCTCCATCAGCAGCGGGACCTCGGCGCCGATGAGCAGGCCGATGACCAGGGTGAAGGCGACCAGCAGGCAGCGCGGTCCGGCGGCCCACGGCCCGCCCCAGCCGGCGGTCCAGGCGAACACGGCGTACAGGGCCATGGCACTGCACCCGCCGACCAGCGCGAGGACCGACTCGAGCGCGCCGAACCCGGCCGCCGCGTGCCGGCGCAGCCGCTTGGCGCCGAGGGAGCCGAGGCCCATGGCGAACACCATCACGGACAGCACGACGGATGCCTGGGTGACCGAGTCGCCGGTCAGGTACGAGGCGAAGGCGACGAGTTCCAGTTCGTACACGAGTCCGCAGGCCGCGCAGACGAAGACGCACACGAGGACCAGGAACCGCCCGGTGCCGGGCCGGACGGGCAGCCGCGCGGGGCGGGTCCGGCAGGGCGGGGCGCCCGGCGGCGCGGGGGCGTGCGATGCGATCACGCTGTGACGTTACGTCACTGACCCGGCACACCACGTCACCCGCAGGTGTGAAAGAAGGGGCGGTTGACGCACAACGGGTTTATGTCGCCGAAAAGCGGTCGGCCCGGACCTGCCCGCCGGTCAGCCCGAGCGCGTCACCCGCGTCCGCGATCCGGCCCGCGACCGCGCCCCGACCCGGGTCCGGGTGGCCACGAGCTGCCCGTCCTGCGGGTAGGCGTGCCAGGTGCGCCAGTGCACCTGACCCTCGCGCCGCTGGGCCAGCATCGCGGTGAAGGCGTGCGGGCTGCCCGGGAAGACGCCGGCGAGACCGTGCGGATGGTCGGAGACGAGGGCCAGCAGCTCCTGGGCGCGGCCGGCGAACGAGCCGGGAGTGAGCACCTCCACGCGGGCGGCGAACTCGTACTCCCAGTCGTCGACGCGCTTGGCGACGCCCAGCGGCAGCGGGGTGCTGGAGCCGGGGATGCACGCGACCGTCTCCGAGCAGTTGCCGCGCTCCTCCTCCACGAGCACCTGGTGGGACGCGCCGAGCAGCCGCAACTGCAGCTTGGCGCCGGTGAGTTCGAGATCGAGGGTGGCCAGGGCGGGCAGCGGTTCGCGGCCCAGCGCCCAGGCGAGGTCGGCAGCGCGCGTATCGGTGTAGGAGGTGTTCAGGGTCGTGAGCATGGATCGGCTCCGCTAACACGCAAGAAGGGGGAGATCGGCCATGTCAGCCCGGCCGGCCCGGCCGGAGGGGGCAGTCAGGGGCATCCGAGGGGCTGCGTTGGCGAAGTAGAGGGAATCATGAACAGCGGTGACGCCACAGCGTTTTTACCCAACTCTGGGGGGTTTCCATCCCTCAGGGGGCTCCACAGCTCAACTGTTCCACCCCGGCGTGCGCCGGGCGCGGATGCGCGGACGCCGGGCGCCCGCCGGATGGCGTACCCGGCGCACACCCGGCGCGATGCGGCCCGGACGCGGCCCCCCGTCCCCGGAAGCCCGGTTGCCCGTCCCCGGAAGCCCGGCTCCCCCGTGTCCGGAAGCCCGGCTTCCCCATGTCCGGAAGCGCGGCTGCCCCCCTGTCAGCCGCGCCCGGCTGCCCCCGTCAGCCGCCTCCCCCGCATCCGCCCCCGCCGCCGCACGACGATCCGCCGCCGCAGGACGAGCCGCCGCCACAGGAGTGGCCCCCGCCGCAGGAGTGGCCCCCGTGGTGCCCGTGCCCGCCGTGGTGCCCGTGGTGGCCGCCGCCCGACGAGCCGGAGTCCCCGGCGCCGGCCCACCAGCTACCCGCCCCCGCGCTGCCCGCGTACGACGACGATGACGACGACGACCAGCGCCGCCCCCGGTTCCGTCCGCCGCCCCCGCCGGACTGCCTGCCGCGCCGGCCGCGGCGGGTCCGGCCCACCGTGAACACCAGCAGCGCGAACACCGCCAGGATGATGCCCTCGGTCATGGCGTCACCCTCCTTCCGTTCCCCCGAAGCGGCCCCCCGTGGGCGCCTCGCCGTGTCACCGCGTCTCGCGGTGCCGAGGAGATGCCCGGCCCGGATCGCGCCCAAAGCAGAGTTGAGGAACTCCAGAGCTTGCGCGCAGGATGACCGGCATGACCTCCAGCGCACGTCCTCACCTCAACCGCCGGCTCGCCGAGTTCGGGACCACGATCTTCGCCGAGATGTCGGCGCTGGCCACGGCGACCGGTTCGATCAACCTGGGCCAGGGCTTCCCGGACACCGACGGCCCCGAGGAGATCCGGGAGGCGGCCGTCCGGGCCCTGCGCGACGGCCGCGGCAACCAGTACCCGCCGGGCCCCGGCATCCCCGAGCTGCGCACCGCGATCGCCGCGCACCAGCTCCGCCGCTACGGCCTGTCCTACGACCCCGACACCGAGGTACTGGTCACGGCGGGCGCCACGGAGGCGATCGCGGCCACGCTGCTGGCCCTGGTCGAGCCGGGCGACGAGGTCGTCGCGCTGGAGCCGTACTACGACTCCTACGCGGCGAGCATCGCGATGGCGGGCGGCCGGCGGGTGCCGGTGACCCTCCGGCCGCACGAGGACGGCTTCCGGCTGGACCTGGACGAGCTGCGCGCGGCCGTCACCGACCGCACCCGGCTGCTGCTGATCAACACCCCGCACAACCCGACCGGGACCGTCCTCACCCGCGCGGAACTGGCCGCGATCGCCGAGCTGGCGGTGGAGCGGGACCTGCTGGTGATGACCGACGAGGTCTACGAGCACCTGGTCTTCGACGGCGCCGAGCACCTGCCGCTCGCCACCTTCCCGGGGATGCGCGAGCGCACGGTGAGCATCGGCTCGGCGGGCAAGACCTTCTCGTTCACGGGCTGGAAGGTCGGCTGGGTGACCGGGTCCCCGGAGCTGGTCGGCGCGGTCCGCTCGGTCAAGCAGTTCCTGACCTACGTCGCCTCGGGCCCCTTCCAGTACGCGGTCGCCGAGGCGCTCGCCCTGCCGGAGACGTACTTCGACGGCTTCCGCGCCGACCTGCGCCGCAAGCGCGACCTGCTCGGCGATGGCCTGCGCGCGTCCGGGTTCAAGGTCTACCAGCCCCAAGGCACGTACTTCATCACCACCGACATCGCCCCCCTCGGCGAGAAGGACGCCTACGCCTTCTGTCGAGCGCTCCCCGAACGCTGCGGCGTCGTCGCCATCCCCAACTCCGTCTTCTACGACGATCCCGACGCCGGCCGCAGCCAGGTCCGCTTCGCCTTCTGCAAGAGGGACGACGTCCTCAGCGAGGCCACCGGCCGTCTTCAACGCCTCGTGTCCTGAACACGCCGCCGGGCTCGTGACAGCACCCTGATCACGGAGGACAGGGACGGCGAAGACGCATATCAGCTCCGAAGGACACAACCCGCACCGGGCTCCACGAAGAAGGTGGTGATCGGGCAGTAGCCCTCCTCCGCCGGCCGGGCGCGGGCGTCGTGGGTACCCAGTGCACGGGCCGCCAGCCGCCTGAGCTCGTCGAGTCCGGCCCGGTCCGGGTGTGCGGAGTCCAACGCGGCGGCAACCGCGTCCCTGGCCTGGGAGCCCTGGGCGCGCAGCATCCCCTCGGCGCCGTCCTCGCCACCCGCCGACTCCACGAGCTGGAGCAGACTCTCGGCGAGCACCAGCAGTTGCTCGGCATCGGTCATGTCCTCTGGAGACAGCAGCTCGCGTTGCGCCAGCGCGTTCAGCGCCAGGGGCGCCAGCCGGGTGTCGCGACGCAGCGTACGCAGCAGCCGTTCGCCCTCACCGTCCGGCAACCCCCGCCAGCAGCACGTCGAGCATCGCCTGCGCACGCGTGCGGAACGACATGGTCGGTGCGGCGACGGTCAGTTGCCGCGGTGTGGCCTCTCGCTCGCCGCGGACCGTGATCCAGCCGGCCGGCTCAGCGCGGGCCGCATCCGGGGGTAGTCCTCAGCCGGCACCCCCAGCAGGCCGGCCGCCGGCGCCCGGGCCAGTTCACCGACCAGCGGTGCGTCCCTGCCGACCGCCAGCAACCGCTGTCGTACGGCCCGGGTACCGAGCTCGGTGAGACGGATCAGCTCGACCGGCCCGGTGGTCAGCTCCTCACGCCGGGCATCGGCGCGCTCCCGCGCCGCCGGGTCCGTCGCCGCCCCCGCGACGCCCAGCAGCTCCACGAGCTCCGGCGGCATGTCCGCGGGCATCTCGGCTCCGGCATCGGAGAGGTCGACGTCGAGGAACACCGGATCGGCCATCCCACGGTCACGCTCGATCGCGCCCAGGTCGTCCAGCAGGTCGAGAACCGTGCGCAGGTCCCGGTCGGCGTGCTCGAACCGCCATCGAGCTGGAAGGAGGCCCGATAGGCCAGATGTATCGTGTCGCGCAGCCGTGGCCAGGGCATCGAGTACGGCAGGCTGTAGAGCGTGTTCAGCACGTCATCCAGGACGTCTGCCTTCGACGCGTGTTTCGAACTGCGGCAGGCCCTGATCCCTGTTCCCCGGCCCACCGAACCAGGCGGTCGACCAGCAGCCCACGCGCCGCCTCGAACTCCTCCTCGGATTCGAACCTCGTTGCGGCGAACCGGACTGCGCCGCACGGACTCACTGCACAGAACGGCACGGGCCTGGCCGCACCGGGAGTCCGTCGTCAGCGGGCGTCCGCCTCGGGCTCCGGGCGCGGGAGCTCGTCGAGGTCGAGGGTGAAAGTGCGGCCGTCGGCCAGGTGGATGGGGAGCTTGCCGGTGCCGTACTTGTGGGTGTGTGCCGCAATGTAACCGGTGGCGGTCGGCTGGGTGTGAAGGACGACTTCCTGGGCGTAGGGGTCCACGACCAGGTAGATCGGGATGCCGTAGCGGCCGTACTTCGCGGTGCAGTCGTCGTAGTCCTTGCGTGCGGAAGAGGTCGAGACGACCTCGGAGATCAGCAGGACGTCCTCGAAGCTGTAGCGCTTGCCTTCCCTGCGCGCGTCCTCGCGCAGGATCGCGAGGTCGGGGGCGGAGTTCTCATCGGCGGGGAAGTCGATGTAGACGTCGGAGGTGACCTTCGCGTGACGGCCGAGGGCAAGAGCGGAGTCGATCTGCATCGACCTGATGGTGCTGGAGTGCTCTTCGCTCTGCGGGGTCATGATCACCTTTCCGTCGGCCCCGAACAGGACCGTGTACCCCTTGGGGAACTCGGTGTGCACGATCGCGTCGACGCTCATGGACGGCTCCTTCCCGTGTGTGGTCAGGATACGACGGACAGTGCCGCGTCACCGGGCCCGCCGGGACATCCTGGCGCGGGGGCTGACGGAGGCGGGGTTCACGGTGCTCCGGCCGGCCGGGACCTACTTCATCACCACCGACATCCGCTCCCTCGGCGAGAAGGACGGCTTCGCGTTCTGCCGCGCCCTGCCCGAGCGGGCGGGCGTGGTGGCCATCCCGAACGCGGTCTTCTACGACGACCGGGAGGCGGGGGCGCCGTTCGTGCGCTTCGCCTTCTGCAAGCGGGAAGAGGTGCTGCGGGAGGCGGCGGAGCGGCTGCGGCGCATGTGAGCGCGGCGGGACCGGCCCGGGGCGTGAGGCCCCCGGGCCGGCCGGGACGGCTGTTACTCGCCGTCTTCTTCCGGCGTGCCGGAGTCGTCGGCCTCCTGCTCCAGGCCCAACTGCTCGGCCAGCCACTTGTCGAACTCGATCGCGGCCCGCACCCAGCTGACCGTGGAGGAGACGAAGTGGTTGATGTCGACGCCCGTGCCGATCAGCATCTGGGCCTCGCCGATCAGCCGGACGGTGCCGTCGTCGTGGGTGTGGGTGTACACCTTGGGCCACAGGGTGCGGCGGTTCCAGTCGTCGATGGACTCCAGGATCTGCGGCTTCTCGTCGATCTTGTGCGGGCGGTCGTAGAAGGTCCGCACCGAGAAGATGGCCTGTTCGTCCTCGCCACGGAACATGAAGTAGGTGCGGAACTGCTCCCACGGCGCGGCGAGGTCACCCTCCTCGTCCACGACGTACTTCAGTTCCATCTGGTCGAGAAGCTGCTTCACCAGGTCCTGATCCGGGAGGACGGGGCCCGCCGGTCCCTGGGGCTGCGGTTCGGGCTGGCCCCCGAAGTTCGGAATGGAGGACGGGTCGATGCTCACCGTGTTTTTCCCTTCATGCGGATGCCGCCATCCTCCCCCATGCGGGGAGGGGCGTGGCAAGCCCCGACCCGCCGGTCGGCCCTGAACCGGCGGGTCGGAGGGGGAACGCGCGGTCAGAGTGTCTTGCCGGTGTCCGGTCCGACCAGCAGGCCGTCGCCGAAGCGGTCCACGCGGACCGTGTCGCCGTCCGTGATCTCCCCGGAGAGGATCTCGCGGGCCAGCCGGTCGCCGATGGCGGTCTGCACCAGCCGGCGCAGCGGCCGGGCGCCGTAGGCCGGGTCCAGGCCCTCCTCCGCCAGCCAGGCCAGCGCCGCGGGCGTGACGTCCAGCGTGAGCCGCCGCTCGGCCAGCCGCCGGGCCAGCCGGCCGATCTGCAGCCCGGCGATCCGCTCCAGCTCGGGCTTGGTCAGCGCGGAGAAGACCACCAGGTCGTCCAGCCGGTTGAGGAACTCGGGCTTGAAGGAGGCCCGGACCACCTCCAGCACCTGCTCCCGCTTCTGCTCCTCGCTGCTCAGCGGGTCCATCAGGAACTGGCTGCCCAGGTTGGAGGTGAGCACCAGGATCGTGTTGCGGAAGTCGACCGTGCGGCCCTGGCCGTCCGTCAGCCGGCCGTCGTCGAGCACCTGGAGCAGGATGTCGAAGACCTCCGGGTGGGCCTTCTCCACCTCGTCCAGGAGCACCACGCTGTACGGGCGCCGGCGCACCGCCTCGGTGAGCTGGCCGCCCTCCTCGTAGCCGATGTAGCCGGGAGGCGCGCCGACCAGGCGGGCCACGCTGTGCTTCTCGCCGTACTCCGACATGTCGACGCGGACCATGGCCCGCTCGTCGTCGAAGAGGAAGTCCGCGAGCGCCTTGGCCAGCTCGGTCTTGCCGACACCGGTCGGGCCGAGGAAGAGGAACGAGCCGGTGGGCCGGTCCGGGTCGGCGATTCCCGCCCGCGAGCGCCGTACGGCGTCCGAGACCGCCCGCACGGCCTCGCTCTGGCCGATGAGCCGCTTGCCCAGCTCCTCCTCCATGCGCAGCAGCTTCTGCGTCTCGCCCTCCAGCAGCCGCCCGGCCGGGATGCCGGTCCAGGCGCCGACCACGTCGGCGATGTCGTCGGAGCCGACCTCCTCCTTGACCATGGTGTCCCGGGCGACCTCCTCCTCGGCGGCGGAGGCGGCCTCCAGCTCCTTCTCGAGCTGCGGGATCTCGCCGTACAGCAGCTTGGCCGCGGTGTCGAAGTCGCCGTCGCGCTGGGCGCGCTCGGCCTGGCCGCGCAGGTCGTCCAGCTTCTCCTTCAGCTCGCCGACCCGGTTGAGGGACTGCTTCTCCTTCTCCCAGCGGGCGGTGAGCCCGCGCAGCTCCTCCTCCTTGTCGGCGAGGTCGCGGCGCAGCTTCTCCAGGCGGGCGACGGAGGCCGGGTCGGTCTCCTTGGCGATCGCCAGCTCCTCCATCCGCAGCCGGTCGACGGCGCGCTGGAGTTCGTCGATCTCGACGGGCGAGGAGTCGATCTCCATGCGCAGCCGGGAGGCCGCCTCGTCGACGAGGTCGATGGCCTTGTCGGGCAGGAAGCGGGAGGTGATGTAGCGGTCGGACAGGGTGGCGGCGGCCACCAGCGCGCTGTCGGCGATCTGTACCTTGTGGTGGGCCTCGTAGCGGCCCTTGAGCCCGCGCAGGATGGCGATGGTGTCCTCGACGGTGGGCTCGGCGACCAGCACCTGCTGGAAGCGGCGTTCCAGCGCCGGGTCCTTCTCGATCCGCTCCCGGTACTCGTCCAGCGTGGTGGCGCCGACCATGCGCAGCTCACCGCGGGCGAGCATGGGCTTGAGCATGTTGCCCGCGTCCATGGCGGAGTCCCCGCCGGCGCCGGTGCCCACGACGGTGTGCAGCTCGTCGATGAAGGTGATGACCTGCCCGTCGGAGTCCTTGATCTCGGCGAGGACGGCCTTCAGGCGCTCCTCGAACTCGCCGCGGTACTTGGCGCCGGCCACCATCGCGCCGAGGTCGAGCGCGACGAGCCGCTTGTCCTTCAGCGACTCGGGCACGTCGCCCTTGACGATCCGCTGGGCCAGCCCCTCCACCACGGCGGTCTTGCCGACTCCGGGCTCGCCGATGAGGACGGGGTTGTTCTTGGTACGGCGGCTCAGCACCTGCACCACCCGCCGGATCTCCTGGTCCCGCCCGATGACGGGGTCCAGCCGGCCCTCGCGGGCCGCGGCGGTGAAGTCGGTGCCGAACTTCTCCAGGGCCTTGTACTGGCCCTCGGGATCGGCGGTGGTCACGCGGCGTCCTCCCCTGGCCTTGCGGAAGGCCTCCAGCAGTTTCCTCGCCTCGGCGCCCTGCCCCTTGAGCAGGTCGCCGGCCGCACCGCCCTTCGCGGCGATGCCGATCAGCAGGTGCTCGGTGGACAGGTACTCGTCGCCCAGCTCCCGGGCGCGCTCGCCGGCGTCGGCGATCACGGCCAGCAGGTCCCGGTTGGGCTGCGGCGGGGCGACGGTGGACCCGGTCACGCTGGGCAGGCCGGCCAGGACGCGCTCGGCGGCGGAGCGTACAGCCGCCTGGTCGGCGCCGACGGCCGCGAGCAGGTCGGTGATGTTCTCGTTGTCCTGCCCCTGGAGCAGGGCCAGCAGCAGGTGGGCGGGGGTCAGGTCCGGGTGCCCCTCGGTCACGGCGCGCTGACTCGCCGCGTTGATCGCGTCCCGGCTCCGGTTGGTCAGCTCGGCATCCACGGTGTCCGTTCTCCTCCTCGTCCTGGCACTTCCTGCGAGTGGCGCTGACTACATCAGCGTACACAAAGTTGAGTCTATTCCGCTCAAGGTTCGCCGGGGAGGGGTTCCGGGCTAGGTTGCGCGCATGACCAGGCATTCCATGGATCCGGCCGCTCCGGACGAGCCGTACCTCGCCTTCTGGCGCGAACGGCACCTGTGCACGCTCACGACCCTGCGCCCCGACGGCAGCCCGCACGTGGTGCCGGTGGGCGTGACCTACGACGCGGAGGCCCGGCTGGCCCGGGTGATCACCAGCGGCACCAGCGCGAAGGCCCGGCATGTGCGGGCGGCCGGGGAGGCGGGCGCCCGGGTCGCGGTGTGCCAGGTGGACGGCCGGCGCTGGGCGACGCTGGAGGGGCGGGCGCGGGTGCGCACCGAGCCGGACCGGGTGGCGGAGGCGGAACGGCGCTACGCCGAGCGCTACGCGCGCGTGCCGCGCCCCAATCCGGCCCGCGTGGTGATCGAGATCGAGGTCGAGCGGACCCTGGGCCACGGCTGACACCCGGCCGGAGAAGCAGGGGCTCCCAGCCTGCACAGTCGATTTTCAGCCACCCTGGAAATGGCGGCATACCTCGAAATCTCCCCGCAAACTGCAGCGGCGTCACCGTGTTCAGGTCACGGTGACGCCGCTGCGGGGGGAAGCGCCTGAGCGATCTTTTACGACGGGGGAATCGCGTCAGGCACTGCGGGGGGTGGCCGAGATGGTCCTCAGGTCGGACTCCACCGGCTCGGTCAGCCGGTGGTCCCGCTGGTCCAGGTTCACAAAGATCATTCCGTACCGGATGGCACAGCGCACCGGCTGGGGCGCGCCGCGCGGCCTGCGCAGACACCGGAACGCCCGTACGTCTCCGTCGTCGTCCCGCGTGACGACGACCGGCTCGCCGAACACCGTCACCATCAACGAGTCACCACTGTGGGGGATGGCGGTGACCAGGTCGATGAAGTGCCAGCCGGAGCGGTAGGCGGTGGCCATCTCGCGCCGGAAGGAACGGTCGTCGGGTGGAGTGGTCATGACCGCACGGCCCAACTGCTGTCGGCGGGGGCGACCCAGGAACTGTCCGCGGGCGCGACCCAGGAGCTGTCGCCCGGGGTCCCGGCTGCCGCGATCACCCAGCTGCTGTCGCCGGCACCGGCGCCGGCAGCGGCCTGTACGCGCCAACTGCTGTCCTGCGCGACAGCATCCTTCGCCTCCGCATGACCGGTCAGTGCGCCGAAGGCCAAGGCGGCGGAGAAGGCGGCGACAAGCGCCGAGCGAAGCATTGTCTTATGCATAGTCGGCTTCGTCCTCATGTGAAGGTCACCTCTCCCCCGTCCGGATACGACGATGGCCCATTCCGGCACGTCATGGCCACACAATCGATGCATCATGTTCCTGCACGTTCAGGACCCTGGGGGGTGGAGATTTGGCGATAAACGAGATTAAACGGACACATCCCCACGGGCTGACCGACCTGTGCGAGGAAGGGAGCCGACTCTACGGGAACGCTCTCCGGACGGGACGTATAGCTCGTGCGGACGTGGAACCGGCGCCGTGTCTGATGGAGTTCGCCCTCCTTCATCCCGACCCCGACGACCCGAACTGGCTGCGCCCGGTGCCCCCGTCGATCGCGCTGGCGCAGCGGCTGAACCCGATCGAGCGGGAGATCACGCAGCGCCGCCGGGAGTCCGTCGAACTCGCCGACGCATTCGAGCCGTTCATGCACATCAGTGCCCAGCCGACCGCGACCACGCACTCCATCACCGTGCTGGAGGGCCTGGACCGGATCAACGCGGCGCTCGATCTGGCCACCGCCCAGTGCCAGACCGAGATGCTCACCGTGCAGCCGAGCCGCAGGCGCCTGGAACACACCCTCGCCAAGGCGCTGGAGCGCGACCGGCCGCTGATCGAGCGGGGCTGCCGCATCCGCACCCTCTACCAGCACCCGGCCCGCTACAGCCCCGAGACGCTCGCCTACGTGGCCCAGTTCGCCGACGGCAAGGTGGAGTACCGCACCATCGACGAACTGGTCGAGCGGCTGATCATCTGCGACGAGACCGTGGCCTTCATCCCGACCCGGGACGACGGCGAGGTCGCGCTCGAACTCCGCCACCCGGGGCTCGTCCGCTATCTGATCAAGGTCTTCGAGTTCATGTGGGCCCGCGCCGTCCCGCTCAGCGCCGGCGCCCCGTACGAGACCGCCCCCGACGGCATCACCGAGGTCCAGCACTCCATCGCCAAGCTGCTGGTCGAGGGCCATGTGGACGAGGCCATCGCGCGCCGCCTCGGGATGAACGTCCGCACCTGCCGGGCCCACATCGCCAAGCTGGCCACCTCCCTCGGCAGCGGCAGCCGCGCCCAGCTCGGCTTCCTCATCGCGCAGTCCGGCATCCTGGAGCGGGACCACTGAGCCGGGGACGGCCGGGCGGCGGCCGCCGCGGGCGCGGGCGCCGGGGGCCGCTCAGCGCCCGGCAGGCGGGTCCTGGTCCGGCGCGGTGAGCGCGGTGGCCGGCCGGGCCGGCCGGTGGCCGTCCAGGCCCACCTGGGCGATCCTGACGCCGAGCTGGGTACGGCTGGCCGCGCCCAGCGTCTCCGACAGCCGGGCGATGTGGGCGCGGCAGGTGCGGACGCTGATGCCCAGGCGCTCGGCGATCACCGCGTCCTGATGGCCCTCCGCCAGCAGCGCGGCGATGGACTGCTCGCGGTGCGAGATGCCCTCGATGCCGGTGTCGGGCAGCGGTGCCGTCAGCGGGATGGCCAGCCGCCACAGGCGCTCGAAGACCGTCACCAGATACTCGACCAGCGCCGGATGGCGCAGCTCCAGCGCCATCGTGCGGTCGGTGTTGGCGGGGATGAAGGCCACCGTGCGGTCGAACAGGATCAGCCGGTCGATGACCTCGTCCAGGGTCCGGGCCTCCACCGTGTCGCCCATCAGCTCCAGATAGGTGAGCAGGCCCTGCCCGTGCCGCGCCACGTGCGTGTAGAGGTCGCGCATGCGCACGCCCCGGCCGCGCAGCGCCAGCGCCCGGTGCAGTCCCTCGGTGAGTTCGGCCTCCCGCCGGATGCCGCCGGGCTGCACGGTGAGCACCTCGGTGGTGCACGCCTCGGTCGCCTCGTCCATCGCGGCCTGGATGCGGGCGAGCCCGTCCAGGACGCGGATCGCGCTGCCCTCGGCCGGTGCCGCCGGGGTGTCCGGCTGCCGGCCCAGGCCCGCGTACCACTCGAAGGCGGCCACCGCCGAGCCCACCCGGCGCTGGCTCGCGCTGACCTCCTCGTAGACGCCGCGCAGCAGCCGGGTCATGACCTCCTGCGGGGAGGTCGGCACCAGCCAGTCCATGTCGTCGGGGTCGGGGTGCAGCAGGGCCAGCTCCAGCAGGCAGGGCACGGGCCCGGCGTCCGCGCGCGGCACCCGTCCCCGGCGCACGGCACGGGAGTACACCCGATCGCCGGCCTCACACAGCCGGTCGGCACCGTGAGGGTGCTCCTCCGCCCCGCGCCCGGTCATCGCCCATTCCACCCCCGGTGTGCTGCCACTTCCGCAGCGCAACTATGCGCGGCGGCGACCGGGTCCGCAACACGGCTCATCCGGTGGCGGCGATGGAAAAGACCTGCTGTGTCCGGGTTTTGGCGATGCTCCGTCCTTCACCTTGCAACAAGCTGCGGTGGCGCCGGGGCGGCGCGGCGGTTACTTCAGGCCGATCGCGGCGCAGGCCGCCTTGTACTTGGCGGTGCAGATGTCGTCCACCGAGTAGATGCCGTCCGCGACGACCGTGTCCTTGATGGTGCCCTTGGTCAGCGCGCTCACCTGGACCAGCTTCGACGGGATGTCCTTGGCGGTGGGGCTGTCCACCCGGTCCTGGGTGAGGGCGTCGAACTGGATGTCCTTGCCCTGCACCTTGGTGACGGCGATCTGCGCGGCGGTCTCGGCCTCGTCCGGGTAGGACTTGTAGACGCTCATGTACTGCTCGCCGCCCACGATCCGCTGCACCGCGGGGAGTTCGGCGTCCTGGCCGGTGACCGGGGGCAGTTGGGTGACGCCGGCCGCCTTCAGCGCCTTGATGACACCGCCCGCCATGCCGTCGTTGGCCGCGTACACACCGGCGATGCCGTCCTTGCCGAGCGCGGCGATCGCCTTGGCCATGTTGGCCTCGGCGTTCTCCGGCTTCCAGCCCGTGGTGTCGAAGCTCTGGGCGATCGCCACCTTGCCGTTCAGCTCGGAGAGCGCGCCCTGCTTGAACTGCTTGGCGTTGGGGTCGGTGGGCGAGCCGTTCATCATGACGACCTTGGCGGAGGGGCCGGCGCCGGCGCCGAGGGCCTCCAGCAGGGTGCGGCCCTGCACCTCGCCGACCAGTTCGTTGTCGAAGGAGACGTAGGCGTCGATCGGACCCTCGGCGAGCCGGTCGTAGGCGATGACCGGGATGCCCGCGTCCTTGGCCTTCCGCACCTCGCCGACGATGGCGTGCGCGTCCACCGCGTCGAGCAGGATGACGTCGACCTTGCCGTCGATCATGTCCTGCAACTGCCGGGCCTGCCGGGTGGCGCTCGCGTCGGCGTTGGCGTACTCGACCTTGCCGTGCTTCTTGGTGAGTTCGGCGACCTTCCGCTCGATGATCGGATAGTCGAACTTGTTGTAACGGGTGTTCGCCTTCTCGGGCAGCAGCAGCCCCACGGTGATGTCGTTGCCCTTGGTCGGGCTCGCGCTCGCGCCGTCCCCCGTCGCGTTCAGCACCCCACAGCCGGCGAGCGAGAGGGTCATCGTGGACGCGGCCACGGCTATGGCGATACGACGCATGCGAAGCTCACTTCAGGTGTGTTCCGGACGTGGGTGCTGCTATACGACCCAGGTGTCTGAAAAGACAACGCGGAGCCCACACCCGGCGTCAAGGAGAATCACTTAACGAGTGCGCAACACCACGCTGGGCTGCACTTGTGGAGATTGCGCGAAACCTCCTTCAACGGCTCTTTACGGCCCGTCCATCCAAAGGGAGTTCACGGGACGGCAAAGATCCGTACAACCAACCCGGTTCGCCACGAGTCGTGATCTCCGGCGGCCCCGAGCCGCGCTCCGATTCGATCAGAGGAACGAATGAACCCAGCCAGACGTGCGACCGCCACGGCCGTCGTGCTCGCCGCCTCCGGCGCCCTGCTGAGCGCCGTCAGCCCGTCCGCGTCCGCCGCCGTGAGCTGCGCCTCACCCGTCTACCAGCGGCAGTTCTACGCGAACACCTCGTTCTCCGGCACGCCGAAGAAGACCGACTGCGACAGCGCCGTCGCCGAGAAGTGGGGCACCGGCGCCCCGGCCACGGGCCTGCCGAAGGACAACTTCGGCGTCCGCTGGACCGTGACCCGCGACTTCGGTTCCGGCGGCCCCTTCGCGCTGCCGGTCTCCGCCCAGGACGGCATCCGGGTGTACCTGGACGGCACCCGCAAGGTCGACCTGTGGAAGAACGTGTCGACCACCCAGACGAAGACCGTCAACGTCACCATCCCGTCCGGCAAGCACACGCTCCGCGTGGACTTCGTGAACTGGACCGGCGCCGCGAACGTCTCCTTCGCCTACACGCCCCGCACCACGGCCGACGTGGACAAGGTCAAGCCCCTGGTGCCCGCCGGGGCCTCGGTGACCTACGACGCGGCGACCGGCCGGGCCAAGGTCTCCTGGTCGAAGAGCAAGGAGATGGACCTCGCCGGCTACCGCGTCTACCGGCGGCTGAAGGGCTCCCCGTACGAGGCCGCGCCGCTGGTGAGGACCACCGCCACCAGCTACACCGACAGCACCCTGCCGGTGACCGGCGAGACGTACTACTACGAGGTCCGCGCCTACGACAAGGCCGGCAACGAGTCCACGGGCACCGCGGACCTGCCCGTCACCACCGCCGACCGGACCGCGCCCGGCGCCCCCGCCGGTCTGGAGATCACCGACGCCTCCGAGCAGAACGGCCTCCGCCTCGGCTGGAGCGTCCAGCCCGGCGCGGTCTCCTACCGGGTGTACCGGGCGACGAGCGCGAACGGCACCTACACCCGCCTCGGCACCGCCACGGACACCTCCTACCGGGACGCCACGGCGGCGGTGCGCACCACGTACTTCTACCGGGTGACCGCGGTGGACGCGGCGGGCAACGAGTCCGCCCGGTCCGCCGCTCTCGACGGCACGCGCCGGGACGACACCCCGCCGCCCCCCGTCACCGGACTGACGGTCACTGCGACCGACTACGGCTTCGAGCTGGCCTGGGACCCGAACCCGGCGCCCGACCTGCACCGGTACTCCGTCTACGCGGGCCGCATCCTGAGCGACGGCGAGGACCGGGTCTGCTCCGCCTACCAGGACGCCTGGCTGATGCCCGACCAGACCTCCTACCGGTACCAGACGACGCCGGACGGCGAGGAGCGCTGCTTCTTCGTGGAGGCCGTCGACGACGCCTGGAACTCCCGCTACCGGCAGACCGGCGAGGCCGACGTGGTGGTCGCCACCGAGCTGGGCACGCCCCCGGCCGAGGACGGCACCGAACCGGCCTCCGAGGACGGCACCGAACCCGCCTCCGCCGGCGGCCCGGTGACCCCGGCGGCCTGACCGGGACACCCCGGAAAACCGAGAGGGGCCCGGTCTCCGGGCCCCTCGTCGTACCGCGCCGCGCGCGTCGGTCAGTCCTGCTGCTGCCGCTTCGGCCGCCACACCACCAGCGCGCTGGTCTGCTGGACCTCCTGGTACGGCACCAGGTCGCGCCGGTAGGAGGCGTGCACCGCGGCCTCGCGCTGCCGCATCGCCGCCGCCGCGCCGTCCAGGGCCGCCTCCAGCTCCACGACCCGGGACTGGAGCGCGGCGACCTGGTTCTCCAGTTCGATGATCCGCTTGATGCCGGCCAGGTTGATGCCCTCGTCCTGCGACAACTGCTGCACCTGGCGGAGCAGTTCGATGTCACGGGCCGAGTAGCGCCGGCCCCGGCCCGCAGTGCGGTCCGGGGAGACCAGGCCCAGGCGGTCGTACTGGCGCAGCGTCTGCGGGTGGAGGCCGGAGAGCTGGGCCGCCACCGAGATGACGTAGACCGGGGTCTCATCGGTCAGTTCGTACGGCGAGAAACCCCCGCGCTGACGGGGACGACGGCCGTCCATCCTCTCAAGCTCCCTTCGCGGCCTCGAACAGCTCCGCCCGCGGGTCCTCCCCCGCGGTCGCCTCGCGATACGCCTCCAGCGCGTCACGAGCCTTCCCCGACAGGTCCGCGGGCACCCGCACCTCGACGGTGACCAGCAGATCGCCGCGGGTGCCGTCCTTGCGGACCGCGCCCTTGCCCCGGGCCCGCATCGTACGGCCGTTCGGGGTGCCGGGGGGCAGCTTCAGGGTGACGGCCGGGCCGCCGAGGGTCGGCACCCGCACCTCGCCGCCGAGCGCGGCCTCGGCGAACGTCACCGGCACGGTGACGGTGAGGTTGTCGCCCTTGCGGCCGAACACCGGGTGCTCCCCGACGTGCACCACCACGTACAGATCGCCGGCCGGGCCGCCCCGCTCGCCGGGCGCGCCCTTGCCGCGCAGCCGGATGCGCTGGCCGTCGGTCACCCCTGCCGGGATGCGGACCTGCATGGTCCGCGACGACTTGGCGCGCCCGCTGCCCTTGCACTCCAGGCACGGGTGCTCGGCGATCAGACCGCGGCCCTTGCAGTCGGGGCAGGGATCGGTCAGCGAGAAGCCGCCGCCGGAGCCCCGGGCGACCTGCCCGGTGCCGACGCAGGTCGGGCACACGCGCGGCGTGCCGTTCTTGTCGCCGGTGCCCGAACAGGCCTTGCAGGGCGCCTGGGAGGACATCCGCAGCGGCACCGTGGCGCCCTCGATGGCCTCCGTGAAGCTCAGCGTGACCTCGGACTCGACGTCCTGGCCGCGCCGGGGCTGGGTCCGCGTGCCCGTGGCGCCGCCGCGGTTGAACAGGCCCCCGAAGACGTCACCGATGCCGCCGCCGAAGCCTCCGCCCTGGGCGGCGCCCCCGAAGAGGTCGCCCAGGTCGAAGTTGAAGGAGCCGCCGCCGGCCGCGCCCGGTCCGGGGCGGAAGCCGCCGTTGCCGAACAGCGCGCGCGCCTCGTCGTACTCCTTGCGCTTCTTGGGGTCGCCGAGGACGTCGTTCGCCTCGGAGATCTCCTTGAAGCGCTCCTCCGCCTTGGTGTTGCCCTTGTTGGCGTCCGGGTGGAACTCGCGCGCCAGCTTCCGGTACGCCTTCTTGATCTCGGCCTCGGTGGCGTCCTTGGGGACGCCGAGGACCTTGTAGTAGTCCTTCTCGATGAAGTCCTTGGTGCTCATCCCCGACGTCCCTCCTTCCTGCCGGTGATGACGTCAGCCCTCCTCCGGGCCACCGTTCTCCTTGTCGTCGGCCGCCGCGTTCTCCTCGGCCTCCTCCGCCTTGACGGTCTGCGCGCCGGGCTGCGGCTCGGCGACGGCCACCCGCGCGGGGCGGATGGTGCGCTCGCCGATGCGATACCCCGGCTGGAGGATCGCCACGCAGGTCGTCTCGGTGACGTCCGGCGCGTAACTGTGCATCAGGGCCTCGTGGATCGTCGGGTCGAAGGGCTCGCCCTCCTTGCCGAACTGCTGCAGGCCCAGCTTGGCCGCGACGGTCTCCAGCGATTCGGCCACCGACTTGAAGCCGCCGACCAGTTCGCCGTGTTCGCGCGCGCGGCCGATGTCGTCGAGCACGGGCAGCAGCTCGGTCAGGAGGTTCGCGACAGCGATCTCCTTGACCGCGGCGCGGTCCCGCTCGACGCGGCGGCGGTAGTTCTGGTACTCGGCCTGCAGCCGCTGGAGGTCCGCGGTGCGCTCGCCCAGCGCGGTGCGCACCTGGTCCAGCTGGGCCACCAGGCCGGCGTTCTCTTCGGGTGCGTCCCCGGCCGGGGCCGCCGCCTCCTCCGCGGAGGGGGTGGCGGCCTTCGGCTCGGCGTCGTCGGAGGTGGCGCCGGAGGGGACGTCGGGCTTCTCCTCGAAGCCCGGGGTCTCCTCCGTCACGCGGCACCGTCCTTGCGCTCGTCGTCCACGATCTCGGCGTCCACGACGTCGTCGTCGGCCTTGGCCTCACCGGTGGCGGCACCGCCGGCGGCCTGCGCGCCCTGGGCGTCGGCGTACATGGCCTGGCCCAGCTTCTGCGAGACGGCCGCGACCTTCTCGGTGGCGGTGCGGATCTCGGCGGTGTCCTCGCCCTTGAGCTTCTCCTTCAGCTCGGCGACGGCGGACTCCACCTCGGTCTTCACCTCGCCCGGGACCTTGTCCTCGTTGTCCTTGAGGAACTTCTCGGTCTGGTAGACGAGCTGCTCGCCCTGGTTGCGGGTCTCGGCGGCCTCGCGGCGCTTGTGGTCCTCCTCCGCGTACCGCTCGGCCTCCTCGCGCATGCGGTCGACCTCGTCCTTCGGCAGCGAGGAGCCGCCGGTGACGGTCATCTTCTGCTCCTTGCCGGTGCCGAGGTCCTTCGCCGTGACGTGCATGATGCCGTTGGCGTCGATGTCGAAGGAGACCTCGATCTGCGGGACGCCGCGCGGCGCCGGCGGCAGACCGGTCAGCTCGAACATGCCCAGCTTCTTGTTGTACGCCGCGATCTCGCGCTCGCCCTGGTAGACCTGGATCTGCACCGACGGCTGGTTGTCCTCGGCCGTGGTGAAGATCTCCGAGCGCTTGGTCGGGATCGTGGTGTTGCGCTCGATCAGCTTGGTCATGATGCCGCCCTTGGTCTCGATGCCGAGGGACAGCGGGGTGACGTCGAGCAGCAGGACGTCCTTGACCTCGCCCTTGAGGACACCGGCCTGGAGCGAGGCGCCGATGGCGACGACCTCGTCCGGGTTCACACCCTTGTTGGCCTCCTTGCCGCCGGTCAGTTCCTTGACCAGTTCGGCGACGGCGGGCATACGGGTGGAGCCACCGACGAGGACGACGTGGTCGATCTCGTTGATGGAGATGCCGGCGTCCTTGATGACGTTGTGGAACGGCGTCTTGCAGCGCTCCAGCAGGTCGGCCGTCAGCTGCTGGAACTGGGCGCGGGTGAGCTTCTCGTCCAGGTGCAGCGGGCCCTCGGCGGAGGCCGTGATGTACGGCAGGTTGATCGAGGTCTCCGTGGAGGACGACAGCTCGATCTTGGCCTTCTCGGCGGCCTCGCGGAGGCGCTGGAGGGCCATCTTGTCCTTGGACAGGTCCACGCCGTGACCGGACTGGAACTGCTTGACCAGGTAGTCGACGACGCGCTGGTCCCAGTCGTCACCACCGAGGTGGTTGTCGCCGTTGGTGGCCTTCACCTCGACGACGCCGTCGCCGATCTCCAGCAGGGACACGTCGAAGGTGCCGCCGCCGAGGTCGAAGACGAGGATCGTCTGGTCGTCCTTGTCGAGGCCGTACGCGAGCGCCGCCGCGGTCGGCTCGTTGACGATGCGCAGGACGTTCAGACCGGCGATCTCGCCGGCCTCCTTCGTCGCCTGGCGCTCGGAGTCGTTGAAGTAGGCCGGGACGGTGATGACCGCGTCCGTGACCTTCTCGCCCAGGTAGGCCTCGGCGTCCCGCTTCAGCTTCTGCAGGATGAACGCGGAGATCTGCTGCGGGTTGAAGTCCTTCCCGTCCAGCGCGATCTTCCAGTCGGTGCCCATGTGGCGCTTCACCGAGCGGATGGTCCGGTCCACGTTCGTGACCGCCTGGCGCTTGGCGACCTCGCCGACCAGCACCTCGCCGTTCTTGGCGAAGGCGACGACGGACGGCGTGGTCCTGGCACCCTCGGCGTTGGTGATGACGGTGGGCTCGCCGCCCTCCAGAACGCTGACGACGGAGTTAGTCGTGCCCAGGTCGATGCCGACCGCACGTGCCATGGTTGATTCCTCCAGCTGACTTGAGTGGAACAGGCTCAAGTGTGCCTGAGGAGAACCGTTGGGTCAACAGACCTGAGCCAGCCAGGCTCAAGTCCTATCCGTTCCTTACGCGCAAGTGGCCGCTGACCTGCGTGGACGTCGTATGCCGGGGATGCTGTTGGACGGGCGTGCGAAGGAGTACGAGCACGAACACGCCCAGGACCATCGCGCCGGCCACCCAGAGCGCGGCCTCGTCCCCCGTCCACCCCGCGTGCACCAGTACCCCGACGAGCACGGACGAAAAGGACCCGGCCCCCAGCAGCACGACCGACCCCTGGGTGGTGAGCCCGAGCCGGCGCAGCCGGTGCCCGAGGTGGTCCGGGCCGCGCCTGAGCAGCGGGCGCCGGGCCGTGCTCCGGGCGAGGACCACCAGCAGCGCGTCGGCGACGGCGACCGCGCCGAGGCAGAACACCACCGCCGCGCTCGGCCCGAGCGCGTACCCCGCGCGCGTGAAGACGACGGCGGAGGACAGCACGAACCCGGTGAAGAGCGAGCCGCACGCACCGAGGCCGATCCGCGCGGGATGCCAGTTGTGCATCAGGAAGCCGGTGAGGGCGGCGGCGACCACGCTCAGCAGCACGGCCAGCCCGTCCATCACCTCCGCCGCGGCGCAGGCGCCCACCCCGAAGGCGGTGACCACGCCCACCGTCCCGGCCAGCCCGTCGGCGTGGTCGAGCCCCTTGAAGGCGAGCGAGGACAGGACGATCCAGCCGACGGCCAGCAGCCCGCCCGGCAGGCCCGTGTCGTCGTACGGCACCACCCAGGCCGCCGCCACGGCCGTACCGGCGACGAGCACCCGCGCGCGCAGCCGCCACACGTCGGCGACCAGGCCCAGCGCGGCGACCGCGGCGGCGGCCACCAGCAGGGTCCCGACCCCTTCCCCGAGCGGCGCCACCCGGCTCCACTGCCCGACCCCGGCGACCAGGCAGGTGACGGCCACGACCGCGAACCCGCCGAGGAGCGGCATAGGGCGCTGCCGGCGCCGGTCGAGGATGCCGGCCCGCAGGGCGGGCGCCCGGAGCGCCGCCGCGAGCACGGCGGTGAGGAGCAGGGCGGCGGTGGCGGCGGCGATCCCGTAGAGCACGGCTCTAAGGTAGGGGCGAAAGTATCAATTCGGTACGAATAACACGATCTGATTGCCGGGCGGCGACCCAGATCACCCCGCGCTCTGCTGCATCCCGGCGGAAGATAAGGGTAGTCTCAGACGGACTACATAAGTTACCGCTTAGTAATGTCGATCAGCTCGGACAGCTCGTCTCAGAGCGAGGCCGCCTCAGGAGCCCCAATGCAACTCGCCGCGATCATCGTGTCGCTGGTCCTGATCGTGGTCGGCGTGGCACTGTTCGGCCGCGCCGTCCTCCGGATCTACCACCACATGCGGCTGGGCCAGCCGGTGCCGGCCGGCGCGCGGACCAATGATCCCGCACAGCGCACCGTCACCGTGGTCAAGGAGTTCCTCGGCCACACCCGGATGAACCGCTGGGGCATCGTGGGTGTGGCGCACTGGTTCGTCGCGGTGGGCTTCTTCACGCTGCTGCTGACGATCGTCAACGCGTTCGGGCAGTTGTTCAAGGCGGAGTGGCTCCTGCCGGTCCTCGGCGAGTGGACGCCGTACAACGTCTACGTCGAGTTCATCGGCACCATGACGGTGCTCGGCATCCTCGTCCTGATCGGCATCCGCCAACTGAGCCACCCGCGCAAGCCGGGCCGCAAGTCCCGCTTCGCCGGCTCCAACTTCGGCCAGGCGTACTTCGTCGAGGCTGTCATCCTCATCGTCGGCGTCTGCATCTTCATGCTGCACGCCCTCGAAGGCGCCCAGCACCACGTCGACGGCTACGAGGCCTCGTTCTTCATCTCGTACCCGGTCGTCGCCTGGCTGCGGGACATGGACCTCTCCACGCTCCAGAACCTGACCTACTTCTTCGCCGGCCTGAAGATCGCGACCAGCTTCATCTGGATGATCACGGTCTCGCTGAAGACCGACATGGGTGTGGCCTGGCACCGGTTCCTGGCGTTCCCGAACATCTGGTTCAAGCGCAACGCCACCGGTGAGACCTCCCTCGGCGCGCTGCTGCCGATGACGAGCGGCGGCAAGGCGATCGACTTCACCGACCCGGGCGACGACGACGTCTTCGGTGTCTCCCAGGTCGAGCAGTTCTCCTGGAAGGGCCTGCTGGACTTCTCCACCTGCACCGAGTGCGGCCGCTGCCAGTCGCAGTGCCCCGCCTGGAACACCGGCAAGCCGCTCTCCCCGAAGCTGCTGATCATGTCCCTGCGCGACCACGCGCACGCCAAGGCGCCGTACCTGCTGGCCGGCGGCGGCAAGACCATGGAGGGCGAGGAGAAGGCCTCCGCGGAGCAGCTGGCCGCAGTGCCCGCCGCCGCGCTCGCCGAAGCCGGGCGCCCGCTGGTCGGCACCGCCGAGGAGAACGGCGTCATCGACCCGGACGTGCTGTGGTCCTGCACCACCTGCGGCGCCTGCGTCGAGCAGTGCCCGGTGGACATCGAGCACGTCGACCACATCGTCGACATGCGCCGCTACCAGGTCATGATCGAGTCCGCGTTCCCCTCCGAGGCGGGCACGATGCTCAAGAACCTGGAGAAGAAGGGCAACCCCTGGGGCCTGGCCAAGAAGCAGCGCCTGGAGTGGACCAAGGAGGTCGACTTCGACGTCCCGGTCGTCGGCAAGGACATCGAGGACCTGAGCGAGGTCGAGTACCTGTACTGGGTCGGCTGCGCCGGCGCCCTGGAGGACCGCGCCAAGAAGACCACCAAGGCCTTCGCCGAGCTGCTGCACATCGCGGGCGTCAAGTTCGCGATCATGGGCGGCGACGAGAAGTGCACCGGTGACTCCGCCCGCCGCCTGGGCAACGAGCCCCTGTTCCAGGAACTGGGCATGGAGAACGTCGCCGCGCTGAACACGGCCTTCGGCGAGTCCCTCGACGAGGACGGCGAGGTGGACCCGGCGAGCAGGAAGCCGAAGTCCGCGAAGAAGATCGTCGCGACCTGCCCGCACTGCCTGAACACCCTCGGCAACGAGTACCCGCAGCTCGGCGGCGACTACGAGGTCATCCACCACACCCAGCTGCTCCAGCACCTGGTGGACGAGGGCAAGCTGGTCCCGGTCACCCCGGTCGAGGGCATCATCACCTACCACGACCCCTGCTACCTGGGCCGTCACAACAAGATCTACACGCCTCCGCGCGAGATCATCGGCAAGGTCCCGGGCCTGCGGAACGAGGAGATGCACCGCCACAAGGAGCGCGGCTTCTGCTGCGGCGCCGGCGGTGCCCGGATGTGGATGGAGGAACGGATCGGCAAGCGCATCAACAACGAGCGTGTCGACGAGGCCCTCTCCCTCAACCCCGACATCGTCTCCACCGCCTGCCCGTTCTGCCTCGTCATGCTCACCGACTCGGTCAACGGCAAGAAGAACGACGGCAAGGCCAAGGAGTCCATCCAGGTGGTCGACGTGGCCCAGCTCCTGCTCGACTCCGTCAGGACGCCGGTCGACCCGGCGGGCGAGGCGGAGTCGGAGAGCGCGCCGGAGCCGGAACCGGTGAAGTAACCGCCGGCGGGGCGACAGCGGCCCCCGTACGACGACGCCCCCTGCTTCGTAGAGGCAGGGGGCGTCGTGGTGTGTCGGGCGGGTGCGGGGGGCGATTCCGGCTGGTACGGGGCTGGTGCGGGGGGCGATTCCGGCTGGTGCGGGGGCCGGTGTGGGCTGGTGCGGGGCCGGTGCGTGGGCCCGTGGGCAGGCCGGTAGGGGCTCGGTGCGGGCCCACGGTGCGGGCCGGGCCCGCGGGCCCGTGGGCGGGACGGTAGGGGCTCGGTGCGGGCCGGGCCCGTACCGCCCGTGGGGCGGGCCGGTGCGGGCCGGCACCAGCCCACCCGCCGGGCCCGTGGCCGGGCCCGGTGTGGGGACTCAGGCGCCCTTGGGGGCGGCCTGCTGGACCACGTCGAAGGACCAGAGGGTGGACCCGGAGGCGGCGGGCTTCGGCCGCTCCTCGCCGCCCTGGTGACCGCCTTCGCCGCCCTGGGGACCGGACGCGCCGCCCTGGTGGGCGGCCTTCATCGGCCCCTCCATCCACGCCTGGAAGGACTCCTCGTCCCGCCACCGGGTGTAGACGAGGTACTGGTCGGTGCCCTCGACCGGCCGCAGCAGCTCGAACCACTCGAAACCGTCGGAGTTCTCCACCGCGTGGGCCCGCGAGGCGAACCGCTTCTCCAGCGTCTCCCGCTGCTCGGCGGGCACGGTCAGCACGTTGATCTTCACTACGCTCATGCCCCCATCCTGGACCATGCCCCGCCGGGCACGGCGCTCTCCGGCCGTTTCCGTGCGCACGCGCAACCCGTGCGCACCACCCGCGCCCCGGCCGGTCCGCCAGCGCGCCCCGGCCGGTCCGCCGGCGCGTCCCGGCAAACCCCGGTGCGCCCCTGAGACACCCCGGGTGCGCTGCCTGACGGCCCCTTAGGGGATGTCACAGGTCGGCCGCAAAGCCGGGCCCGGGACACGGGGGCGGGTACGCCGGCCGCCGGGACCGGGTACGTTCGATGACGTGGCTGGATTCAGGATCGGACGAGGGGGCCGGGACAACCGCACCCCCCAAGGACAGCAGGCGTCCCAGGGACCGTCGTACGGGCACGGGCACGGCCCCGCTCAGCCCGGGGGACCGTCGTACGGTCAGCCGGCTTACGGGCAGCCGTCGCACGGTCAGCCGCCGTACGGTCAGCCCTCACGCGGGCGTCCGGGGCCGTCGGGTCCCGCGGGCCCCTCGTACGGCTACCCGTCGGCGCAGCAGCCGCCGTACCCGCGGCAGGGACAGGGCCAGGGGCAGGGACAGCCGTACGGCTATCCGCAGCCGGCCGACGACGGCCCGGAGTACTTCGGCGACGGCGGCTACGCGGCCCCCGGTCCCGGTGCGCACGACCCCTACGCGGCCGACAACCCGGGCCACACCCAGGCGTTCTCCCTCGACGAGGCCGCCGGCTACACCCAGGGCGCGACCTACCACGCCGGCTCGGCCCCCGCGCCGGCCGCCCCGCTCGGCCCGCCGCTGCACTGGAAGGACCTGCTGAAGGGGATCGTCCTCTCCCCCAACGACACGTTCCTGCGCATGCGGGACTACACGATGTGGGCGCCCGCCCTCATCGTGACCTTCCTCTACGGCCTGCTCGCCGTCTTCGGTTTCGACGGCGCCCGCCAGGACGCGATCAGCGCGACGCTGTCCAACGCGGTCCCGATCGTGCTGCTGACGGCGGTCGTGATGGTGCTCGGCCTGTTCGTCCTGGGCGTGGTCACCCACACCCTGGCCCGCCAGCTCGGCGGCGACGGGGCCTGGCAGCCGACGGTCGGCCTGTCCATGCTGATCACGGCCCTGACGGACGCGCCCCGCCTGATCGTCGCCATGTTCTTCGGCGGCGACGCCGGCTTCGTCCAGATCCTCGGCTGGGCCACCTGGCTCGGCGCGGGCGCCCTGCTGACCCTGATGGTCTCCCGCTCCCACGACCTGCCCTGGCCGAAGGCGCTGGGCGCGTCGGCGATCCAGCTGATCGCGCTGCTGTCGATAGTGAAGCTGGGCACGTTCTGACCCACCGGAACACGAAAGGGCCCCCGGCATCACAGCCGGGGGCCCTTTTCCCTACGCGCTTGGCTCGCGGTACGGCTAGGCGTCGAGAACCTGACCGGTGCGCTGAACGACGGGCGGCTCGACGCTCCACGGGAAGTTGATCCAGTCGTCGGTGCGCTTCCAGACGTACTCGCACTTCACGAGGGAGTGGGACTTCTCGTAGACCACCGCGGAGCGCACCTCGGCGACGGTGTCCAGGCAGAAGTCGCGGACCAGCTTCAGGGTCTTGCCGGTGTCGGCGACGTCATCGGTGATCAGGACCTTCTTGTCGGAGAAGTCGATCACGTTCGGCACCGGGGCGAGCATGACCGGCATCTCCAGCGTCGTACCGACGCCCGTGTAGAACTCCACGTTCACCAGGTGGATGTTCTTGCAGTCCAGGGCGTAGGCGAGGCCGCCGGCGACGAACACGCCGCCCCGGGCGATGCTCAGCACGACATCGGGCTCGTACCCGTCGTCGGCGATGGTCTGCGCCAGCTCCCGGATCGCGGTCCCGAACCGCTCGTAGGTCAGGTTCTCCCGTACGTCTGCGCTGCTCATGCTGTCGTCGCCCTCACACCTGGGTCCGATGGAAATTGAGGAAGGACCGCGAGGCGGTCGGCCCGCGCTGCCCCTGGTACCGGGAGCCGTAGCGCTCACTGCCGTACGGGGACTCGGCGGGCGAGGTCAGCCGGAACATGCACAGCTGGCCGATCTTCATGCCCGGCCACAGCTTGATGGGGAGCGTGGCGAGATTGGACAGCTCCAGGGTGACGTGTCCGCTGAAGCCGGGGTCGATGAACCCGGCCGTGGAGTGCGTGACCAGCCCGAGCCGCCCGAGCGAACTCTTCCCCTCCAGCCGCGAGGCCAGGTCGTCGGGGAGCGTGATGACCTCGTAGGTGGAGGCGAGCACGAACTCCCCGGGATGCAGGATGAACGGCTCGTCGCCTTCCGGCTCGACCAGCCGCGTCAGATCCGCCTGCTCGACGGAGGGGTCGATGTGCGGGTAGCGGTGATTCTCGAACACCCGGAAGTAACGGTCCAGCCGTACATCGATGCTCGACGGCTGCACCATGGATTCGTCATACGGATCGATCCGCACCCGCCCGGCGTCGATCTCGGCCCGGATGTCCTTGTCTGAGAGAAGCACGTAGCGAGGATACGCAAGGCGCGCGGAACCATGGCAATCAAGACCACCACACGCGCCCGCCGTGACCACTGCGCTACGGCGGGTATCCACCCTCCGTCCCGCCTGCCGCACCCGGGAGACCGGCGGCGCCACTTCAACGGGGCGCCACCGCGCCGCTCCCGTGATCGCGTAATCACGGGGATCACGGGATCACGGGATCACGGGATCACGGGATCACGGGATCACGGGATCACGGGATCACGGGATCACGGGATCACGGGATCACGCTACGGCGTACCGCTCCCGCGCCCTATCGCTGCTTCTGCAGGACGACGGGCACCGCGCTGCGGAGCCGGGCACACCGCGGGCACCGCACGAGCCGGCCGGGTCCGAGCCGCCCGGCCTGCTGCATCGGGAACGAAGCGGTGCTGAAGACGTGCCCGTCCGCGCAGCGGACGACGGTGCGTTCCATCAAGTCCCTCAAGTCCCTTCCCCAAGAGCCGCGTCCGGCGTTCTGCCCGGACGCCAAAAGCCACATTACGGGATCAAAGAGACGAGTCTCCAGGCGGCACTCCGCCCCCCACGGTACGCCCCAACTACACACCACCCGCAGCCGGATCCCCTGTGCCCAGAACACGGGAAGTCGGAGATGATGTACAGTAAGCGAGCGTCCGGACAAGGGACTCACCGAGCACCATGTCCGTACATACGCGGGTGTAGTTTAATGGTAGAACATCAGCTTCCCAAGCTGAGAGCGCGAGTTCGATTCTCGTCACCCGCTCTGTGATTAAGGCCCAGGTCAGATACCTGGGCCTTGTTGTTGTGTCCGGCGATCAGTCGCCGCGTGCCAGATCCGTGCCAGAAGGCTTGTCGGCCGTCTTCTTGACAGCCTCCGCCCGAGCCTTCCGAACGGTGGCGTCGAGGCCGGCGGCGACCTCTTCTTGCCGCTCCTCGTCGGAGTGCTGGTAGATCAACGCGGCCTTCTCGGAGGACTGCCCGGCGCGGACCATCGTGTCCTTGAGGGTGGCACCAGACCGGGTGGAGAGCGTGTGCCCGGTGTGCCGGAGATCGTAGAACCGGAAGCCCTCCGGCATGCCGACGGTCTCCCTTGCCTTACGCCACTTCCGCCCGAAGGTGCTGCGGCGGAAGGGGGCGCCCTTCTCCCCCACGAAGATCAGCCCGTCCGGCCCCGGCTCGGCGTACGACTCCAGGTGCCAGCGCAGCTCCCGGCGGAGGAACGCGGGAAGAATCACAGTCCGGGTTCCTGCCTCCGACTTGGTGTCGCCCCGGACGCGTCGTCCGTTCGTCCGCTCGGGTTCGGCAAGGCGGACCTTGATCCGCAGGTTGTCCAGGTCGATGTCGCGGCGGCGCAGGCCGGCCAGTTCTTCGGGACGCATCGGGCCGTAGGCGCCGAGGTAGACCATGAGCCGCCACCGCATCCCGACCGCTTCGGCGAGCGCGTCGACCTGGGCCACGGTGGCAATGCGCCGTTCGGCCGCCTTCTCTTTGCCTGCGCCCTTGATCCGGCACGGATTGCGCGTGATCAGCTCATCGTCCACGGCCGTCTCCATGATGGCCTTCAGGAGGCGGTACGCCTTGGCCGTCATGGTCTTGGCCCCGGTCACCCGCAGCCGCTCGGCCCGCCGCTCACGCACGAGCGGCGCCGTGATCTCGTCCAGGTCGGAGTCGGCGAAGGCGGCCAGGTACTTGTCGAGGAGGTAGCGGTACAGGTCCCGGGTGAGCGGGGCCAGTTCCCGTTCGGCCACCCACTTGTCGGCGTAGGCCCGGAAGCTCACCGCACCGGCCTCCGGGTCCCGCCACTCTCCCCGTCGGATCTCGGTCTGCTTCTCCGCGAGCCAGTCGTCCGCGTCGGCGATGGTCGCGAAGGTCTCGGGCGCCGGGCGCATCACACCGTCCGGTCCGGGATACCGCGCCTGGTAGCGGCCGGAGGGAAGCCGCCTGATCGCACCGAAACGGCGGCGCCTGCCCTTGTTGTTGGCCATCAGGCAGCCCGCCCGTAGCGCGTACGAGGGCGCCTCAGCGGTTCCACCGTACGGGCCCTGATGAACTCCTCGACCGCACTCTCCGGGATGCGCACATGCCGGCCGACCTTCACGTACCGGATGCGCCGCTCCTCGATCAGCCGCCGGGGGAAGCGAGCGGTCGTGCCGAGCAGTTCGGCGACCTGGTCCACGGACAGGTAGCGGTCGTTCATGCTGCGAGATCCCCTTCCGTGCTGGTCGCGGTTCCGCGAGAGGTGGAGAGCCAGGCTTCTGCGGTGGTCAGTCCGGTCCCGGCGAAGCGCCAGTGGGAGAGGACGAGGACGGTGTCCGGGTCGGGCAAGGGGTGGCCCGCTTCGGCCGCGCGGGCACGGGCAAGGGCCTCGTTGTGGTCGGCGCGTTCCTGACGGAGGGCGCCGAGGGTGACGGAGTAGGTGCGGGACTTGGTGGAGAAGTGGCCGCGGAAGCCGAGCATGTGGGCCCACTTGCGCAGGCGCAGCGCTTCGAGTTCGGGGAGCGCGCCGAGGTGCCAGCAGGTGAGGATCATCCGGCGGGCGTGGTCGGTGACACCGGAGCCGATCAGGTCGATGATCGGGTTGCGAATGGGACGGTCTAGGGTGCCGGCCGTCTCGGCTCCCTTGGTGGCGTACTTGGCGATGTAGGCGGCCACGGCCCGGCTGGACAACTCCGAGGTGCCCGCGAAGTCCGCCGATCGGATGGGGCGGATGTCGAGCTGGTCGCCGAAGCGGAAGGCGTAGGCGCGGCCGTCGATGACCGGGCCGGGTGTCTCGGCGAGGTGGGCGGCCGAGCGGATCGCGTCGGTGAGGAGTTCGGTCGTGGCCCAGGCGGGCGGGTCGTCCTCCGCGCCTCCCGGACCGTCGAGGCGGATGACGGCGTGAAAGTGGACGGCGCCGCGCCGCTGGTACTCGGCGACCTTGGCGTACGACACCCGGACGCAGTCACGCGACGCGGTGCGGGTGAGGCCCGCGCGGGAGGTGATCTGCTGGCGCAGGTAGGTGGTGAACCGGCCCCAGAGGGCACCGGCGTGCGCGTTCCAGAGGACGGCGGCCCGGTAGTCGTAGCGCTCCGGGTCGAGCGGCGTGCCCAGAGCGGGGTCGTCCTCGGTGTGCGTACGCCCGCAGCGGCACCGGCCGCCGGTCGGCCGGTTGTGGACCGGGCCGAAGGACGGCGCGGTGAAGGTGGCGAAGACGCGGGGGTGCCGGGCGACCGTCGGGCCGATGCCCTTGCCGCCGCTCAGGCCGGCCGTGACGAGTTGGAAGGTGTCTTTGCGGTACGTCTCCGCGCAGGTGGCACCGGGTGGCGCGACGGTTGTTGCAGCGGATGAGGAGCTGTCCGGCCGGAAGGTCGCGGTCGGTGATCTCCCGGACGATCTCACCGGTGGCCGCGTGGACGTCGAGCCGGTGACCCTCCATTCGTACGGGCCGCTCGCAGCCGCCGAGGCGCTGGATCTGCCGGGCGTAGGAGCCGAGGTCGCCGTGCCGGGCGAGGGTGGCCAGGTGACGGATGGCTCCAAGGGGAGCCGGTGGGCGCATGTGCGGGTTCCTCCTTGTGGTGCGGGTGTTGGGCCCCGCCCTGACTGTCTAGGGGGCTAGACAGTCAGGGCAGACGAAAGGAGTCGTTGGTTCAGCGGCGGGTGAGGAGAGAGCGGAGAACGACGGCGCATACGGCGACCGATGTGGCGGTCACGGTGACGGCGAGCAGCATGGAGACGAGGACGGCACCCACGACCAGGACCACGGCGGTGCCACCACCGACGAGGGCGAGCGTCGTGCCGGGCGTCAACTGGATGGTCGGACGGGACGGCACCGGATGGACGGGCGTCGGTGGCGTGGCCGGGCTGGCTGCGGTCGGCTCCACGACAGCGACGGACATGGCGACCGGGGCGGTCGGCTGCGGCATGGTGGGGATCTTCGGCCGGATCACGGGCGGTACTCCTTACGGGTCACTTGACGAGGGAGTCGATGACGGGGGCCAGCAGGCTGTCGGTCAGCAGGTAGCCGCCGAGGAGGAGCACGGCGACGAGCCACCAGGGCGGGCGGATGAGCTTGACGCCCAGGACCGCGACGCAGAGCAGGGCGAGCCAGAGCGGGACGCGCATGCGGTGATGTCCTGTCAGGCCGAGCAGCGGTGGGTGCGGGCGGCGAGTTCGGCGGCGGCGCGGGAGTCGTACTCGGCCGAGAAGTCGCAGCGGGGTGCGGTGCAGGCGGCCAGGTGGCGGTGCCTGCCGCGGTCGATGTAGGAGGCGACGTTCACGGGGCCGATACGGCGGACGTTGCGGAAGCGGCGGTTCATGGCGGTGCTCCTCTCACAGGTGGGCGGCGACGGAGGCGGTCATGGACGGGGGAAGGCCGAGCCGGGCGCGGACGGCGTCGGGGTCGGCGGGGCGGCCGGTGGTCGAGCGCTGTTCGTCGGCCAGGGCCCGGACGCGGTGGACGAGCGCGGGCGGGAGCGCGACGGCGGGACCGGGCGGCGGCGGAGCCGGGACGGCTTCCGGCTCGTCGGGGGCGGGACCGGAGGCTGGTACTGGCTGCTCGTCCGGCCCGGGAGCATCAACGGCAGCCTCAGCGGGCTGTTCGTGCGGGTCGGCAGACGGCGAGTCCGGGATTACCGGCACTTCCCGGCCGTGCGGTGCGTGGGCCAGCAGCGTGCCGCCGAAAAAGGCGACGGCGGGCCAGCCCGCGACCACCACGCGGAGCGAAGCGGGAACGTGGTCCAGGTCGAGGAGTCCGGCGGTGGCGATGTTGGCGCCGAGGGAAGCGGCAAGGGCCACCAGGAACCACAGTCGGGGAGTACCCGCCGCCTGCCCCGTTTGCTGCGACTGGCGCATCCGGCGCCAGGCGGCGACCAGCAGCAGGTCGACGCTGACGGGGTAGGCCCACGCCTTCCATCCGCCCTGTCCGGCTGCTGCGGCGAGGTCGTGCAAGTGGGAGAAGGACAGGGCCCCCGCGATGACGGCCTGGACAACGACGGCGTCCACGCGGGCCAGGTGGGCACGCATCGGCTCCGGTTCCTTCCTGTTTCGGGCATGGGAGGGGTAGGGACATGGCGCGAGGCGGTCACGCCGGCCGTAGAGGGAGGGGCTACTCGGTTACCGGGCGCGCGGTGGGCGTATCCGCGGTCGAGGAGGACGGTGCGACGGCGAGGGCGGGCCGGAAGCGGTCGAGCCGGGGCAGTTCAGGGACCAGAGCCGAGGTGTCGCGGCAGACGGCCGCCGCTTCATCGAGCGAGAGAAGAGGAGACCGGACGCGGGACCATCCGCCGGACGAGTCGCCGACGACCGCGACGCCGGGCCGGTCGGCAGGAATGGATGTGGCGGCCAGCGCTGCTTCGGGAGAGATGTCGGCCAGGGCCATGTTCGCCGACGCTTCGTCGTTGACGCGGTGGCAGACGCGGCCGGTCAGTTGGGCCCTCAGCATGGTGGCGCCCTTGCCGAGTTCCGAGCCGAAGCGCTGCCCGCAGACTTCGAGGTAGATGCCGGCCGCGCGGCCGAGCTCGGCGAGGCGGATGAGCTTGGTGACCATCGCGTCTCGCCGCTTCTCGTCATCCCTGTTCGCGGCGAGGAAGAGTTCCGCCACCTCGTCAACGACCAGCACTACCGGGACTGGCCGCACGGCGTCCGGCAGCCCCCACACGTCCGAGGTGAGAACAGCGTCCGGGTCGGCACCGCTGAGACCGATGAGCCGGAAGCGTTCCTCCATCTCTTCCAGCAGCGCGTCGAGGAGGTCGTTGGCCCGGTCCGGGTCGTCGGCCAGCGCCGACAACCGGGGTGCGAAGGGTGCCAGTTCGACACCCCATTTGCAGTCGATCCCGACGAGGACGACCCGCTGCCGGGCCAGGCCGCACAGCAGGTTGCGCAGGTAGACGGACTTCCCGGACTGCGTGGCACCGAGGATCAGTTCATGCGGCACCGTGCGGAAGTCGCGCACGTGCCAGTCGCCGTCCTCGCGCACGGCCAGCGGCAGGCGGAGCGGCTCGGCCGAAGCCTGCCGCCGGGCGGGCCGCACATCGGCGAGCACGTCCCACCCGACGAGCCGCAGTTCGAGCCAGCCGGGTTTCGTGGGGCGTACGTGGACGGCGTGGGCACCCCAGGCATGGCGCAGTCGGTCGGCGGAGGCGGTGAAGTCCTCGGGCGCCTGCCCGGTCGCCATGCGCAGCCGCATGACGAGACCGGATGCGTTGGGCCGGGGGAAGGACCGCCGGGGCGGGACGGGTGCCGCCTGCCGCCCGATCACCCGGGCCGTGGCGACCCGGACAGCGGAAGCCGGGACCGTCAGGCCGCACGCGTCCATCGTCGCCCGGTACGACAGCAGCACCCGCAGCGCGACGACCGGATATCCGAGCAGCCACCAGAACACCACCGGCATGCGACGGCGGACCACCAGCAGCGCGACCATGACGAGCAGGGCCGGCAGCAGCACCCGGGCGGCGTCAGTCATGGCGATCAACCCCGCGCTGCGACGGGGGCGTTAACCATGACCGCGTCGGCCCGGTAGGCGATGCCGTGGCGGCTACGCCCGCCGAACTCGCTCTCCCACGGCCGGGCGACCAGGCCCGACAGGATGACCGGCGCGCCCATGACCAGGCCGTCTCCGATCCCCTCTTCGGGAATGGTCACCTTGATCATGTCCGAGCCGCCAGCCGCGATGAACACCAGCTCCAGCGTCATGAGCCGCTGATTGGTCATCGGGTCCACGGCGACCTCGCCGGTCTGCCGGTCCCTGACCTTCACCTCAGGCAGCTTGGTGACGAGCAGCGTCGCGGCGGAGGTGTCTACGGGGATCACACGCACTGTCAGTACCTCACGGAGTCTTCGGGCGCCCTGAGATCGGCGCCGCCGAACAGCTTGAATAGCCCCCTAGACAGCAGCGGGGCGACCACCCCAACTGTCTAGGGGGGTTGACAGTGAGGGTAGCCGACAGCCCATCAACTGTCTAGGGGGGTATACGGCGTGGCCGCGAAACCGCGCGACAGGGCTACCGAACGGCCCAGTGAAGGACGGTCGCGTCGTCGTGAGTCTTCCCGCGCGGCCAGCGACGACCGTCGGGGTCGGTCTTCTCGGCCTCTCGCACGCGGCGGATCAGTTCATCCGGACCGGAGCAAGCGAGCGCGTCCAAGTACTGCGCCCAGTCGGCGAGTTGGAAGCGATCGACGAGCCGAGTCGCACCGTCGCTCAGAAGCGTCACGGTGGACAGCGAGTCAAGCGCCACCGTGCCGGTCAACGCGTGTTCGGCCGCCTGCGGATCGGGGCCAGCGATCCAGAAGCCGCCCGGCCGGTTGCGCAGACCGGTCAAAGCCTCCCGGTAATCGGCGAGCGCGGCGGAATGCTCGGGTGAGCCTGTGGGCAGCGCGTCGACCGGCCCGCGCAGTCGCTTGCCGACTTCGTCCAGTCGCCGGTCGGTGATGACTGTCGTACTGCCGTCCTTCTCCTCCAAGAGCAAGGAGGAATCACCCAGAACCAGGTACTCCAGCCTTTCCCCGTTGATCCGTGCGGCGACGACCGTACTGGTGGGACTGGCCCGGTACGTCAGGTCACAGCTGTCGCCGTGCAGCGAGCGGACGCGGTCGATCGAGTCGGCCAGGCACTCGGCGAGCGGCCGGGCGGGTGACGCGGAGACGGCTTGGAGCAGCAGGCCGCCTAGCGTCCCGGAGAACCAGGCGACACCGTGTGTGCACCCGGTCTCGGCACCGCCGACGCCGGCGCCGTCGAGGAGCACAGCCGCGCCGGCAGTGGCGGCGGCGAAGTCCTCGTTCTGTCGATCCGGGTCGGCGGGGAGCGTGGCGAGGTCGACCCTCACGCCGCCGTCTCCTCGTCGTGCCGGTACAGGGGGCAGAGCAGCTCCACGGACCGCGGTTCGCTGGTCTCGGGGTCGTATTCGACACCGACCAGAGTGGAGAAACGGCGGTCACCGACCTGGCCCCACACCACGTTCAGGTCATTGGCGAGGAGCTGCACGACACCGAGGGAGCCTTGCGTGTGGATGCCGGCGATCGCGAGCAGCGAGCCGTTCCCGTCCGGGCGCGGCAGCCGGCCGAGGTAGCCGACGTCGTACGGGCGGACCGGGTCACTGTCCTGTCCCGAGCGGTACACGGTGCCGGTCTGCCGGTCCACCACGGTCCAGGGGCCGTCTTCCGCACGCTCCCAGCGCAGAACCGGGTCCTGGGCGTAGGTGTCCCACATCGCCTGGGACATGCGGGGGCCGCAGACCACGACCAGGCCGTCCCGGTTCAGGTCGATCTCACCGGTCACCGGAACGTGCTCCGAGGCGACATCGAGTCCATACGACCGCGCCAGGTCTTCGAGCCTCTTGCCGGAACTGACGTCGTCCACGGCGACGACGGTCCGGCCACGTTCGTCGTCGCGCCGCAGCGGTGTGGCCACGGTGACGGCACCCCGGCCGAGGAAGGCCCCTTCCGGCGCCGGACCGGTGTGCCGGATCTGGTGAATCCGCCCGCGGCTCAGGCCGGCTTTCTCCGCGATCTGCGCGTACGACAGCCCTTGCGCGTGCAGGTCCTGCACCACTCGGCGACGGAGGCGGGCCAGCTCGGTCACCTCTTGCTGCGCATCCGCCAAGCGGGTCGTCACCTCGCGCAGGAGCAGGTACGGATCATCGATCGTCATGATCCGTTGCAGCTCGTCCGACATGACCTCACCTCCTAGCAGTAACCAGGAGTCTAGGGCCCTAGACGGAAGGGGAGGCAGCCGCCGCCCGGTACGCACGCCGATCACATAGAAGCGTGATCTCCTCCGGGGCACACCTTTCGGGCTCACACCCCACCGCCGGCGCATCGCTCGCCTGAACCCATCGGACGCGGCCCGCTCACGCGCTCGCCCGCACCAGCTCGGCCCAGACGGAACGCCCGTCAGGCAAGATCGTGTAACCCCAGTTCTTCGCAAAGGCCGCGATCAGTCGCAGCCCGCGGCCTCCCTCTTCACGACTGGTGGCATGGCACAGGTGAGGCACGCGTTCGCCACCCTGGTCGACCACTTCGATCCGCACGAGATCGTCGCCGAGGCCGACGATCACCAGGAACCAGCCACCGGCCAAGCCGCTCCGCGTGTGCCGCAGGGCGTTGGTCGCCAGCTCGCTCACGACCAGGACAGAGTCCTCCACGGGACCGCTTTCCGCGAGCAGGGAGGCGACGAAGTGACGAGCATGGGGCACCTCTTCCGGCAGGCCGGGAAAGATGCGGCACCACTTGGTGAGCATGGGAACCTCTCCGTTCGTCTAGGGGGCTAGACAGCCCGACGGCAGAGCATTCCTAGAGATGCGCAGCAATCCAGGCATCGAGAGGAATTATTCCTCTAAGGAGTGAGGGAGTCTCCCAGGTCGCGGAACTCCTTCATCACACGCAGCAGCAGCTCGCGCACCTCGGGACCGAAGATGGCAGCGCTCTCGAAGTGGGCGAAGGTCTCCTGGTAGGCGGCCACTTCAGCAGCGTCAGTGGACACGCGTTCGCTGTCGAACGTCTCGATCACGACCGCCCTCTGGTCGCACAAGGTGAAGCCGTGCCGCGGCAGCACCGGCACCGGCCGACGCCAGGGAATCACCCCGAGCTGTACCGTGCTCAGACTCTCCACCGCCAGCAGCCGGTCGAACTGCGCGAGCATCAGCGCCGGACTCCCCGGCCAGGTCCGCAACACGGCCTCGGTGACCACGAACACCGACTCCCGCCCCGGCTCGTACAACACGCTCTGCCGATCCACACGGGCAGCAACGGCCCGACCGACAGCCTCGGGCGTCGAGCGCGGGGCGCTCTGGAAGACGTGCCGGGCGTACTCCGCGCTCTGCAACATGGCCGGCAGAACAACGCACTGGAACGAGCGGACCGACTGAGCGGATCGCACCTCTTCGTCAACGGTGGTGCCCTCGGCGACGTCACCAGAGGTCGGCTCGTCGTCCTCGGCGGCAACGACGCCCGCCAGCAGCTCCCGCACCTCACGAGAGACCGACTCATCCACGCCGAGGGCGCCCAGGAGCCGGTCGAGCACGTCCCGGCTCGGCACCATGCGCCCGGTCTCGATCTTGGACACGGTCGGCTGACCTACGCCGGCCCGTTGCGCCAACACGGCACCCGTCAGACCCGACTCTCCACGAAGCACACGAAGACGCGCACCCAGCGCCTTCATCCGCTCCCGCCGCTCACTCCCCATGTCCAGGGTTCTACACCACGAGCCAGCAGGCACCGGTACGACCGGACACAGCGACCACCAACCGAGCGTGATTCAAACTTTCTCTACTGGTTCAAGGCGGCTCGCTCCGCTCCCCGCGCGCGGCCCGGCCCCCGGCCGGGCCTGCGCTCCTGTCTCCGCCCCGCTCCAGCCCGGCCGGCGCCCGTGCCGCGCGCACAAGTAGTCAGCCGCCTGATGTCAGAGAAGGGGTAGGTCGTGGCTGGGGCGGCCGGCTCCACGGCTTTAGGCAGCCACTTTGGCGCGAGCCTCGAAGATCATGGCCCCAACGTCGTGCTTTACCGGGCAGGTCCACAGACTGCCCGACGCGCCGGAAGCTTACGGGGCCATGATCACTCGCGCCAAAGCAGCTCCCGCCCAAAGCCGCTCCACCGGCTGCGAGCCAGGCACAGGGCTATCCGGTTTGACTCAAAACCACGGACGGACGCGCACTAGGCGAGACGGCCAGTCCACGTCATCATGATCAGGGGATGACTGCATCTGCTGTCAACAGCAAGGGGGGCGCTATGTACTTCAGCGAGCTTTTCGATATCGAGTACAAGTCCGAATACGACTGGTTCGACCCGATACTGGAAAACGACACCCTGCTGTTCGTTGACCCCTTCCTCATCTTCGCCGACAAGGATGAGAAGTGGCGCCAGGGATACGGCGAAATTATGGATTACTTCCAGTCCGCATTCAATATGTTGGCGCGGAGCAAACTAAACCCGCAGCATCAGTATTTCAAGCGGACTCTGACCCTGATGGAATTTCCGGAGCCGAAGGAGTTCCGGCTCGGTTTCGCAAGTAAGAACGCGGCGGGTTCAGGCTCGGGGCCAGGTCTGGCCGCCAAGGTGGTACAAGCGATGACTCAAGCGATCAACAGAGGTATAGAAGACGTTGGTCATTTCGAGGAGCTAGGAATCCTCGTGTCAGGGATAAATCGAGATCGCATATCTGACATCACCTGCAATCTGCTCAAACCTCGACTCATCGAGTACACGCAGAACGTATGCCACTCCTTCGACGTTCCCATGGAGGTCCACGAAATCAGGCATAGCAGATTTGATGAAATGCGAGCACGCTGGATGGATGACGAGCACATGGTGCCGGTGGACCCGGAAAGCGGCCGCCCAATCCTCCTCCTTCCAAAGCGTTTCCTCCGAGAACTCCCGACCCTCTCATCTGACAACTGGGGAGACTTTCTGGATTCTTCTCTTAGAGACGACCTGAATCTCAAAATCTCGGAGAACATGAGGAAGGATGAGATTGTAGCGCTCGCACGTCAAAGTCCCGAGATCGTTCGCGAGTGGATTCATTACGTGGAGGAACGGGGGTCTGAGCCCTACGACGTGGATTTGGACCCGATGCTTCATGTCAATTGGCAGCGCCTAGCCAGGCAAGCAGTCCCAGGCGCGGCCGATGCGGGTCAAACAAAAATCCAGAGCCACGAGGATCTGCTGGCCTTTGCCCACTCAGCGATTAATCATTTCAAGCACTGGGTCGAAGAGAAGGGAGGTTGGCGGGTTTTCTGGAAAGACCGTACCTCTCTTAAGCCTGTGCCGGAAACAAACATGCAGCTTCTGTTCCTCGGAGTGCTGGACCACTACTGCCAGCAGGCTGGTGTAATCCTCGACCGCGAGATCGAAACCGGCCGAGGCCCTGTGGACTTCACCTTCACATCCGCCGGCAACATACGCATCCTGCTGGAAATGAAGAAGCTGACGCATGGAGAGTTCTGGAACGGCCTGCGTACTCAGACGCCGATCTATATGCAGAGCCAGAAGACCAAGCATGCAATATTTCTGGCTGTCCGCGACTCAGTCACCCCGCCGATGAAAGAAAGATGGCGCAAACTGGACTCCGAAGCAGCGCTGGCCAGTGAGGCCACAGGCTGCACGATCGAAGTCGCACGTATCGACATAACACCACGCAGCTCAGCAAGCAACACGTAAAGTCACCGAGCGGCCGCGGAAGAAATCATCGAGAATACTGATGAATTATTCGAAGCGTACGATGGCCGTGGTCGGCCCGTTGAGGCTTGCGGAGAACCTGGCAGCATACGTCTTGTGTTGTCCTCCATAGAGCCTCAGGAAGAAGCGGTTCTGGCAAGGGTCCCGTTGCTACCGGGTCTTCGCTACACGGGCAGGGAAGCCACCGGACGAGAAGGATCTGAAGGCATTTATCCAGGCCGTGGCCGACGACGAGATCGAGGAGTAGCAGCGGCGTACTGGACCATGCGTGGATAGGAACGACTCGGAGACAGGTATCTGCGTCGCTCATCAGCACTTATGCTTGACTAGCAAGCCCCTTCCGGAACCGTTGCAGTACAGCGGCGAAGTAGGTACGTCAGGCCGTACAGCTGAGAAGCTGGCGAATCCGTGGTCGCAGATCTGGACTGCGGCGTTGCAGGCGACGGACCAGTCAGGACCGAGATTGCCACCAAGCTCGGATTTCCTCAGCATGCGCCTTCTCAACGACCGCAGCCCAGTCCACCGGCCACGAGTCGACGAATCCGCAGGCGTCCTCCGCCGCCAGCTCCACCCAATTATCGGGCCAGTGCCGCTCAGCATGGCCGACTACCTCGCACTCGCGGACCTCTGGTGGCGAGGCAAACCGTGCCCTCCGGAAGTCGACACCCGCCCGGAAGGAGTCGAGCCAAAACTTCGCACTCTCGGCCCGGGCGCGCTGGAAGGTGACGGATCCGTGGAAAACGGCGTGGGTGAACCAAGCGCAGTTTCGTACCGTCATATGATCGAAGTAGGCGTTCTCGCTGAACTGCGATCGCGAAAACTCGGCGTTGAAGCCGAAGTAGCTGCCCTGGAAGTAGGCGTAACCGTGGAAGGCCACCCAGCGGAACCAACTGATCGCCTCGAAGCGCGCCCTATTAAAAGAGACCTCATACCCCAGGAACACGGCTCCGACGAATCTAGCCTCTCCAATGAAGCGCGCCCCTTCGAAATGGGTTTCCCCTTCGAACTGTGCTTCGTCGAAGTCGGCGCGGCGGAACTCACAGCCGTTGAAGTACACGTCGCAGAGATATGCCCGCTTGAGGTCGACGTCCATGTCTGGCCAGAAGGCGGAGTTCGTGGCCGTCGCGTCCCCACGGCGTTTAGGTCGCAGCCGGTCCGCCAGCACCATCTGGGCCGTGCGCCTGACCTGGCCCTCGCCAGCGACACTAGTATCCGGAGGAATACGGAGGTAGTCACACAGCTCGTCGACGATGCGCTGCCGCTTCTGTGGGTACATGTCCCCAAGGTCTCCCAGCGTGCGTAGAGCGGCCATGCGTACGTGAGGCGAACCGTCGGCCAAGTGATCCACCGCCTTCTGATGCAACACCTCGAAGGGGACCGAGTGGGAATCGTGCTCGTGCCTGGGGCCCGTCGTTGGGGTGGTGGGACCAGCGACCTCGGAGCGTAGTGGTTGCAGGCTCAATTTCTGGTGCAGGCGTTCTAGTTGACCGTGCTTCTCGCGCCACCAGTCGAGTGTCACCGGGATCGAAAATCCGCCGCGCTCGTCCGCGCGTTGCGCGCAGGCCGTGACCCACTGCTTGACGACGTAGAAGTCTTGTGGCCTGGCGTGGCCCCCGTTCTCGGTCTTCGAGACGGTCGCGGCGGCGACCCCGATGGCCGTGGCTAGCTCGCGCACGGTCAGTCCGGCCTCTACACGCAGTTGGCCGAGCAGGCGGCCGAATCGTCGGACGGCCTCCTGCCAGTCCGCAGCCCCCTCGTTCACACCTTCATCCTCCATCCTCTCAGGATCCCTCCCGCCAATGCATCGATCACCAGGAAACCCGTTGCCGCCCTGTTCGGGGCGCGTTCGCGGTCGGTCCGCGATCAAACTCGCCAAGGCCGACGGTGGTCAACCTCGTACCGATGGCGACCGGATGAGGAGGAGGACGACCATGAGCAAGAGTGTCCGGGTGGTGCTGGTCCAGGTAGGCGAAGCAGTTGAGGGAATGACGGTGATCGTTGTACACGAGGGGCAAGCCAGTGCCACGGCCGCATCAGTACCGGAGCCGCGCAGCAGCGGGCGAAGGCCGGTAGCGAGCATGCTGGTCCGGGCGCTCAGTAGTTCCGCCGCCCTGGCACTGATGCACGGGGCTCAGCAGATCCGCTGGGCCGAGGTTTCGGACTGGCTGACGTCCTAGCCGGCAACGACGGGCCCTCCCGACTGGATTGGCTGAGGGCCCACTAGCTGTGACGCAGTCGAGGCCGCACCACAAGTGCACCAGATCGAGCGGGGAACAGCGGGGAATCACGGTGAAGGCCGCCCTCCCCGACGACGCCACGTCCAGGCCGTTCGCCCAGGTCAGTGGCCGTACCGGCCGCTAGAGATCGCAGCTTCCCAAGCTGAGAGCGCGAGTTCGATTCTCGTCACCCGCTCCATGACAAACCCCCAGGTCAGAGACCCGGGGGTTGTTTGTTGTCCGGGCAGTTACGCGCCGGAGCGCCCCCGCTCCACTCCATGGGATGAGTTTGGCTCTGTTATTCCGGTCTGTCGTGCCGTGGCCGGGATGGTCGTCCCATGAGTGAGACACGAGTACCGCGTGAGGCGACTCCGGCGGAGGTCCGGTCGGGCCGTGTGCCCCGGTTGCCGGGGGAAGGCCGGAACATCCCGCGCTTCCGGGCCCCCGGACGCGACGCCCGCTCCTCCCCTGGGTCAGGCAGTAGTGGGCGGGGTTTTCTTTCGGGCTCGGTATGCGGCTGCCTTGATTTTGTTGCCGCAGGACTCCATTCCGCACCACTGTCGGCGCATGCCGCGCGAGCGGTCGATGTAGGTGCGGGTGCACTCCGGGTTGCCGCACTCCTTGAGCAGGGGTACGTCCGGGCCGCTCAGGAGCTCGATGGCGTGGCGGGCCACCAGGGAGAGGGCTTCTTCCGGTGTCGCCTGTGTCCACCGCCCCGCCGGAGTGAGCTGCGGCACCGCGGGTGGTTTCCGCGCGGCGTTGTTCACCACGGTCAGCGCCGCCCCGTCGTACCGCTCGCCGAGCCGGCGGGCGGTGACCAGTTGGTATATCGCTTCCCGTACGGTGGTCGCCTGCTCGACGTCGGCCTCCTGACCGGGCGAGACCGCGTCGACAATGCGGGACTCCACGTACCAGGCGTTCAGCCTGTCCGGCGTCACGAACATCTCGAAGCGCGCCGAACGGCGTGCTCGCAGCGTCGCGACGAAATCGAGTGCCGGGTCTCCGCAGACGAAGACATGATCGAGGTTCACGTCACCATCCTGACAGGTGACTGTTCACCGGGCAAGAATCCTGATCAGAGGCCCAGATCGGCGGCCAGGCACGAGAAGGACCTCCAGGTGGCCTCGGGGTCATCGGCGTAGCGTGCCGGGTCCTTCGGCGCAGGCGGCCGCTCCTCGACCATGTCCTGCGGGCGGACCCGCTCGGGCAACGTGCCGAACCGCGCTCTGCGTGCCGCTGTGGTGCCGTCCCCGGCTTCCCGGATTTCCATGCCCGGACTCCCTTCGGTGTACGGCGGTCGGATCACCTGTCCAGTGGGTGAGTCCGAGGGGTGCGTCGTGCCGTCAGAGGCGGTCCGCGTCGACCACGGCCTGGGCGAAGGCTGCGGGTGCCTCCTGCGGGACGTTGTGGCCGGTCTCCGGCAAGGTTCGGTGCGCGTACGCGCCGACGAACCGGTCCCTGTACGCGGTGCCGTCGCCCGGAGCGGTGAAGGGGTCGCGTCCGGCGTCGAGTGTGACGGTGGGTACCCCGATCACCGGGCGCGCGGCGAGCTGCTTCTCGAGTCCGTCGTAGCCGCGCTCGCCGTCCGCGAGGCTCAGCCGCCAGCGGTAGTTGTGGATGACGACGGCCGCGTAGTCGGGGTTTTCGAAGGCCGCCGCGGTGCGCTCGAAGGTGGCGTCTTCGAATTCCCAGGACGGGGAGACCGTGTCCCAGACGAGCCTGGTCAGGTCGTGCCGCAGGGTCTTGTCCTCCAGGGCGAGCCGGCCACGCTCGGTGGCGAAGTAGTACTGGTACCACCAGGCGTGTTCGGCTTTCGGTGCCAGCGGCTTCAGGTTGGCCTCGCGATCGGTGATCAGATATCCGCCCACCGACACCAGGGCCTTGCAACGTCCGGGCCAGAGCGCGGCGATGATGTCGGCGGTGCGCGCGCCCCAGTCGAAACCGGCCAGTACGGCCTTCTCGATCTTCAGCGCGTCCATCAGGGCGACGATGTCGAGCGCGATGACCGACTGCTGGGCGTTGCGGAACGTCCGGTCGGACAGGAAACGCGTCGTGCCGTGACCGCGCAGGTACGGGACGATCACCCGGTAGCCCTCGTCGGCCAGCAGCGGAGCGACATCGGCGTAGCTGTGGATGTCGTACGGCCAGCCGTGCAGGCAGATGACGGCGGGGCCGTGGGCGGGGCCCAGTTCGGCATAGCCGACGTTCAGCAGTCCGGCCTTGATCTGCTTCAGCCGTGGGAAGGCGGGGTGCGCGCCGGGAGCGGTCGCGGGAACGGCCGGCGCGGTGGATGCGCTCGGGGTGGCGGCGGCCGTGCTGGATGCGCTCCGCGTCGTGGCCGACGCGGTGTGCAGGCCGGCCAGTGAAGCGGCGGCCGCGCCTGTGCCCACGCCCAGGACCTTGCCGAAACTGCGCCTGTCGATCATGCGCATCCTCCGTGTGCTGTTGTCACCGGCCTGCGGGCGACCGACTGTTCCACACGGGGCGTCACTGGTCAAGACGGTGACGTCTATCCTGCCTACGGCGAGGGGTTCACGCCCAAAAGGCGCGAAAGTCCTACCGAATCACCTAATGACACCCGCCCGGACGCGCACGATCACCGCTTTGACCGGTGACGGGCGACAGCGGTCTCTCAGCCGGCTCGGCGGCACCGCGGACGTACGGGCCCCGTCATCCGGCGTTGACCCGGCTCCGCAGCACAGGAGGGGCGTCCGCCGGAAGGGGGCCGTCGGTGCAGGGCGGACGCGGCGCGGTGAACAGTTCCCGGGCCCCGATGAGGGTGAGCAGTCTGTCGACCGCGGGGCTGACGGCATGGAGGGCGACGGTCTTGCCCTGTCCCAGGGCCTGCTTGCGCAGGTCCAGCAGGAAGTTGAAACCGGCGCAGTCGCAGAAGCCGACACCGCCGAGATCGAAGTCGAGGCCGGCGGACGCGCCGGCGAGTGCCTCCTGGAGACCGGGCCACAGGGCGCGGGCGGAGTCGAAATCGAGTTCACCCGTGACGGTCACCCGGGTCCGGCTACCGCACGGCGCGTACGCGGCGGTCACCAGGCTGGGCGGCGTACGGCGTTGCGTGCCGCCAGGGCCGGTGAGGCCGGGCGCCGCGGTCGTACCGCCGTGGGCAAGGCCGTGCATGGTTCGCTCCCGCGTCTGGTCGACGACGTCTACGGCCACGCCTCCCCGTACGCCCGGGGCACGTCCGCCGATACATGAAATGTAATACGTGTTTCCGGATGCGTGAAAGTGAGGTTGGGTAAACTCGCAGCATGGACGGAGTGCCCGAGACACACACTGGTTGGACCTTCCTGACGAACCACGCCCGCGTCCTCGCTGCCATCGCGGACAACCAGAACGCGCGGATCCGCGACATCGCCGCGTACTGCCGGCTCACCGAGCGTGCGGTTCAGAAGATCATCTCCGACCTCGAACGGGACGGTTACCTCTCGCACACGCGGGAGGGGCGCGGGAACACGTACCAGATCGACCCCACGAAGGTGCTCCGCCATCCCGCCGAGGCGGACCAGGGGCTGACGGTGGCCTCGCTGCTCTCCCTGCTCGTCGCGGACGAGGCGGACCGCAGCGACCAGCCCAGCCGGCAGCCCGCGACGGCCTGACCGCCGGCCAGTCCCCTCCTCCGGCGGCCCCGGCGGTGAACCCGCGGCCGGCGATCGGCCCCTGATACTCCGGGGCCGGTGCGTGGGATCGGCTCTCGCGGTGGAGAGCGCGCGGCTGCTGGAGGCCGGAGTCACGGCCGTGACGGAGCTGTGCGTCGGCGGCAAGCCGCCGCACGGCGCCGTGACCACGCGGCAGGGCGTCGAGCGGATGGCCGGCGAGGACCTCGTGCGCCGGCTCGTCGTCGAGACCGGTTTCGCCGCGTTCGACCGTCTGCGGGCCGAGCACGCCGCGTTCGTGGCCGGGGTCTTCCGCCGCGACGCGGGCACCGCCAACGGCTGCCTGCTCGCCAACGGCTACGTGGTCGTCGCCGGTGAGCACGGCCGGAAAGCGCGGCTGTCCGCGCCTCTGATCACGGTGTTCGCGGCTGACGATCCGCTCACCCCGGGCACGCCGAGCGCTGCTCCGCTTGGTGACCGTATCCCCGTACGATCATGATCATCATGGAGTCGTACATAGCCCCCACCGAAACGTCCTCGCGTGCTCCGCTGCGGGTCGCCGTCGCGCAGACCGTCGCCCGTCCGGGCGACACGCTGCACAACGCGGCCGAGGCGGCGGCGGTCATCGCCCGCGCGGCGGACGCCGGGGTCCGGGTCGTCCAGTTCCCCGAACTCTCCCTCACCGGGTACGAGCCCGGATGGCTCACGGCCCACCTGCCCGCCGGCGCGCTGTCCCTGGACGACCCCGCGCTGACCGCGGTCCGCGAGGCGTGCCGGGCCACCGGCGTGACCGCCGTCGTCGGTGCCCCGGTCCCCGCCGGTACGAAGTCGGCGATCTCGGCGATCGCCGTCGGCGGAGACGGCGGGATCCTGGCCGACTACCGCAAGAGCCGGCTCGAGGAGCCCGAGCGACGGCTGTTCGTGCCGGGCACCGAGAGCCGCACGCTGACCGTGGACGGGTGGCGGCTGGCCCTGGGCATCTGCTACGACGCGAGCTTTCCCGAGCACGCCCGGGCCGCGGCGCGCTCCGGCGCCGATGCCTATCTGTGCGGCGGCGCGTTCGTCCGGGGCGACTCCGACCACCGCCGTTCGGTGTACTTCCCGGCCCGCGCTCTGGAGAACACCTTCTACGTGCTGTTCGCCAACTTCGTCGGCCCGCAGGGACCGTGGGACTTCTGCGGCCGCAGCGCCGTGTACGGACCGGACGGGCGCACCCTGGCGGAAGCCGGTGACCGGGCGGCGGAACTGGTGGTGACCGACCTCGACGACGCGGTGCTGGCCGGGACCCGCCGCGGCCTGACCATGCTCCGGGACCTGGACCGCGCCGCCCCGCTCCCGGCGAAGGGTGCGTTCGTGGTGTGACGCCGGTGGCCGACGCGAACATCTCGATGAACGCGCGCGGGCTGCGCGCCTCGGGGAGCGCGGCCGGTTCCCGGCGTTCGGCACCGTGCCGCCGGCCCGCCTCGGTGAGGGGGCGTCGCCGCTTCAGCGCCGTGCTGTCTCCGGGTGGTACGTGGCGAGGGCCCAGATGATGAACACGTCGATGGCCATCGTGATCAGCGACCACACGGGCGCGTACGGCAGGAAGAGGAACTGGGCCAGCAGACTCAGCGAGGCGAGCACGATGCCGGCCACGCGGGCCCAGGTCGCGCGGGCGAGTATGCCTGCGCCGACGAGGGCGGCGATGATGCCGAGGATCAGCAGGATCCAGCCCCAGCCGGTGAGGTTGATCTTGTAGACGTAGTGGTCGATCCGGGCGTAGACATCGTCCGCGGCGAGCGCGGAGATGCCCTGGAGGATGGCCAGGATGCCGTTCAGCAGCAACAGCACGCCGGCGAAGACGGCGCCGCCGGCGGCCAAGGGACTGTTCCGGGTGTGACCGCCGGAGGGGGACCCGGCGTGGGGCTGTGCGGTCATGGGACGCTCCGTTCTCGACGGCGGACGCCGTGCGGGACGTACGTCCGACTGCTTCGACTATCCGTTCGGTGCACCCGTTCCGGCCACAGGCGTTAGCCCGACCGGGTGACGTGCGAACAGGCCGGGCGCGAACCCCTCGCCCGGTTCCGACCCTCGGGGCCCGCCGGGGCCGGGGGCGGGGCGGGGGTGGAATGGGTGGGGTTGGGCCGGTCGGGGATGGGTGCGGGGTGTTCGCCGGCGGGCCGGGCGCGGGGGTCGGATACAGTCGGCGAAGGAGATCTGCGGTCGATTTTTGCCGGACCGGATCTCGTAAGCGCAGGTCAGAGACGTGCCGCGGGTGCCGCCGTGGCGATCTGTGCCCACGGCCACAGCAAGCGGGCCGCAGATAGGCTCATACTGAACCATGACAAAGCCTGCTGCACCGAAGCGTCACTTGGCCACCAGCCCCTTCAAGGCCCCGGTCGCACCGGCGCCCAAGCACTTCGCCGTGGGCGACCAGGTGAACCATGACGTGTACGGCCTCGGCCGGGTCGTCGGCATCGAGGACGGAATCGCGGCTCTCGTGGATTTCGGCTCGGCGCAGATGCGGATCCTGAGCCCGTACAACAAGATGACCAAGCTGTAGGACCGCCGTACCCGGTCACGGCACACCCCCCAGCCCCTCCGGGGGGACCGCCTCGTCGGGCCCGGTTCACTCTCGTCCGGCCCGGTGCACCCTCGCCCAGGCGAGATCGTGTGCCGGGCCTTTTTCGTGCCCGCGCGCCCGTGAACCCTGGTTTCGGTTTCCTGCCGGGCGCGCGTGCACACCGGCTCCGGCGGCGTCATGGGCGCGTGGGGGCGCCGCCGGACTCGCCCGAAACGCCCTGTGGGCTTCGTCTCCTTGCCGGGTTTCGGCGGGCTTGTCCCCCGTCGCGGCCGGCGCGGGCGGCAGCGGGGCCGTACGGGGCGTCGCAGGAGGTCACAGCGCCGCGCGGGCACACTCCGGTACGGCAATACCGCGCCCCCGGGAACCAATATCTGTGGTCGCCGTGTAAGAAATCGATACGGCGCTCCGTCCATATTCCTGCGAGCCCGAGCGGCGCCGAATTAGTTGCCGTGCGGGGCCGGTGCCGGCGTGCTAGTGTCGTCATCAGTTGCAGGTGTGGTTGCCAGAAGGTTTTTCCGACGGCAGATCATCACGGCGACACGGAATACACACAGGGTGTTTTCCTGGCACCGTCTCCGAAGGAGAAACAAAATGGCTACTGGTACCGTGAAGTGGTTCAACGCGGAAAAGGGCTTCGGCTTCATCGAGCAGGACGGCGGCGGCCCCGACGTCTTCGCCCACTACTCGAACATCGCCGCCCAGGGCTTCCGTGAGCTGCTGGAAGGCCAGAAGGTGAAGTTCGACATCGCGCAGGGCCAGAAGGGCCCGACGGCCGAGAACATCGTTCCCGCCTGACGCACCGGCACTGACGCATTCTTCGCAGCTGGGGCCCGCACCTTGGGGTGCGGGCCCCAGCTCGCTCTTTTCCCGGGGCATTTCAGCCCCGATATCTCCGGCTCGTTCTCGCGATTCTCTGCGCCGCTCATTCTGCTGCGGAATTTCCTTGATACGTGCCCGCATCGAGGAAGGTTCTGCATGAACCGCACGCGTACCGATCGCACACGCTCCACTCGCACGTACGACCGTTTCGGGGGAAGTTCCGCCCCGAAGCGCTCCGGTGGCCCGCGCCGCTCCGGCGGCTACGGGAACCGGCAGTCCGCGCAGGGTGAGTTCGCGCTGCCGAAGACGGTCACGCCCGCGTTGCCCGCGGTCGAGTCGTTCGCCGCGCTCGACATGCCGGCGCCCCTGCTCAGCACGCTCGCCCGGGAAGGCGTGACCGTGCCGTTCCCGATCCAGGGCGCGACCCTGCCGAACTCGCTGGCCGGCCGTGACGTGCTCGGCCGCGGCCGCACCGGGTCGGGCAAGACCCTCGCCTTCGGCCTCGCGGTCCTGGCCCGTACGGCGGGCCGGCGTGCCGAGCCGCGTCGGCCGCTGGCGCTGGTCCTCGTCCCCACCCGCGAGCTGGCCCAGCAGGTGACCGACGCGCTCGCTCCCTACGCCCGCTCCGTGGGCCTGCGGCTCGCCACCGTCGTCGGCGGGATGTCCCTCGGCAGGCAGGCCGGTGCGCTGCGCAGCGGCGCCGAGGTGGTCGTCGCCACGCCCGGCCGGCTCAAGGACCTCATCGACCGCGGCGACTGCCGGCTCGTCGACGTCGGCATCACGGTGCTCGACGAGGCCGACCAGATGACCGACATGGGCTTCATGCCCCAGGTCACCGCCCTGCTCGACCAGGTGGGCCCCGATGGCCAGCGGATGCTGTTCTCGGCCACCCTGGACCGCAACGTCGACCTGCTGGTCCGCCGCTACCTGACCGATCCGGTGGTGCACTCCGTCGACCCGTCCGCCGGTGCCGTCACCACGATGGAGCACCACGTGCTGCACGTGCACGACGCGGACAAGCACCGCACGACCACGGAGATCGCGGCGCGGGACGGCCGGGTCATCATGTTCCTGGACACCAAGCACGCCGTGGACCGGCTGACCAAGCACCTGCTGAACAGCGGTGTCCGCGCCGGGGCCCTGCACGGCGGCCGGTCCCAGCCGCAGCGCACCCGGACGCTGGCGCAGTTCAAGGACGGTCACGTCACCGTCCTGGTGGCCACCAACGTCGCGGCCCGCGGCATCCACGTCGACAGCCTCGACCTGGTCGTCAACGTGGACCCGCCCAGCGACCACAAGGACTACCTGCACCGTGGCGGCCGTACGGCCCGTGCCGGCGAGTCCGGCAGCGTCGTCACCCTCGTGACCCCGGACCAGCGCCGCGGCATGACCCGGCTGATGGCGTCCGCCGGCATCACCCCGCAGGTCACCCCGGTCCGCTCGGGCGAGGCCGAGCTGAGCCGCATCACGGGCGCCCAGGCGCCCTCCGGTGTCCCGGTGGTCATCACCGTGCCCGTCGCCGAGAGCGTCCGCCGCACGTCCTCGCCGTCCCGGAGCCGCCGGGGCCGCGGTGGCTCGGGCCGGCCCGCCGGCGCGGCAGGCGGCCGCAGGGCCCCGCGACGGACCGGCAACGAGTCGGCCGCGTAGGACCGCCGGACCGGGGCCCGTGGGGCTTCCAGGGGCCCTGGAAGCCGCTGCGGTGCGGGCGTGTCGCACGCCGCGGCGGTACGGGCCTATCGCTGCCGCCGTGGTACGGGCGTATCGCCGCCGCTCGGTACCGGCGTATCGCCGCCGTTGTGGTACGCGGCTCGCCGTCTCGCGCCGGTCCGTCCCGCCCCGGGCGGCCGGTGCCCCTCCCCCCACTTCTCCCCTGTGAGGCACCATGCGCTGTGTCATCGCCCGGTACCCGTTCGACCTGACCAAGACCGAGGTCGTGGCCTCGATGAAGGGCATCAGACCCGAGCTGCTCACGGACGGCTGCGAGTCCGTGACCATCGGCCGCCGCCGCTACCCCGTCAAGCAGGTGGGCGAGGTCATCACGCGGCAGGACCGCCGTGACTTCACCGCCGGCGAGATCACCCGGGCCATGAAGCGCCTCGGCTTCACCTGTCACGAGCGGCCCGAGCCCGAGCCCGTGAGCGGCTCCACCCCGCTCCAGACGGCGTCCGCGCTGCTCGGCGGAGCCACGTCGCTCCAGACGGCGCCCGCGCTGCTCGGCGGAGCCACGTCGCTCCAGACGGCGCCCGCGCTGCTCGGCGGACCCACTCGGCTCCAGGCCGCGTCCGCGCTGCTCGGCGGCGCCGGTTCCGTGGCCGTCTGAGGACGGCGGGCAACCGCCCGCGGAAACCTTTCGGGGCCCTGCCGACCCAGGTCGGCAGGGCCCCGTCGCCATGTCACCGTCCGGTCAGGGCCCGTCGGCCGGGGAACGCGGTGCGGGCGGCGTCCCGCCCGTCACCGGTCGAAGTAGCTGACGTCGCCCACGGTCCATGCGCTGACGTCCTTGATCGCGACCCGGTACATACCGCCCGTCTCCGGGATCCCCAGGCTGCCCTGAAGGATCCGGGCGAGGTGGAAGTGCAGATGCGTGGGCGCCTCGCCGCGTCCGGTCCGGTGCTCCCGTGGTGTCCGCGCGAAGACGTCGGAGAACGGGCCGAGGCGGTCCGAGTCCTTCAGGACCTCGGCCACCCGCTCCCGCCAGACGGCCTCCGGAGCCAGCCGGCCGGTGATGACGGCACCGCCGACGACCACGGTCAGCGCCATCTGATTGCTTCGCTCGGACTCCACCGCGGCGGAAATGGCGACGAGCAGCTCATCAGGGTTCGACATGACAGCAGAGCCTATTCGCCCTTCCGGCCCCCGAACCTCCCGCCGGGCGGTAAACCGGCCCGCGGACGGGGCGGGAGACCTCCCGGGCCGGGTGCCGGGACCCCAGCGTCGCAGGCTTCTTCCACCGCCGGAAGAGTGAAAACTTATCTGACGAGTGGAGAATTTCCGCTCGGTGTGGGTATGCTTCTGCTCGTAGACACGGTCGGAGAAGGACCGCCAGACAGGAACTGGCGGTCGGCTGGACAGGAAGTACGCAGGTCACCGTCGGCAGTGCCGGGTCGGCACAGCAGTGGGACCGGCGGATGGTGTTGAATTCCCCTCAGGGCCCCGGTGCCACACGGCACCGGGGCCCTCGACGCGTTGCACAGCGAGGTGACATGACATCGGACAACCCCCTGAATGATCGTCTGGACGACGACGACTACCCGGCGTACACGATGGGCCGGGCGGCCGAGATGCTCGGCACCACCCCGGCCTTCCTCCGGGCCATCGGCGAGGCCCGGCTGATCACACCGCTGCGCTCGGAGGGGGGACACCGCCGGTACTCCCGCTACCAGCTGCGGATCGCCGCCCGCGCCCGCGAACTCGTCGACCAGGGGACCCCGATCGAGGCCGCGTGCCGCATCGTCATCCTGGAGGACCAACTGGAGGAGGCCCAGCGCATCAACGCCGAGTACCGCCGGGCCGCCGGCGAGACGGCGGGCGGCCCGGGCCCCGGTACCGGCCGTGGCCCCGGTACCGGCCCCGGTTCCGACTTCCGCTGAAGCAGCCGAAGAGGACGTCGTCCGGCCCGGCCCGCGTCGCGGTGACCCGGGCCGGGCGCGGGCACCGGTTCAGCTGCGTTCGAAGAACTCCACCTCGGCCAGGGCCAGATGACGGCCCGCGGTCAGGTCCACGGCCGAGCGCAGGACCAGCCGTACCTCCGTGACGTCGCTGATCCCGGTGGCGATCGTCTGCGGACCGGGCTTGTCGCTGAGCGTGATGTCCTTGTGGTGCCGCTCGCCGTCCCGCGTCGTCACCTCCAGGTCCATCCGGAGCGCGCGGGCCTCGCGGGCGTACGCCTCCGGGGTCTTGGACGCGCCGTTGACGATGATCAGGTCGACCAGCCGGAACGGCTTGCCGAAGGTGTACGTCACCGACGCGCCCGGTGCGGGAGCGCCCCAGTAGTGGTTGCTCAGCCCGTCCGTGGTGTTGGTCGCCGGGTGTCCCGGCACCGCGGCGCTCGCCCTGGTGGACGTGGGCGTCACGGGCCTGGGCTTGCCCAGCTTGTCCCGGGTGTCCTCGAACAGGGCGCGGCCGGCCGGCAGCAGCAGGAAGCCGCCCGCGCACAGCGCCGCCACCACGGCCAGGATCACCACGAGCCGCACCGCCCGGCCCGAACCCGCCCGCACCCGGCGGCGCAGCGGCCACACGGTCCGCCACCACGGCAGCGGGGCGGGCTTCTCGGCGGGGGTCAGCTCCGCCGCGCAGCGCCGGCAGAACCGGCGCCCCGGCTGGTTGGCCGTACCGCAGGCGGGGCAGGGCACGCCCGTCACCTCGTCGTCCGGCACCGCCACGGGGCGTACGACGGGACGCTGGGCCACCGGCTTCGCGGGCTGGACGGGCATGACCGGCGGTACGGCGGAGGCCGGCGGGGCCGGCGCTACGGGAGGTACGGCGGATACCGGAGGTGCCGGCGATACCGGACGTGCCGGAGATGCCGGGGGTACCGGCGGTACCGAGGGCGCGCGGTCCTGGGCCGGTTCCTTGGGAGCGGGGGCCCTCGGAGGCCGCGGGGGCGGCGAGGATTCCGCGGGCTTCGGTGTCTGCCGGGACTCCGGGGACTCCCGGCGCTTCGGTGTCTGCCGGGACTCCGGAGACTCCCGGCGCTTCGGTGTCTGCCGGGACTCCGGGGACTCACGGCGCTTCGGCGCGGCCGGGGTTCCCGGTGCGCGGGTTCCCCTTCCGGCGGGCTTGTCCTCGGGCGCCGGGGGCGTCGTCTCCCGGCGCCGGGCGGGAGCCGCGTCGGCCGCGGGGCGAGCGCCCCCTGCCTCCCGGGTGTCCGGCACAATCTGAGTATCCGAGGTTTCCCGGGAGTTCGTCCGGGCCGGACCCGACACAACCGGAGGCTCGGCGGACGTAGACGCCGAAGTTGACGGTGCCGGTGTCGGAGGAGGAGGCGGAGGCTCGGCGGCCGGGCCCGGGGAATCCGCGACCGGAGCCGGCGAGTCGGCGCCCGGGGCCGGGCTGGTGTCCGACCAGCCCAGATACGCGCCGCAGTTGCCGCAGAAGTCGTCCGTCAGACCGTTGGACGCCCCGCACGAGGGACACGCGCGCACGACGTCACCTCCCTTCGCCGGCGGGCGGGCCGGGCAGGATCTCCACCCGGCAGACGGTGTGCGCCGGGCACATGGCCCGGACGATCTCGTGGACCCTGTCCGGGTCCACCTCGGCCGCGCGCTCCGGCCACACCCGGACCACGGGCCCGGCGGGCGACGCCGGCGGCAGATCGGCGCCGGGCGTGCTCGACCAGGCGGCGCCGCCGTCCCCGGTCACCTCGGCGCCCACGCCGAGCACGAGCCGCAGGCCCTCGACCAGGCCGCGGGCGGTGCCGCGCCACCGGTGCAGCTCCATCGCGCGCACGACCGCCTCGCGCCGCAGCTCCGCCGGCCACCGCGGGTCGTCGGCGGCGCCCACCCAGGACGCCAGCCAGGCCAGGAAGTCGACCGGCGTCACCCGCGGGTCGAGGTAGGCGGACAGGTTGTCGAGCGTGGTGAACACCGGCGCGAGGACGGTGTCGAGGCCGGCGGTGAACCGCTGCGCGAAGTCGTCGTCGGCGTACAGCGCCGGCAGTTGCGCACCGATCGGGTACCGGCTCGGCAGGCCGGGTACGGCGGCGCGGCTCATGCCCGTCCTCCCGGCTCGGCCGCCGTGACGACCACCTGGTGCTGGTAGGAGAAGACCAGCGCGCCCGGGGCCACGTCGATGCGGTCCGTCGGCGCGCCGCGCCGGCCGGTGATCGGGTCGGCGGGGAACAGCCGGATCTCCTCCACCAGCGCGTCCCGGGCCGCGCGCTGCAGCACGCCGAACACCTCGCCGTACTGCACCGGCCGGCCGAACGGCCACCCGGTGCCGTCCGGGCCGCCGTGCAGCGGGTTGAGGTGCCGGAACAGCGCGGCGAGCGCCGCGTCGCGCACCCGGTCGGTGGCGCCCGGTGCCGCCACGAGCCGGGCCACCACGGTGACGCCCTGGTAGACCGGCGGTTCCACCACCAGGCGGGTGCCGATCAGCCTCCGCTCGTCCAGGCTCGCGGTGATCGCCTGGAGCACCTGGTCGGAGGGGATCAGCTGCTCGAAGCGGAGCCGGTCGTCGCCCTCGTCGGCCACCGCGTCCGGCACCACCAGGACCCGTACCGCGCCCGCGCCGTCCGCGGCGGGCAGGCACCGCACCCGGCGCACCGAGGGCGCGGCCTGCCGGCTGATGATCTCGTAGTCCTCGGCGGTCACCGCGCGCTCCTGCATCCGCAGCGCCTCGGGTGCCCGCAGCTTGGCATTCTCGACGGTCTCCCCGGCGACCCCGCCGCGCGCCGCCTCCCGGTTGGTGACCCGGGCGACGTACGGGACGGAGCTGCGCAGCACGGAGATCGCGCCGCGGGCGACGTTGCCTTCCGGGCCGCCGCCGGTGCGGTAGCGGGCCACCCGCACCTGGGCGCCCTTGGGCGGCACGGCGCCGCACTGGCGCAGCGTGCCGTCCGGTTCGCGCAGCGCCGGCGGGAAGCTGAACTCGCCGGTGGTGGCGTCGACCCGGACGTGCCGGTCGGCGGGCCCGGAGCGGCCGAAGTGCTCGACCAGCTCCCAGCGCTGCCAGCCCTCGGCCGCGGAGACCTCCACGACCGGAAGCTCGCGGTCCAGGAGGACCGGCGGGCGGCCGAGCCGGAACGTCTGCCCGGGCACTCCCTCGGAGGTGCCGAGCGGTACGTCGGTCACGGTCTCGGCGTGCTCGACGGTCATGGTGCCGCCCACGGTGAACACCGACGCCTCGCGGACCGTCGGGGACTCGGAGTAGAACGGCTGGCCCGGCTCCGGTGCGGTGACGCGGCAGCGCAGCCAGCCGGCCCGGGTGCCGCCGATCACCGACGCCGTGTGCCCGGCCGGCACGTACACGATGATCTCGCCGGGCCGGTTCAGGCCGCCGGTGGTGTCCGTGCCGGTCTCGCACACCCGCCAGCCGCCGCCGTCCCACGCCTCCCAGGCCAGCGGGGGCTGGCGCGGGTCCACGCCGACGCCCTCCACGCGGCTGTCCAGGCGGACGGCGACGATACAGCCGGGCACCGCCGTCGGCAGGCCGAACAGCAGCGCGTCGCCCGGTTCCGGCGCGGCCTGGAAGCAGGGGATGTCGCGGCCCTCGGCGAGCGTCCCGGTCCGGTCGGTCTGCTCGCCGCTGCGGTACGCGGTCACCAGGCGGGTCAGCTCGCTGGGCACGATGTTCAGGTGATCGGTGGTCGTGAACACCACGGCCTCGTCGGTCTCACCGGGCGTGGTGGTCACCTCGGTGCCCGCGGGCAGCGCCACCGTGTCGGGCTGCGGCGCCGACAGCCAGAAGTCCGCCTCGGCCACGGCCGCGGCCGGCGGGAACAGGCGGATGCCCAGCAGGTCGAGGAAGGCGGTGTAGTTCTTGTCCGGGACGCGGTTCAGCCGGTACAGCAACTGGTCCACGAGGTAGGCGAACGTCTCGATCAGGGTGACGCCGGGGTCGGAGACGTTGTGGTCGGTCCACTCCGGGGCGCGCTGCTGCACGTACCGCTTCGCCTCGTCGACGAGTTGCTGGAACCGCCGGTCGTCCAGGTTCGGGGAGGGCAGGGCCATCAGTCCGCGAGCACATCCTCGGCCCCCTCCTCGGAGGGGATGGTGTAGAAGGGAAAGACCAGATTGCGCCGGTCGTTGGTGGAACGCACCGTGTAGTGCACGTCGATGTAGAGGGTGCCGTCCTCGACGGCGTCGAAGGCGACCGCCACGTCCTCCACGGCGATGCGCGGCTCCCAGCGTTCGAGGGCCTCGCGCACCTGCTGCGCGATCCGGCCGGCGGTGGCGCCGTCGCCGGGCGCGAAGACGTAGTCGTGGATGCCGCAGCCGAACTCGGGGCGCATGGGGCGCTCGCCGGGCGCGGTGCCGAGCACCAGGCGGATCGCCTCCTCGATCTCCCGGTCCCGTTCGACCATGGCGATGCCGCCGGTCGGCCCGACCCGCAGCGGGAAGGCCCAGCCGCGGCCGATGAACCGCTCGCTCATCACACACCTCCGATCAGGACGTTCAGGGCGCCGGTCAGGACCGTCGCGCCGCACGCGGTCCGGTCGCGCGCCCGCGCGGCCGGCAGCCCGCCGATGAGGACCGCGCCCGCGACCATGGCGGCCGGGTTGGGCAGGATCACGTTGGCCGGGCCGGTGGCCGCGTGCGGCGGCATCGGGCAGGTGTGCAGGCTGCCCACGACGGCGGCGGGCCGGCCGCCGATCAGCACGCGGGCCACGGACGCGGCGGCGCCGGGCGGCGGGGTGGCGATCACCCCGCCGTGGTCGGTGGGGTCACCGGTACGGGCTGCGGCCGGCATGGGCGCTCCTCGGGAGTCGGACGGGTCGGGGGACGGGGGCGGGGGTCAGTTGATCCGGATGAGCCTGGCCTTCAGGACGCCCAGCAGGCCGCCGTCGACGGTGACGTCCGAGCTGCCGGTGACGCTCACCGAGCGGCCGCCGACCTTCACCCCGACCCGGCCCTGGATGTCCACGTTGCGGCCCGACACGCTCACGTCGCCCCGGCCCGCGTCCAGGGTGATGCCGTCGCGGTCGAGCAGGACGGAGGTGAGGGCCTGCCGTCCCTTCCCGGAGTACACGGTCAGCTCGATCCGGTCCCGCCGGTCGTCGAGGAAGACTTCGAGGCGCTCGTCACCGGTCCGGAGCCGGAGACCGGACGGACCCGGCGCCCGCGCGTCCAGCAGTTCCACCCGGTGCCCCGAACGGGACACGAAGGAACGGCGGTTGACCCGGCCGGTGGTCTGGTCGACCAGCGGCACGTCGTGCGGGGACGGCTTGTCCACGCCGTTGTAGAGCCCGCCGATGACGTACGGGCTGTCCAGCAGCCCCTGTTCGAAGCCGACCAGGACCTCGTCGTTGACCTCGGGGCTCACCACGCCGCCGCCGCCCTTGCCGCCCCACTGCACGGAGCGCACCCAGTCGGTGGTGTACGTGTCGTCCAGCCAGGGGAACTTCAGCCTCACCGCGCCGCTCTCGGCGCCGCCCGGCTCCCGCACGTCCGTCACCACGCCGATCGCCAGCCCCGGCATGCGCGGTCCCCGGCTCGGCGCGTTGGCACCGGTGACCAGGCCGGCCAGCGAGCGGTCCGGGCTGGCGCTCACCCACACCGTCGTCCGGTACCCGCCGTGCGGCTCCAGGACGTGCTGCACGGCCGTCGCCGTGTACTTGCCCGAGAACGCCTGCCCGACGTTGCCGAGCGTCACCGGCTTGCCCGCCCGCAGCCGCGGGTTGCCCTCGGCCACCGCCTCCAGGTCGCCGAAACCCGCGCTGACCTGGGCGGCCACGGCGTCCGCGACCGCCGTCGTCTCCGCCTGCGTGCGGTACGGCGTGTCCGTGACGGTCAGTTTCACCGCCTTGCCGAAGCGGGCGGCGAAGGCCGGGCTCAGGCCAGGCACCACCGTGTCGCTGTCCACCGACGGCTGGCGGGCCACCAGCGGACGCTTCGTGGTGACGTCCCAGCCGCGCACCTCGACCTGCGACGCGCCGTCCGCGGCCGACAGCGAGGCCCGCAGCGCCAGCAGGTTCCGTCCGTACTCCAGCACCATGGGGTTGCGGGTGGCCGGGGTCGACGGCGCCGGCGCCCCGGACGCCTTCCGCGGCCGGGTGAACTGGAGCAGCCCCTCGTCGTCGACGCGCACCTGGGCGCCGCTCTCGGCCGCCAGGTACTGCAGGAAGTCCCAGTCGGACACGTTCGCCTGCGACAGCTGCCGGTAGGTGACCGGCGCCGCCTCCACGGTCCCGCAGGCCAGCCCGGCCCCGGCGGCCACCTTGCGGACGATCGCCGCGGCCGTCATGTTCCGGTACGCCACCACCTTGCGGCCCCGCTGGAGGCGGTGGGCCTTGGAGTAGGCGCGCACCACCGTGAAGGAGCCGGTGCGGTCCCGGTCCACCTCCAGGGCCGTCACCTCGCCGTTGAACAGCCGCTCGCGGGCCTGCCCGGACACGGTCACCACCGACACCCGCAGCGGGGTGCCGATGGTGATGCCGACCGCCCGCAGGAACTCGTGGTCGGGGTCGCGGAAGGTGAGCTGTGCCGTGTCCGGCAGCCCCACGTTCTCGTCCACCACGCAGCTGACCAACTGGGCGGCCCAGACCGGTGGAAGCTCGCCGGGCGTCTCGATGACGGGGTCCGCCGCGAACGACCGGCCGCCCCGAGCCTCGGGTGTGGTCACCGCTCCTCCTCACCGCCCGCGTCCCGCAGCCCCGGCACCACCAGTTCGGTGCCGGGCACGAGCGCCATCGGGTCGTCGATTCCGTTCGCCTCCGCGATGACCCGCCAGGCCGTCGCGTCGCCGTACTCCCGCCAGGCCAGCATGGCCAGGCTGTCGCCCGCCACCACGGTGTGCGTGCTGCGTGCGGTGCGCGCGCCGGAGGTCGGGTTCTGGCCCGGCGGGTCGACGCTCGCCTCCTCGATGGACAGCGCGCAGGTGGCCCGCAGCGGCTTGCCGTCCACGTCGAACAGGGTGTACGTCACCGAAAGGCTGGAGAGCACGCCGTCGAACGAGGTCGTCCGCGCGGTGCCCCACTCGAACCGCACCCACGGGCTGGCCGGCTTCTTGCGGCCCAGGCTGGCCGGGGTCGGCACGCACGCCTTCATCAGCTTCTCCACCGCCTGCTCCACGGAGTTGTCGTGGGTGGCGGTGGCGTCCAGGAACACCTCCAGGCTCAGCTCGCGCGGACCGCTGCCGACGAACTCGGGCAGCGCCGACTGCCCGGCCATCCGGGACGGGGTGCGCCGCCACTCGGTGGTCTTGCGCAGCTCCAGGGTGGAGGGGTTGAACTGGAGGTCGAGCCGGGCGATCGTGCCGCCGGGCTTGGCGCCGACGGAGGTCGGGGGCTCCTTCAGGGTGAGCTGGGCCCGGGCCCGGCTGGAGCGGACGCCTGGAGCCATGCCGGAACCTCCTTTCCGTGCGGCGGGTGCGGGGTGGAACGGTCGTCGTGGGCGGTGCGGGGCGGGAGCGGTCGGGTACGGCGGGTCAGGACCAGCGCAGACCCTCGTGGGCGATCTCCAGGGTCTCCACGGCCGGTTCGGAGCTGCTCGGGTCGAAGGACGGCCCCTGCCAGCGCACCGGGACGATACCGGCCACCTGCCAGCTGATGATCGGGGTCATGTCCGGCCTCAGCGCCACGATCTCGCCGTCCTTGGGTTCCACCCGCTTCAGCGTCTCGTCGAGCCAGCGGCCGATCTTCGCCGTGTCGGCGGTGACCGGCCGGGTGAGCGTGATGTTCGACCAGGTCACCCGCCCCGGGAGCTGCCAGGTGAAACCGTTGTTGCCGCCCTCGGCGTAGGTCTCCATCTCGACCTCGGCGCCCATGCCCGAGCAGGTGTTGAAAGCACCCAGGTCGCTGCCGCCGATCGCGAGCCGGAAGAACACGCTCGTCGCGAAGATGCTGTCCGTCATCCGTCCGTCATCCGTTCCCTGACCTCATTGGTTCCTGTTCCCGTCCGTCGCGTGGCCTCAGCGGCGCCCGTCGTGGGGGCGCCCCGTGCGTTCCCGGCCGCGCCGCAGTTCGGCGCGCAGCAGCCGGGCCACCGGGTCGAGCAGACGGCGCGCCAGGTCGTCCAGGTCGAGACCGGGATCCGGTGCGGTTGCCGGTTCGGTGTGCCGGGCCGCGGTCTTGCCGGTGGTGGAGGCGGTACCGGACACGGACGCCGACCGGGGGCGGTTGCGGCCCGGCGTGGTCCCGGCCGACGTGTCCGGGCGTACGGCGTCACCGGCGCCGGTGCGCTGCACCGAGGGCGCCGTCCGGCCGTTCGGACCGGCGCTCGTGCGCCGGACCACGGGCACGGTCACCGCCGGTGCCGGTGCCGGCACGACCGGCGGGCGGTCGGCGAGCGGCGGGGCCTGCGGGGCGGTCACCGGCAGCGGCCGCGCCGGTACGGCACCGGACGGGGCGGGCGCCCCGAACGCGGGTGCCGGCGGCCGGGGCGGGGCGGGCCGGACGACCGGGACCCGCTGGACGGAGGGCGCGGACGCGGGCACGGCGGCCCGCGCCTCCCGGACCGCCGGGGCGTGGGCCGCGGAGGCCGTCTGGCCGTGGGCGACGGGGCCCGCGTGACCGTGGGCCACGGGACCTGCCTGACCGTATGTCACGGGGCTTGCCGGGGCATGGGCGTGGGCCACGGGGCCTGCCGGGCCGTGGGGCCCCGGGTCCGCCGGGCCGGGGGCTCGCCGGGTGTCCGCTCCGTGGGACCTCGGGCTGCCCGGTCCGGGGGCGGCCGGGCTCCCCGGCGCGGGGTGTGCGGCCGCGGCCCGCTGGACGTGGGGCGGCACCGGGGCGCCCGTGGACCGGCGCGGCACCGGGTGCGCGGACCCGGGGCCCGGCTGCGGGGTGCCCGGGGCGGGGACGGGGTCCGGCCGGGCCGGACCGGTGGCGCGGGCGACGGTTGGTGTGCCGGGCCAGCGCGCCGCCACCACGGGGCGGGTGGGGCGGGCGGCCGCCGGTGCGGCGCCTTCCGGGAGCCGGGTGCTCAGGGTGAGCGGGCGCGCGGCGAGCAGCGAGAGGGTGCGGGACGCCGTCGCGGCGGGGCGCGCCGCGGAGCGGGTCACGGTGAGCGGGGGCGCGTCGGCCGCGCCCGGGGCCCGGACACCCGGGGTTCCGCCGGTTCCCGTGGTCCCCGGCGTGCCGCCGGCCACGGACCGGGCGACGACGACCGGGACCGGGGCGGTGGTGCCCCGCTCGGGCCGTCCGCCGGGCACCGGGCCGGTGCCGGACGCCGTGCCGGGCCGCCGCGCGTGGCCCGCCCCGCCCGCCGTGCCGACGGCGGGCGCCGGTTCGGCTGCCCGGGACGCGGTGGCCGGGGCCGGTGTCACCAGCGGCGTGGCGGGGCCGTCCGTGTGCCGCACGGGATCCGCCGGCGCGGGGGTGCCGGCCGCGAGACGGCGCTGTACCCCGGCCGTCCCCAGCAAGGGGGCGTCCGGCCCGTTTCCGCCCGTCGCGGGGGACGCGGGCCCGGACGGTGTCCGGCCGGGAGGTGCCGTGGCCGGCGACGCCGCCGGAGCGGCACCGGAGGGCCGGTCCTCGCGTCGTACCGGAGCGGTCCGGTCGCCCGGACCGGACGCGGCGGCATCCGGCAGGCCGGCGGTCGGCGGCAGCGCGGGCAGCGGCGCGCCCAGGCCGCCGCGCGCGCGGGCCCCGGCGCGCCGGCCGGTACCGGACGGTGGAGTCGCAGGGGCCGGTGCGGCCGGGCCGTTCGCGGCACCGCGCGCCGGGCCCGGCGTTCCGCCGCCGTGCGGTCCCGAGGTGCCGGCCGGATCGTCGGCGCGGCGCTGGACGACGGGGAGCGCGGGGCCGGACGCGGCACCGGTCGCGGGAGTGCGCTGCGCCACGGGGGCGTCCTGGGCCAACGGCACGGCCGTGGGCGGCAGTTCGGTCAGCGGAGCACCGAGCGGCGCACGGCTGGGCGCGCCCTGCGCCGGGGCGGCCGGGGGCGTGCTCGTCCCGGCCGGCGCGGACGGGGCGGTCGGGGCGGCGGGCGCGGTCGCTGCGGGGCGGCCGGGTGCGTCGGGGGCCGCGCCGGGAGCCGGGGTGGCGGCGGGCGCGGAGGCGGGTGCGGGCGGGGCGGCGGGCCGCAGGGCGGTGACGCGGCGCACGGGTGCCGGGCGCCGGGCGACGGTCAGCGACGGCCCTGCCGGGCGGGGCCGGACGGCCGGGCGGGACGTGCCGGCGTCCGGGGTTTCCGTCGCGGTCTGCCGGGCGGCCGGGCCGGACGGGGTCCGCCCGCCGCTGCCGGCCGGGGGCCGGGCGCCGGGTCCGGCCACGGTCCGCTCGGCGGCGGGCCGGGCCACGGCTCCGCCGGCGACCGTGCCGGGGACCACCGCCACCCGTCGTACCAGCGGGATCGCGGGGGCAGGCGGCCGGTGGCCGGGACCGGCGGACGCGGGCGTGACGACCGGGCCGGTGCCCGGCTCGGCCGCCCGCTGGACGGCGGGGGACGAGGCGGACAGCACGGCGGGAGAGTCCGCGGACGTGATGCCGCGGCTGGGCGGAGCCTCGCCCTGGCGGCCCTTTGCTCCGCTGCCGCCGGGACGCGCCACCACGGGCCGCGCACCGGAGTCCGCGTCCGCACCGGCGGAACCGGCACGGGACGGCCGTACGACCGGAGCGGCCGGACCGGACGACGCCGGACCGGGCGATGGCTGGACGGACGGCGCGCGCTCTGCCGGAGCGGCCCGGCGCGAGGACGTGGACGTGGACGCGCGGGCGCCCGACGGCCGTCCGGAGCCGCCCGCCGCCCCGGCAGAGCGTGCGCCGCCCTGCGGTCCGTCCGCCGCCTCGGGGACCTCGGCGCCCGCCGGCCGCAGCGCCCGCAGCAGCAGCGGGCCGCCGCCGGCCGGGGCGGCCTGCGGTGTGGCGGGCCGGGCGACGCCGCGCACCAGGCCGGGCGGGGCCGTGGGCAGCAGGGCGTGGCCGAGGCCGGCGTCGAACGACGGGTTCTGCCAGGAGGCGAGGCGCGCGCGGAAGGCGAGACCGTCGCTGACTCCGAGCGGAGCGCGGGAGACGGTGAGGTCCGGCGGTGCCGTACGGCGCCAGCCGCCGTCCCAGTCGCCGGGCACGGTGGCGGCCGGGACGCCGGACACGCCGTGGTCCGGGCCCGTGCCGTTCCCGCCGCCGGCCGCGGACGCGCCGGGAGTGCCGGCCGTACCGTCGGCGGCGGACGGTACGGCGGCCCGGCGGCGCAGCCTGTCCCGCCATGCCATGTGCTCAGCCGCCTTCGTTCACGCGGATGTTGATACGGGCGATCTCGGCCACCCATTGCCGCCGCTCGTCGTGGGTCAGATCGAGGATCTCCTCACGCGCCCAGTGGAAGTGGTAGGCGATGTACGCGATCTCCTCCCGGAGCCGGGGAAGGGCGTACGTCACGATTCCCCCAGGCGCCCACCCGAGAGGTCGACCTCGAAGCCGCCCTCGCAGTGCGGGCAGGTCACCGCGGCCCGGGTGTGGCCCTCGCTGTTGACGCGGCGGTAGAAGTCCTGGAGGAAGGCCACGTCGGTGGCGTACATCCGCTCCACGATCCCGGCGTGCACGTCGGTGATGGAGCCGAGCCGGGTGATCACCTGGCTCAGCAGCACCACGCTCAGGTACGCCGGGTTCTCCTTGACCCGCAGGTCGATCTGGGGCCGCAGCTCGTCCCGGGCCGTCGCCAGGCGCATCGTGCCGTGCCGGTGCACCGTGCCCGCCTCGTCGACGTAGCCGCGCGGCAGCTCGAACTCGAACTCGGTGCGCAGCCCGCCCTCCTCCCGGGGCGGCGGGACGGGCGCGGGGGCGGGAGCAGGCGCGGCGGCAGGAGAAGGTGCCGCCGGCTGCTCGGTTCCCTGGGCGGGCGTCGTGAGCTGGAGGATCTCGTCCAGGTTGCCCGCCGTCACCGTACGGCGCCTCATTCGACGACGATCTCCTCGAACACGATCGTGACGGACTCGGTGGCCGCCGCCGACTCGCCCGCCTTCAGGGACGGGCCCTCCCACTTGGAGGCCCAGCCCTGCATGAGCTGGATACGGCGGACCGTGTTGCCCTCGGTGTCCTTGATCTCGATGGTGAGGTTCTGGCGCGCGGTGTTCACGGCGCCGTTGTTCAGCGTCTCCTTGATCCACTTGGTGAACTCGCTGCTCTGGTCGAGTCCCCGGGTGATCGTGATCTCGCCTGCCTGCCGGCCGCCGGGCTGCTTGCGGATGATCTGCTTGCCCTCGGCGGTGACCTGCTTGACCTCGACGACGTCCTCCTCGACGGTCAGTCCGCTGATCTCCTGGATCGACTCGACCAGGTAGCCACCGAGCTGCACGCCGAAGACGTGGGTGGAAAGAGCATCGCCCGTTGCCATGACTGTCTGTCACCTTCCGTTGCTGACCCGCGGGTCACTGGTCTGGCTCGTCTCACTCGTCGATGAGACTGGTGCTGTCGGAGAACTGGGCCAGCCGGAACACCACGAACTCCGCGGGCTTGACCGGGGAGACACCGATCTCGCAGACGACCCGGCCCTGGTCGATGGACTCCTGCGGGTTGTTGTCGCGGTCGCACTTGACGTAGAACGCCTCTTCGGCGGTGCGGCCGAACAGCGCGCCCCGGCGCCACTCCTCGGTGAGGAACGCCGTGACGTTGCGCCGGATGCTCGACCAGAGCCGGTCGTCGTTCGGCTCGAAGACCACCCACTGGGTGCCCAGGAGGATCGACTCCTCCAGGTAGTTGAACAGCCGGCGCACGTTCAGGTAGCGCCAGGCCGGGTCGGAGGAGAGGGTGCGGGCGCCCCACACCCGGATGCCCCGGCCGGGGAAGGCCCGTACGCAGTTCACGCCGATCGGGTTGAGCAGGTCCTGCTCGCCCTTGCTGAGCCGCAGCTCCAGGTCGACCGCGCCGCGGATCACCTCGTTGGCGGGCGCCTTGTGCACACCGCGCTCGGCGTCGCTGCGCGCCCACACGCCGGCGATGTGACCGCTCGGCGGGACGGTGACGTTGCGTCCGACGGCCGGGTCGAAGACCCGCACCCACGGGTAGTAGAGGGTCGCGTAGCGCGAGTCGTAGCCCGCCTCGTCGTTGCGCCAGGTGCGCGCCTGCTGGGCGGTGAGCCCGGGCGGGGTGTCCAGGACCGCGACCCGGTCGCCCATCTGCTCGCAGTGCGAGATGACGGCGAGCTGTACGGTGCGCACGCCCTCGGCGTCGATGTCGCCGCGCTGGTAGGCGCTCATCAGGTCCGGCACCGCGACCATGGTGATCTCGTCGATGGTCTCCAGGCCGCCGAACCCGGTGCGGGCGCCGGCGTCGCCGACGTACTCGGCCGGGTCCAGCCGGGACACCTCGCCGGACGCGGGAGCGGCGGGCACGGCCGGCGCGTCGGCCAGCGCCACGGTCTGGTTGGCGGGCCTGCTCTGCGCGGCGCCCTGCTGCTCGGCGACCTCGATCAGCCGGGAGGCACGGACCTGGGTGACCAGGTAGCCCTTGACGTTCTTGCGGGTGGAGGCCTCGTACGTCTCCGCGACCTGGTCGCCCTGGCGGACCAGCAGCTTGAAGCGGTCCTCCGGCGGGTTCTCGCCGTCCGCGTCGGCGATCTCCACCGACACTCCGGACGCGCCCGGCCGGGCCGTGACCAGGAAGCCGCCCAGCTCCAGGGGCTGCGCCGTCTTGGCCTCCCGCCGCCGGTCGGTGCCGGCCGCCGGGGCGGAGGCGTCCTCGGCGGAGCCGCCGATGCGCACCACGTACGCGGCGCCGCCGCCGTTGGCGAAGTAGCCGTAGACCGCGTGGGCGAGGTAGGTGCCCTCGGTGAAGTTGCCGAACAGCTGGGTGTACTGGTCCCAACTGGTGACCAGGGTCGGCGTGTGGAACGGCCCGGTCGCGGCGAACCCGACGAACGCGGCGACGGCGGTGCCTACCCCCTCGATGGGCCGGGCACCGGACTGCACCTCCTCCACGTACACGCCCGGGGTGAGGTACGTCGGCATGCTCGCTCCTTCGGGGTTCTTGCTGGTGGGTCACGTGTGTCCAGGGCGAGTCTCACCGGCGGTCCGCCCGCCCGGAAAGGGACGCGCGGCCCCGACCGGGGGCAGGAACGCTGCCTTTCCCTGCCCGCGCGGACCGCCCGGTTGCCACCGTGACTTGCCCCCGCCCTGCCCGTATGGACCTGGACGCCCCGTCCGGCCCCGAGATGCACTGGGGCCGCAGCGGGGATGCGCGACGAGGAGGCAGCAGATGCGGACGTCCAGGCCGCGCGCCGAGCAGGCCGGTGACGAGCCGTCGGCCCACCGCGCCGCGACCGGCCGCAAGGCGTCCGCCGGCGGCGCCGCCGCACCTCCCCCGCTCACCGCCGAGGCCCTGCGCGCGGCCCAGAGCAGCGCGGGCAACGCGGCGGTCACCGGCATGATCGCCCGCCGCGCGCGCTCCGCACCCGCCCCGGAGCAACAGGACACCGGCGTGCACGACGTGCTGCGCTCGGCCGGCAAACCCCTCGCGGCACCGGTGCGCCACGACATGGAGTCCCGCTTCGGCACGGACTTCTCCGACGTGCGCCTGCACACCGGCGCGGCCGCCGCCCGCTCGGCCCGGTCCATCGGAGCGCGCGCCTACACCTCGGGCAGCCATGTCGTCATCGGCGACGGCGGCGGCGACAAGCACACCCTGGCCCACGAACTCACCCATGTCGTCCAGCAGCGCCAGGGCCCGGTCTCGGGCACCGACCACGGCGACGGACTGCGGATCAGCGACCCCGGCGACCGTTTCGAACGCGAGGCGGAGGCCAACGCCTCCCGGGTGATGCGCGCACCGGCCGGACCGCGGGAGGCGGCTCCCCGGGCCGCACAGCGGACGGCGGCGGGCGGACCGGTCCAGCGGGCCGGCGGCGCACCGGAGTTCGGCAAGAGTTTCGCCGGCCCCTCCATCGGTGTGGAGAGCGAGCTGGGCGGCTTCGTCTGCGCCCTCCCGGAGTCGGCGAGCCGGACCTTCGCCTATGTGAAGTCGGCCGCCACGGGCGATCCGCTGGTGATGGTCACCAAGGACATGGCCCAGGGCCCCTACCGCAATCCGCTGCCCGGCGCGACGGCCGCGCGGGGCAGGTGGCTGGTGCACACGGTGGAGCTGGTCACCTACCCCTCGCTCATGAGCGACGACGCGCAGACCGCCGGCCGGAACCTCGCCGTGCAGTTCCTCCTCGATCACTTCAGGTCCCACCTCGCCACCCGCAATCACCAGCCGCTGGAGGCCGTGACCAGCCCGGACGGCCAGTTCGTGCTGGAGGTGACGAGCCCGGTGCACATCCTGGCGAGCGGGAACGGCTCCCAGGCCGACGCACCGCCCTCGGTCTCCATGCCGGCCGGCGGGCAGCAGGCCACCATGGGCATCAAGGCGAAGGACTTCGGCACCGGCGCCACGGACGAGGTGCGGCTGCTGGAATCCGCGCCCTGGTACCAGCCCGAGCGCAGGAACTACGCGCTGGAGCGGCTCCAGGGCGGCAAGCCGGCCGCGCAGGACGCCGACAGCGTGGCCAACGTGTACGCGTATCTCGCCTCCGTCATCGCGTTCACGGCGAACCTGATCGTCCGGTTCGCCCTGCCCATGGACGGCTACGAGCCCGAGGGCGCGCAGCAGGCCCAGGGACTGACCGATCCGCAGGTCAAGAACCAGTGGAAGATCCTGCCGCGGACCAAGCCCAGCCTCATGCTCGGCACCCTGCAGCCGCAGGACAAGAGCGCGGCCCAGGCACTCCTCCGCGAGACCGCCCCCGCCGGGGACGCGGCCGCCTGGACCGCCGCCAGGAACTACATCCTCTACGGCAACGAGGTGGCGGGGCACGGCATCAACGACGCGACCGTCGGCGGGGAGAGCGCCGCCCTCTTCGAGTTCCGGGAGATCCCGGACCAGCTGAAGAAGTACGCGCCGAAGGAGCCGGAGAACGCGGTCGCGGTGAGCGACCCGCTGGCGGAACTCGGCACCGGCCGCGCCGCCGGCGTCCGGGAGATCAACGCCTTCCTCCAGGACGCGGGCCACCAGGCCGCCTTCAAGGAGTGGTACGGCGAGACCTTCGACAAGCACCGCGACAAGCCGCCGGCGCGGGTCGTCACCCTCGCGGCGGCGAATCAGAAAGCCATGTGGATCATGGTGCAGCACCCCGACAAGTGGCAGCAGATCAAGCGGAACGCCACGGGCTGAGGCAGGCGGGCGGCACCCGGCCGCCCCGCCCGCCCCTCACGCGCCGACCGCCTCCGCCAGGTACGGCCCGAACTCGCTCTCCAGGACCAGCCGGCCCAGCTTGCGGTACTCCTGCGCCACCGCCGTGACCACCTGCCGCATGGTGAGCGGCGCCCCGGACTCCGCCGCGAGGTAGGCCGCGGTCACCGCGCAGGCCCGGATCGAGCCGCCGGCCAGTTCGAAGCGGTCCGCGCAGAAGGCGAGGTCGAGGTCGCCGGCGCGCGGCAGCCGGTCGCCCAGGCAGCGTTCCCACAGGGCGAGGCGCTGGGTGGCGTCGGGCACGGGGAAGTCCGCCACCACGTCCAGCCGGCGGGTGAACGCCTCGTCCAGGTTGGCCCGCAGGTTGGTGGTCAGCACCGCGATGCCGTCGAACGACTCCATGCGCTGGAGCAGGTACGCCGACTCGATGTTGGCGTGCCGGTCGTGGGCGTCCTTCACCTCGGAGCGCTTGCCGAAGATGGCGTCGGCCTCGTCGAAGAGCAGCACGGCGTTGACCGCCGACGCCTCGGTGAAGATCCGCTCCAGGTTCTTCTCGGTCTCCCCCACGTACTTGTCGACCACCGTCGACAGGTCCACCACGTACAGGTCCATGCCCAGATCCGCGGCGACGACCTCGGCGGACATGGTCTTGCCGGTGCCCGACTCGCCCGCGAACAGCGCGATCACGCCCCGCCCCCGCCCGCCGCCGGGCCGCATCCCCCACTGCCCGAGCACCTGGTCGCGGTGGCGGGCCCGCAGCGCCAGTTCGCGCAGCCGCCGGTGGGTGAGCGGCGGGAGCACCAGGTCGTCCCAGCCGACCGCCGCCTCCACCCGGCGGGCGAGCCGGTCGAGCCCCGCGCCGTTCTGCGCCCGTACGGCGGTGCGCAGGTCGTCGGGCCGGACCGGGCGGTCCTCCAGGGCGGCCGTGCGCACCGCCACGTCGGCGGCGCGGCGCAACTGGCCCGCGTCCAGGCGGTGCGCGGCCACCGCCAGGGCCAGCGCCCCGGCGTCACCGGTCGTCGCGCCGTCGCCGGCGGCCCGCTCCAGGGCGTGCCGCCAGCGCGCGGCCTGCCGCTCGGCGGAGGGCGCGGGCACGGTCAGGACGACAGGCGTGTCGGCCGCCCAGGCCGGGTCCCAGCCGACGCCGCCGTGGGTCAGCAGCGGGACGCCGCGCAGCGCCGTGTGCACGGCCCGCAGGGTGCGGGCCCGTTCGGCGGGTTCCCCGGGCAGCGCCTCCAGCGGGCCGAGCACCACGCCCGCACCGGTCAGCCGGGCCTCCAGCGCGGCCACCCGCGCCAGCTCCGGGACCTCGGCCGGGCGCCGGGCGAGGGCCGCCGCGTCCAGGGCGAGCGGGCGCAGTCCGGCCGCGCGCAGGGCCGCGGTGGCCAGGCCCTCGGCATCGCCGCCCCGGCCGCGCAGATGGACCAGGCCGGTGCCGGCCGCGGCCGCCGCCCGGCGGACCTCCGCCGCCTCGGCGGTCGGGTCCTCGCGGGCCTCGTCGAGCACACCGGCGAGCCGGGCGTCCGGCCGGGTGTCGCCCAGCAGGTGCGCGGTGACCCGGTCGGGGACCACCAGGACCCGGGACAGCGGCGGGCGATCCGGCTCGGTGACCTCCAGCAGGCCGCCCGCGAGCAGCGGCGCTCCGGGAGCGAGCCGGAACCGGGCGGGTGCCGCACCGGTGAGCCCGCACAGCTCCAGGGCGAGGCCGACCGTGGGGCGGCGGCGCGTCAGGTCGTCGTTGAGGTAGCCGTAGAGCTGCTCGAACCGCGCGTCCAGGTCGGGGGCGACCGCGATCAGCAGCAGGTCCAGGTCCAGCGCCGACAGCCCGAACCGCGCGGCGAGCGCGCCGAGCACGGAACCGGGCGGCGGCTGCCAGGGGTCGTGGGCGGGTACGTCGAGTCCGCCCGGCGCCCCGAGGATGCGGGCCGCCGCCTCCGGGGTGAGGTACTGGCCCCGGTACGGGTCGTCGGGGTCGGGATCGACGGCCTGCCGTCCGGCCACCGCCCGCCGCACCCGCTCCTCGACCGCCCGCAGCCGCGCCCACAGGTGCTCGGCATGGGCACCGCCGGGAGCGGCGGAGGGATCGGTGCCGGTGCCGGGCTCGGCCTCGGTTGTGGGCTCGGCCCCGGTGGAGAGGGTGGCCTCGGGGGCGGGTTCGGCCTCGGTCATCGTGCGTCGTCCGGTGGTGTGCTGCTCGGTCCGTTCGGTGGTGCGGGTCACGGCTGGCGGTCTCCCCGGTGGCGGCGGCGGGCCGGGGCCGGGCGCCGGTCGCGGGGACCGGCGAAGCCCTCCGGGCCCGGGTCCCCGACCTCCGTGTAGCGCAGCCGGCGCCCCGGTTCCGCTTCCGCGCCCTCACGCCGGACGGCGGAGCGTACGACGAGTCCTTCGGTGACCGGCGGCGCGACGGCCGTGACCACCCCGGCGAGCGGCGCCCGCACCCGCACCGCGAGCGACGCCTTCAGCTCCCCGCCGAGCGCCGACCACACGTCGGCGGGCGCCGGCAGGTCGCCCTCGGTCCCGGCGATGTCCAGCGCCACGGTCAGGCCCAGCTCGGCGAGCGTGCCGGTGAGCAGCCGCGCGGGCAGGGTGTCGGCGGCCACCAGGCAGGCGAGCGCCTGGGAGAGCAGCCGGTGTTCGTCCTGCGGGCGGTTCGCCCACGCCGTGACCAGGTACGTCAGGTCGAACCAGCGGGGCGGGGTGCGCCGCGCCACGAGCTGCCCCTCCGCGTCGTACACCTCCCCGGCGCCGCTGCCGCGCCGGGTCGCGTCCTCCCGGATGTCGTACAGGAAGACGCAGACCGTCGGGCCGCTGCGGCGGGCGGCCCAGTCCCGGGTGGGCGCGTCGAAGACCACCTCGACGCCCGACGCCTCCAGCCCGGACTCGCCGAGCAGCCGGCGCAGCCCCTCGTCGACCTCGTGGATCACCGGCGGGTCACCTCGTCGGGCGGCTGCACGCTGCCGCTGACCACCAGGAAGTCCGTCTTCACCGGGGAGAAGCCGGGGCCCCTTGCGGTGATGGTGCGCGGCCCGGTCTGGTCCTTGGCGAGGATGAGGAGCTGGCCGATGAACGTGCCGTCCGGCTTGGGCACGGTCGGCGCCGCCGCCGCGGTGATCCCCGGCTTCCAGACGAACCGCACCGGCACGCCCGGCGGGAAGTCCTTGCCGCGCACGGAGGTGACGAACCCGGGCCGGCCGATCTCCGGCACGGCGATGATGCGCGGCTGGAGGATGCGCAGCCGCTGCCGGGCGGTGTTGTCGGCGCGGTCGGCGTCCGTCCCGGTGGTGGTGAGGACGCCGGTCACCCGGCCGGTCAGCGCCTTGTCGGGGCTGAGGACGACCCGTACGACGGTGCTCGCGCCCGGCGCCAGGTCCGGCAGCGCGCACACCCAGGAGGCGTCGCAGCCCGGCGGCGGCCCGTTGTTCGGGATCTGCGCGGGCAGTCCGATGCGCAGCCGCAGTCCGGTGGCCAGCGCGTTGCGGCCGTTGCGCACGGTGTACGTCACCACGACCCGCCCGCCGACGTAGCCGGGGTTCGGCTGGGCCGTGACGCGCACGCCGGGTCCGGCCTCGGGGGCCGGCGGCTGCGGCGGCACGGTGGGGGGCACGGTGGGCGGCGGGGTCGGGGCCGGCGGGGCCGGCACCGGCGGAGGCGTGGGCGTCGGCGTGGGGGTCGGTGTCGGGGTCGGGGCCGGCGGGGCCGTGCGCACCGGCACCACGGTCCGGCCCGCGTTGTCGTTGGGGTGCGGGTCGAGGACCGTACCGGTGACCGACCAGTCCACCGGCGCGTCACCCGCGACGTCGCCCGTGAGGGTGACGTTCACGGGAACGGACGTGCCGGGCGGCACCACCCCGACGTCGCACTGGAGGGCGGTGGCGTCACAGGTGCCGCCGCGCCGGGTGATGTGGGTGACGCGCACGCCGGGCGGCGGGGCGATGGTCAGACGGGTGCCGGGCGAAGCCGCGGGGCCGTTGTTCACGACGTCGACGCGGACCGTGGCGGAGCCGCCGACGGTCAGCTCGGGCAGGGTGCCCGGCGCCCGGACGGCGAGGTCCACGGACTGCTGGACGCTGGGCTCCTTCTGCCGGCCCGGCAGGTCGTTCGTGAGCTTGGTCAGCTTGCCGGAGGCGATGTCCAGCAGCTTCAGCTTCTCGGGGGAGTTGACCGGACGGTTCGGGCGCGTGCTGATCACCAGCGCCTTGCCGTCGGCCGTCCAGGCGGCGTCCCGCGGCTGGAACGGACCGGTGGCCTCCGGGACCTCCCGGCGGCAGGCGTTGGGCACGTCACGGCCGGTGGCGGGCATCAGCACCCGGCAGTCGGCGCCGGACAGGGACGTCAGCAGGATGCCGGCGTGCTCGTCGATCCGGCCGCCGCCGTTCTTGCGGTTGAAGGCGATGCTCCGGCCGTCCGGGGAGAACGCCGGGCTGTCGTCGATGACCTGGCAGTCGCCCGGGCAGATCGCGGCGCTCAGGTCGCGCTGCCGGGCCAGGTCGCGCACGGGCACGGTCCAGATGTGCTTGTTGCCGCCGCCCCCGCCGATCACCTGGTTGCGGGTGAAGGCCAGGGTGGTGCCGTCGGCGGACCAGGTGGGCTGGGCGTCCTGGCCCTGGAGCTGCCCGGCCGGCGGGACGACCTCGCCGGTGATCGCGCCGGTGGCGGCGTCGGCGATGAGGATGCGGCTGGCTCCCGCGTTCTCCCCCGTCCCGCCCGGCGACGTCCGGGTGAAGGCGAGGTACCTGCCGTCCGGGGAGAGCGCCGGGTCGGTGTCCCAGTCGCGCGGGCCGCGGCCGGCGAGCGGCAGGGCCACCTCGTGGCTGCCGTCGGCGTCCGCCATCCAGATCCGCTCGATCCGGTTGCCCTTGGTGCCCTCGAAACGGGTCACGACGATCCGGCGGCCGTCCGGGGTGTAGCTCTGCCGCTCGGTCCACGGGTCGTAGTCGGCCCGGGGCCTGAACAGCGGGTCCTTCGCGGCATCGGTGTTGGTGTCGGCCTCGGGGTCCTCGTCCAGGATCGTCAGCCCCAGGTCGCGGGGGTCGGAGCCGTCGGTGCGGATGTCCTGCAGCGTCACCTCGTGCGGGCCGGCCGCCGAGATGTGCTCCACCACCGCGCGGCCGCCGTCGAGCGGGCCGAGCCAGGTGGCCGAGCCGACCTCGCGGTTCTCGTTGAGCACCAGCCCCGGGGTCCCGGTGGCGTGCGCGGTCGTCCGGAACACGTGGTCCCAGTCGCCCTCGCACTGGCAGGTGATCTCCGGGCTCAGGAACAGCAGTTGGTTCCCGTCGGGCAGCCAGGACGCCGTGTGGGCGCGCCACTGCTCCCGGTCGCCGCCGAGCAGCGGCCCGTCGGTGGTCCCGGTGGTCCCGTCCGTCACGCGCAGCCGGGGCCCGCCCGTTCCGGTCGCGGTGTACGCGATGAGGTCCCGGTGCTCGGTGTCGCCGACCGGGTTCCACACCGGCTCGGTGGCCGCGCCGTTCACGGGGTGGGTGACCTGGGTCGGGGTGCCGCCGGCCAGGAGCCGTACGTAGACCTGCGCGCCGCCCGGCGAACCGGTGTCGCAGGAGTACGCCAGGCGCGTGCCGTCCGGTGAGACGGTCGGGTGCTCCTCGTCGTCCGGGGTGTGGGTCAACTGGGACAGACCGGTGCCGTCGGTGTGGACCAGCCACAGGTCGCGCTGCGTGCCGCCGTCCCGGCCGCCGGGCGCGGCGGCGTCGAAGACCACGGACAGGCCGTCCGGGGTCAGCCGGGGGTTCGCCGCGTCCATCCCCCAGGTCAGGCGGCTCACGGAACCGTCGGCGGACCGCAGGTACACCTGCGGCTTCGGCTCGTCGCGGCGGCTCGCGAAGACCATCTGGTCGTCGAGGGCGGCCGGCTGGACGTCGAAGTGGGCCAGCCGCCCGCCGAACAGCGGCGCGCTGGTGGTGGTGCCGGTGACCGCGCCGAGACTGCGGTGCCGGGTGCCGGCGTAGGCGACCCGGGTCTCCGTGGCGTCGGCCACCCGCGCCACGGGGGCGGTGCTGTCCTGCCGGGCGGCCGCGGTCGCCCCCAGCAGCGGGATCAGCAGCAGCGCGGACGCGCCGAGCCGCCCCAGGCGGTACCGTCCGCCGGGGCCAGCGGTTCCGATCACGGTTTCCCTCGCAGTCTGGTGCGGCATCGGATGTGTCCCCGCGCTCTGGTGCGGCATCCGGATGTGCCCCCGCCACCCTGCTACGGCCGCGCGCGGCGGGGCAGGGCGGCGGGGCCATGCCCGGGGGAAGCGCGGGGTGCGCTTTCGGGCAGTGCCCGTTCCCGGACGGGGCCGGGAACAGGTCCGTCAGATCAGCCCGTTGCGCAGCGCGTAGCCCACCGCGTGCGCCCGGTTGCGCAGTTGCAGCCGCGTGATGATCTCGTGCAGCACGTTCTTGACGGTCCGTTCGGAGTACGACGTCTTGCGCGCGATCTCCGCGGTGTCCAGGCCCTCCGACACCATGCGCAGCATGTCCGCCTCGCGCGTGGAGAGCGTGGACAGGGACAGGCTGCGCGGGTCCAGCGCCGAGCGCTGGAGGCTGCCCACATGGGACAGCAGCTTGCCGAGCAGATCGCCGGGGAGCACGCCCTCGCCGTTGGCTATGGCCAGGACCAGCCGCAGGAGCTGGTCCTGGTCGGCCTCGGCGCGCCGCAGCACCGCCGCGACACCGCATTCGATGACGCGTTGCAGCGAGCCGGAGCCCAGGGTGGCGACCACGAGTCCCGTGCGGGTGCCGGTGTTGTGCCGCAGCCGGTGCAGCAGGGTGGCCACGTCGTCGTCGACGTGGTCCACGACCACCAGCGACACCTCGGCCCGCTCCGCGTCGGCGTCGGCGAGCAGGTCGACCTCGGGGCGCTGGCGCAACTGCTGCACGACGCCCAGGCGCAGGACCGGATCGGCGGCGTAGACGGCGACGGTGACCCGGGCGGGCCGGTCGGACGAAGAAGTTCTGTGCATGGCCCACGCCGCGGTGGGCACCCGTGCTGAGACAGCCGGCGTCGCCGGCCCGCTTTCCTCTGCGCTGGACATAGGGGCTTACCTCTCATGAGTGGAGCGAGCGCCGGAAGGCGGCGCGCCAGGGACGGCGGCCGGTCTCGCCATCGAGCCGGCGCGAGCGTGATGGTGCGTAACCGCCAGGGCACCGCGACTGCCCGGGCGTTGCCCTCGCGCTCCTCGCGGTGGCTCCGGGCGCGGTCCTACCGTGCTGGCGTGACGCCTTCTGCAGCCTCTTCCCGTCCCGGTGCGCCCGGTCTCGACATCCCGGAAGTGACGGTGGCGCCCGGGGACATCGCTACGACCAGCCTGACCGTGCGCAACGACAGCGACATCGTCGAGGCGTACAGCCTGGAGGTCGTCGGGGACTGCGCCGCCTGGACCACGGTGGAACCCGCGCGGGTCTCCCTGTATCCCGGCACCTCCGAGACCGTGACGATCCGCCTGGAGCCACCGCGTTCCCCGGAGGTCCGGGCCGGTGAAATGCCGCTCGGCGTACGGGTCCTGCCGGCCGAGCACCCCGAGTCGGTGCGCGTGCTGGAAACCACCGTGCACATCACGCGGTTCCGCGAGCTGCACACCGAACTGGCCCCGCGCCGCCGGCGCGGCTGGCTGCGCGGCCGCTACCGCCTTGCGGTGCGCAACCAGGGCAACGCGCCGGTGGAGGTGGGCTTCACCCCGGGCCAGCCGGGCGAGGAACTGTCCTTCGCCTTCACTCCGGCGCAGCAGAAGCTGGAGCCGGGCGAGTCGGCGGAGATCGGGCTGCGGGTCCGCACGGGCAAGCCGGTGTGGTTCGGCAAGCCCGCGGTGTGGCCGTTCACCGTGACCACCGCGGAGACCGGTGAGCAGCAGGAGACCCGGCCGGAGGACTTCGCCGTCCAGGCGCCGCTGGACGCGGAGTTCGTCCAGATTCCCATCTTCCCCAAGTGGCTGATCGCCCTGCTCGCGGCGCTGCTGGCCCTGCTGATCGCCTGGTTCGCGCTGGTCCGCCCGGCGGTGCGCAGCGCGGCCAAGGAAGCGGCCACCGAAGCGGTCCAGCCGCGTCCCACGCCCGCCGGGGAAGAGGCCGGCCAGGTCCCGGGCGCCGGGGGCGAGACCGGTACGGGCACGGGCACCGGCACGGGCACGGGCAGCAAGCCCGGTGGCAAGGGGACGGGCGGTTCGGCCGCGCCGGGTGCGGGTGGTGACGGCGCCTCGGCCGACGGCGGTACGGCGGCCGGCGGCGGTCAGCAGACCTCGCAGACCATCGACGTGCAGACGTCCGCCGGGGAGACGAAGACCGGCACCTATCAGGTGCCCAAGGACAACGTGTTCGGTGTGACGGACATCGTTGTCGCCAACTTCCAGGGCGATGAAGGTCTGTTGACAATCACGTTCGGCGACCGCAAGATCACCACCATCGCGCTGGAGACCTTCCGCAACCAGGACTACCACTGGGTGACCCCCATCAAGATCCCCGAGAACGACACCGTGACCGTCGAAGTGACCTGCGAGAAGCCCGGTACACCGGCGACCGGCCGCCGGGCGCAGGGGTGCCACGAGGTCCTGAACGTCAGTGGCGTACTCAGCCGTACCACCCAGTAACTACAAGCTCACACCCACGCATTGTCGAGTGACCTTGGGTGTACCTGCCAAGGGTTACCCACGTCTTCGTCCAAAAAATTACCACCAGATGACCGAAAACCGACACCGCCCCCCACTGACGCCGAAAAGGCCGGCCACCGAGCACGCTGCGTGACACATCAGCGAGTTCGGGGCCGGCGCGCCGGACCGGCCGGGGGCGGGCCGGGGTGGGCCGTGGGTGTCGGTCAGTCGGTGAAGAAGTGCGGGTCCAGGGCGATGTCGTGCAGCCGGGCCATGGTCAGTGCGGGGCGGGGGCGGGTCGCCGGGGCGCTCTCGGCGTAGGAGTTGATCTCGCGGGCCACCACCCGGCGGCCGTCCGGGTAGAGGGCGTCGACCTGCCAGACCTGGGCGGAGCCGCCCTTCTCCGACCGGCCCCGGACCTGCTTGACCCGGGTTCCGTCGTCGAGTGCCGTGGCCTCGCAGTCGCCGGGTACGCCGGCGCAGCCCATGTGGCCGGCGAGCGCGTCGGTCATGTCGTACTGCACGTCGACCTCCACCATGTTCCTGCCGTGGCCGTCGTCGTAGACGAGCTGGACGAGGCCGTCGGCGGCGTTCAGGCCGGAGAGGGTGCCGCCCGGGGGCAGGTGGGTCTTCAGGACGCGGGTCAGGCGGGCGCCGGGTGCCCGCTGCCCCTCGGTGGAGGGCCTGGTCCGCGGGGCCGGCAGCGCCGCGAGCGCCCCGTTCCAGCGGGGGCTGCGCGCGATCGCGGCCAGCCGGTCCATGGACAGCAGCGGATCGGACCCGTCCGACGTCTCCTTCTCACCGCCGCCGCCGAACTCCTCCACCGCCACCTGGGCGCCGTCGGCGGTGGTCAGCACGGCGTACCAGCGCTTCTGGCCGCTGTCGCTGTTGGGGTAGGTGAACGACTCGGTGGTGTCGAGCACCGCTCCGCCGGCGAGTTTCCGGCTGGTGCACGTGTCGTAGGGGCGGACCTCCACCGGCAGGCAGCCGCCCGCGCCCTGCTGGTTCCTCGGGATGCCGGGGTCGAGCCGGGCGAGGGTGACGTCGACGCGGGTGGAGCCCCGGGCGGTGGAGTAGGTGAGCGCGGCCGTCGGCGAGACGGCGCCGTCCTCCCCCTGCGTCCCCCGGCCCGACGCCCCGGAGACCGTGCCGCCGGGCGGCAGCAGGCTCTTCAGGATGCGGACCAGCTCCTCGCCGCCGACCGGCGCCGCCGTGGCGGACGGCCGCGGCGCGGCGCTGTCCCGGCTGCCCGGGAGCAGCCGCTCGGACGTGCCGCCGTGGCCGTCGAACCCGCCTGCGGCGAGCAGGCCGCCGCCCGCCGTGACCACCGCCACGGCCGCCACGGCGGTCCGCGCGGCGGCCAGCAGCCGCTTGCGGCGGCCCCGGCCGACGGAGCGTCCTACCAGGTCGGCGGAGTGCGGCGGGAACCCGCCGGCGGCGCGGCCCAGGGCGCGGGCCAGCCGCTTCTCGTACTCCTCGTCGGACATGCTGGGTCTCCGTTTCTCGCGTCGGCCCGCGGCGCGGGTGGCCGCCGGCCGCGCTCGTCATGGGGTCAGGTCGGCCAGCTCGGTACCGAGCACGGCGCGCAGCCGTTGCAGGGCGCGCAGGCTCCGGGCCCGCACGGCGCCCGGTGACAGCCGCAGCGCCTGCGCGGTCTCCTCCACGGAGCGGTCCTCCCAGTAGCGCAGCACCAGCACGGCGCGGTCCCGGGCCGCCAGCCGCGCCAGGCCGTCCAGCAGGGCCAGCCGCAGCTCGGCGTCCGGTGCCGGCCCGGCGGCCGTGTCGGGCATCCGGTCACTGGGGCGCTCGGTCGAACTGCGGCGCCGGCGCTGGGAGATGTACGTGCGCACCAGCACGGTGTCGGCGTAGGCCACCGGGGACTGCGCGCGGTTGATCCGCCGCCAGGAGCGGTACATCTTGGCGAGGGTCTCCTGCACCAGGTCCTCCGCGAGGTGCCAGTCGCCCGTGAGCAGGCAGGCCGTCCGGAACAGCGGCCCGCTGCGGGCGGCTGCGAACTCCAGGTAGTCCGCGGGTGCTTCCCTCACCGTGTGTCCTCTCGTGCCGAGCGTCGACTCTTACACGCGGTGGGGGTGCGGGCGCGTTACGGCGGCCGGCCGCAATTCCGCAACGGGGCGAGCGCCCGGCGCCGCCCTCCCGCAGCGGGACGAACCCTCGGTGCCGCCCTCCCGTAGCGGGACGAGCCCTCGGTGCCGCCCCTCCGGCACCGGCGCGGCGCCGCCGTCCGCGCGGGGCGCGCGCCCTGCCCGCCCCGCGGACGTATGCCCTGACCGCCCCGCGGCGCCGTGTCCGCGCGCGGGGCGTGCGCCCCGCCCGGCCGTCAGCCCGGGTCGCGCACCTCCACCGGTCCGGCGGTCGCGGTGCGGGGCGCGCGGCGGGCGGTGAGGCTGATCGCCGTGGCCGCGAGGGCCGCAGCGAACGGCACCAGCAGACCCGCCCGGTACCCGCCCAGCCGGCCGGTGTCCGCGTCGGCGTGGGCGGCGACCGCGGTGACGGCGGCGAGGCCGAGCGCGGCGCCGAACTGGAAGGAGGTGTAGAGCAGGCCGCCCGCGAGTCCCTGCTCCTCCTGCGCGACCCCTTCCGTGGCCACGATCGTCAGCGGCCCGTACGCCAGCGAGAAGGCCAGCCCGAGCGTGAGCAGGCTCGGGAACATCGCCGCGTAACCCCAGTCCGGTCCCACCGGCAGGAACATGCCGTACGACAGGGCCGCCAGGAGCAGGCCGCCGGTGATCACCCGGGCGTTGCCGAAGCGGGCGGCCAGGCGCGGGGTGAGCGTCGGCGACAGGACCGCGTCGATGCCGACGACCAGCAGGGCGAGGCTGGTCTGGAGCGTCGTCCAGCCGCGCAGGTCCCGGAGGTAGAGCACGACGAGGAACTGGAAGCCGAAGAACCCGGCGGCGAACAGCAGCGCCGCGAGATTGGCGCGGACCAGGGAGCCGTCGCGCAGCAGACCGGGCCGGACCAGCGGTTCGGGTGCCCGCCGCTCCAGCAGGACGAAGACCGCGAGGAGGGCCAGGCCGGCCAGCAGCGTGCCGGCGGTGACGGCGGCCCCGGCGTGCGCCGCGCGCTCCACGCCGAACACGATCAGCACCAGCGCGCCGGTGACGGTGCACGCGCCGGCCGCGTCCACCCGCCCGGCGGTCCGCTCGGGGCGCTCCGGCCGGGGGACGAGGACGACGGCCGCGGCCAGGATGACGAACGCGAGCAGGACCGGCGCGAAGAACACCCACCGCCAGTGGACGGCGGTGAGCAGCCCGCCGGCGACCAGGCCGACGGTGAAGCCGGCCGCGGCCGTGCCCGAGTAGACCAGCAGCGCCTTGTCGCGCTCGGGGCCCTCGGCGAAGCCCGTCGTGATCAGGGACAGGCCGGCCGGGGTCAGGAAGGCCGCGGCGACGCCCGTGACGAACCGGGCGAGGATCAGCGTCCAGCCGTCCGCGGCGAACCCGCCGAGCCCGGAGAACAGCAGGAACACGGTGAGCCACAGCACGAACATCCGCCGGCGCCCGAACAGGTCGGCCGCCCGGCCGCCGAGCAGCATGAAGCCGCCGTAGCCGAGGACGTAGGCGCTCATGACCCATTGCAGCTCGCCGGTGGACATCCCGAGGTCGGCGCGGATCGACGGCAGGGCCACGTTGAGCATGGCCACGTCGATGCCTTCGAGGAAGATCGCGCCGCACAGCACGAGCAGGACGGCCCAGCCGCGTGGGCCCGGTCCGTCGGCGGCGCGCGGGGTACTGACCACGATGAACTCCTCCCGGAGTAAAGGGTGTTGTCGGCGCGTTCCACCCTTCGCCGACGCCCGTCCGGGAACAACAGCGATGATCGCAACGTTCGTTCAGCCAGGCTTACCGATCGGTGCCGGACCCCCGGCCGCAGGCTCCGGAGACGCACGTGGACCAGAACGAACTCGCCTGTTTCCTCGTCCTCGCCGAGGAACTGCACTTCGGCCGGACCGCCGCCCGGCTGCGGCTGTCCCGGGCCCGGGTGAGCCAGCTCGTCCAGCGGCTCGAACGCCGCGTCGGCGCACCGCTGTTCACCCGGACGAGCCGGCGGGTGGCCCTGACCGGACTGGGCGCCCGGCTGCGCGAGGAGCTGGAGCCGCACTACCGCGGCATCGAGGACGCGCTCGCGCACGCCGTGGCGGCGGCCCGCGCGGCGGCGGGCGTGCTGCACGTCGGCTTCTCCACCCCGCTGGCCGGCGAGATCGTGGTGAAGGTGACCGAGCGGCTGCGCGGCACCCGCCCCGGGCTCGCCGTCGAGGTGTGCGAGGCGCCGCTGAGCGATCCGTACGGCATGCTCCGCCGCGGCGGCCACGACCTCCAGTTGACCGACTTCCCGCTCCGGGACGGCGAGTTGCGGCACGGGCCCACGCTGTTCACCGAGGGCCGGGTGCTCGCCGTGGCCGCCGGGCACCCGCTGGCCGGGCGGGCCGCGGTGACACCGGAGGACCTGGCGGGCGTGCCGCTGCTGGCCGTCGAGGGCGACCTCCCGGAGGAGTGGCGGCGGCACCGGCTGCCCGCCCGCACCCCCGGCGGCAGACCGATCCCGCGGGGGCCGTCCGTCAGCGGCTTCGAGGAGGCGCTGACGCTCGTGGCCGGCGGCCTGGGCGCCATGCTGACGGCCGCTCACAGCGCGCTCTACCACGGCAGGCCCGGCGTGTCGTACGTCCCGGTCGAGGAGGACGAGCCGCTGCGCTACGCCCTGATGTGGCGCTCCGGCGACGCGAACGAGGCGCTGCGGCACTTCGCGGCCCTCACCCGCGAGGTCGTACGGGAGACGGCCCCCGGCGTCCGGCCGGCCTCCGCCCCCCGGGCGGCGGAAGCGGCGTAAGCACGGCCGAAGCGGCGCAAGCGCGCCGAGTACGGCTCAGACGCCCGGCGGAAACGGCGCAAGCGCGCCGGATACAACTTAGACGCCCGGCGGATACGGCGTGAGCGCCCGGCGCGGACCGGTCCGTTCCGGCCTCCCCGCCGCGCCCGGCCGCCGCCCGTCACCCCGCGCCGCCCGCGTCGCCACCCTCCGTGTCGCCGCCCCGCTGCTGCATCCGGGTGTATCCCTCACCCGTACGGCCGCACCTCGGCCGCTCAGAGGCCCTGGGCCGCCCTCGTGCGGTGAGGATGGCCGGTGACTGACGTCATGTCGTGGGCGGACGCGAACATCGGGAGACGGACCACTTGTGAGCATCCTGAACGAACCTGAGGGCGGTGCCACGCCAGCCGAGGACTCGTACGAGAACGAGCTGCCGGTCCGGCGCAAGCAGCCCGGCAATGTGGTGGTGAAGTGGCTGACCACCACCGACCACAAGACGATCGGCACGCTGTACCTGTCGACGTCGTTCGCGTTCTTCCTGTTCGGCGGGGTGATGGCACTCATCATCCGGGCCGAGCTGGCCCGCCCCGGTCTGCAGATGATCTCGAACGAGCAGTACAACCAGTTGTTCACGATGCACGGCACCGTGATGCTGCTGATGTTCGCCACCCCGCTGTTCGCCGGCTTCACCAACTGGATCATGCCGCTCCAGATCGGCGCGCCGGACGTGGCGTTCCCGCGGCTGAACATGCTCGCCTACTGGCTGTACCTGTTCGGCTCGCTCATCGCGGTCGGCGGCTTCCTCACCCCGCAGGGCGCGGCCGACTTCGGCTGGTTCGCCTACACCCCGCTGTCCGACGCGATCCGCACGCCCGGGTTCGGCGCGAACATGTGGATCCTGGGCCTGGCGTTCTCCGGTTTCGGCACCATCCTCGGCGCCGTCAACTTCATCACCACGATCATCTGCATGCGCGCGCCCGGCATGACCATGTTCCGCATGCCGATCTTCACCTGGAACGTGCTGCTGACCGGTGTGCTGGTCCTGTTCGCCTTCCCGGTGCTGGCCGCCGCGCTGTTCGCGCTCGCCGCCGACCGCATCTTCGGCGCCCATGTGTACGACGCGGCCAACGGCGGGCCGATCCTGTGGCAGCACCTCTTCTGGTTCTTCGGCCATCCCGAGGTGTACATCATCGCGCTGCCGTTCTTCGGCATCGTCACCGAGATCCTGCCGGTGTTCTCCCGCAAGCCGATCTTCGGCTACATGGGCCTGGTGGCCGCGACCATCGCCATCGCCGGCCTGTCGGTCACGGTGTGGGCGCACCACATGTTCGTCACCGGCGCCGTGCTGCTGCCGTTCTTCTCCTTCATGACCTTCCTGATCGCCGTGCCGACCGGGGTGAAGTTCTTCAACTGGATCGGCACCATGTGGAAGGGCAGCGTCTCCTTCGAGACGCCGATGCTGTGGGCGACCGGCTTCCTCGTGACGTTCCTCTTCGGCGGGCTGACCGGCATCATCCTGGCCTCGCCGCCCATGGACTTCCACGTCTCCGACACCTACTTCGTGGTGGCCCACTTCCACTACGTGGTGTTCGGCACGGTCGTCTTCGCGATGTTCGCCGGATTCCACTTCTGGTGGCCCAAGTTCACCGGCAAACTGCTCGACGAACGCCTGGGCAAGATCACCTTCTGGACGCTGTTCGTCGGCTTCCACGGCACCTTCCTGGTCCAGCACTGGCTGGGCGCCGAGGGCATGCCCCGCCGGTACGCGGACTATCTGGCCTCGGACGGCTTCACCGCGCTGAACACGCTGTCGACCGTCAGCTCCTTCCTGCTCGGCCTGTCGATGCTGCCGTTCCTCTACAACGTGTGGAAGACCGCCCGCTACGGCACACCGGTCACCCTGGACGACCCATGGGGCTACGGCCGTTCGCTGGAGTGGGCGACGTCCTGCCCGCCGCCCCGGCACAACTTCGTGACCCTGCCGCGGATCCGCAGCGAGTCCCCGGCCTTCGACCTGCACCACCCGGACATCGCGATGCGGGAGCAGGAGGGCTACGAGATCCCCACCAGCGACCGGAGCCGCGGATGAGCGGTCTGCCCCAGCGGGACACCGGCGCGGGCGGCGACCTCGGCAACGAGGTGGAGGGCTACCTGCTGTGGCAGGCCAGGATCGCGGAGGCGGAGCAGCGGGCGCGGGAGTTCACCGGCCCGCTGGACTGGCTGACGACGGCCCAGCGCGAGGAGATCGAGCGGTGCTACGTCACCGACAGCCTGCGCCGGGCCCGGGCGGACCTGGAGCGGATCGCCGCCCGGTGCGTGTCGCTGCGGGCCGAGTACGAGCAGCGCTACGCGGCCCTGCGGCGGCGCTGTGTGGCCGTGACGCTCGCGGTGTGCGCCGGCTGCACGGCCCTGGCCACGCTCCTGCTCGCGCTCTGACCCCCGGGACCGGCTCGCCGCCCGTCCGCCGCCCGGGGCTCTGACCTCCGGGACCGGCGCCACCGGTCCGGCCGCCCCCCGATGTCAGTCCTCGTCGCTCGTGCGGACCGGGGTCGAGCGTCCCGGCGGGGGCAGCTCGGCGAGCTGGGAGCGGACGACCAGGACGTCGCCGATGAACAGGTCGTAGACCAGGATGCCGATCGCCCCGCCGATCAGCGGGCCGACGATGGGGATCCACCAGTAGGCGCTGAAGGAACCGGACACGCTGCCGGGGAACGCCAGACTGCCCCAGCCGGCCGCGTAGGTGAACAGGCGCGGGCCGAAGTCACGGGCCGGGTTGATCGCGTAGCCCGCGTTGGCGCCGTAGGACATGCCGATGGCGGCCACGGCGAAGCCGATGACCAGCGGCCCGAGGTTGGCCCGCACGGCCTGGTTGCGCAGGTCGATGACGGCGGCGATCAGCATGAGCAGCAGGGCCGTGCCGACGATCTGGTCGATCAGCGGGCCCCAGATGCCGCCGTGGAAGTACGGGGCCGGGAAGGTCGCGAAGATCGAGAACGTGGTGTTCGTGTGCCCGTCGACCTTCGGTGCCGTCACCGTGCGGTCGAAGGTGTTGATCGCGTCGTGGTAGACGAGGTAGACCAGCGCCGCCCCGGTGAGCGCGCCGACGACCTGGGCGAACCAGTAGGGCAGGACCTTGGCCCAGGCGAAGCCCCGGCGCAGGGCCATGGCGAGGGTCACCGCCGGGTTGAGGTGGGCGCCGCTGACGCCGCCGGCGACGTAGACGCCGAACATGACGGCCAGGGCCCAGCCCCAGGTGACGAGCAGCCAGTCGCCGGCGGCCAGGAAGATCGTGGTGGGGGTGGCGGCCCGGCCGGAACCGGGGAGTGCGGCGACCGCCATCGCGACCACACCGCAGCCGAAGCAGATGAGGACGAAGGTCCCGAGGAACTCCGCCAGGCACTCGCCCAGCAGGCCGCCCCGGCTTCTGAGACGGGACGGCTTGACGAGCGCGGGGATGTCGACAGCCATGGAGGCCCCCTTTGAAGAGAGCAGTGCGGCCAATGTCCCTATATTGAGGCATAAAGCCACGCCGTGCAGGGTGAACGTCCCGCATCACCCGTACAGGAACCCGCTCCGGCCGTCCGGAAGAGGACCGCCGCGGTCCCGCGGGAGCGTTCGGCCTCCGGTCAGCGGACCGGGAGGATTCTTTGCCCGCGACGCTGATACGGACGGCCCCCGCGTCCGTACTGCTGTGCGTCCGAACGCCGGACGCGACCCCAGCAGGAGGAACGGTGCGCTTTTCGCGGAACGCGACGGGAACTGCGTTCGTGGGCGGTGCGATGGCCCTCACCCTCGCGGCGCTCGCCTACCCGGGCATGCTCGGCCTGAGCACGGTCTCCACCGCGCAGGACCGCGTCATCGCCGACACCCAGTGGGGGCCGCTCACCGAGCAGGACCGGGACTTCGTGGTGAAGGTCCGGGCGGCCGGGCTGTGGGAGTACCCGGTCGGGCGGATCGGGCTGCGCAAGGGCGCCTCCGAGGGCGTGCGCACGGCCAGCCGGCATCTCATCGACGGGCACGCCGCGCTGGACACCACCTGCCGGAAGATCGCGCCGATGCTGGACATCACGCTGCCCGACGTGGCCAGTCCCCAGCAGCAGGGCTTCGTGCGCCAGTTGGAGGCGGAGAGCGGCCGGCGGTTCGACACCGACTTCGCGAACATCCTGCGGATGACGCACGGCTCGATCTTCAACACGATCGCCAAGATCCGCTCCACCACCAAGAACGCGCTGGTGCGGGCCCTCGCCGACCAGGCCAACGACACCGTCCTGGACCACATCACGGTGATGGAGAAGACGGGTCTGGTCGACTTCGACCAGACCCTCTTCCAGCAGACCACCCCGCCCAAGCTGCCCGACTCCGACCTGACCCCGCCGCCCCCGTCCGCCGGCCGGCCCCAGGTGGTGCTCACCCCGCCGCCGACGGCCACCGCCACACCGGTGGACATCGACGGCATCGCGGGCGGCACCCCCGGGGCGGCGCCGGCCCCGGGCCGGACGCCCTAGGCCAGCCAGACGGTGGTGTCCGGGGGCAGCGTGCCGGCGGCCGGCAGCGGCGCGCTGGACAGCAGGACCTCACCGGCCGGCAGCGGCACCGGTCCGGCACCCAGGTTGGTGACGCAGCGCCAGGCGTCGGTGCGGCGGAAGTCCAGCACGTCGGCGGGCGCGTCCGGCGCCCAGTCCAGCGTCTCGCCGGCCAGCAGTTTGCGGCGCAGCCGCAGGGCCGTGCGGTACAGCTCCAGCGTGGAGCCCTCGGTGCCGGCCTGCGCCTCCACCGCGTAGCCGGCGAAGGACGCCGGCTGCGGCAGCCAGCCGGCCCCGGGCCCGAAGCCGTACGACGGTCCGGTCGTCGTCCACGGCAGCGGCACCCGGCAGCCGTCGCGGCCCTTGCGGACATGGCCGGTCTGCTCCCAGATCGGGTCCTGGAGCACCTCCGTGGGCAGATCGGCGACCTCGGGCAGCCCGAGTTCCTCGCCCTGGTAGAGATAGGCCGAGCCGGGCAGCGCCAGCATCAGCAGGGTCGCCGCGCGGGCCCGGCGCAGCCCCGCCGCCGGGTCGACCGCGGGCGCCGTGCCGCCGGAGAGCAGCCAGGCGGCCGGGTCGGTGCCGGGCGGCAGCATCAGCCGGGAGGCGTGCCGTACGACGTCGTGGTTGGACAGCACCCAGGTCGCGGAGGCCCCGGCGGAGCGGGCGGTGGCCAGGGAGCCGGTGATGACCTCGCGCAGCTCCGCCGCGTCCCAGCCCGCCTCCAGGTACTCGAAGTTGAACGCCTGGCCGAGTTCGTCCGGGCGGGCGTACAGCGCGCGGCGCGGGCCCGGCACCCAGGCCTCGGCGACGGCCGTGCGCGGCGGGCTGTAGGCGTCGAAGACCTTGCGCCAGTCGCGGTAGATCTCGTGCACCTCGTCGCGGTCCCAGTAGGGGTGGCTGCCCGGTGCCATCCGGGGCAGGGCGGCCTCGCCGGTCGCGCCGATGTCGCCGAGGTCGCGCAGCGGCTCGGTGAGGTCCTTGGCCATGCCGTGGGCGACGTCCACCCGGAAGCCGTCGACGCCCCGGTCGGACCAGAAGCGCAAGGTGGCGCGGAAGTCGGCGCGGACCTCCTCGTGGTCCCAGGCGAGGTCGGGCTGTTCGGGGGCGAAGAGGTGGAGGTACCACTCGCCGTCGGGCACCCGGCGCCAGGCGCTGCCGCCGAAGACGGACTGCCAGTCGGTGGGCGGGTGTTCGCCGTGCGCGCCCCGGCCGGGCCGGAAGACGTACCGGTCCCGGGCGGGCGAGCCGGGGCCGGCCCGCAGCGCCTCCTGGAACCAGCGGTGCAGGTGGGAGGTGTGGTTGGGGACGACGTCCACGACGACCTTCAGGCCGAGCCGGTGCGCCTCGGCGACCAGGGCGTCGAAGTCGTCCAGGGTGCCGAGGCGTTCGTCGACCCCGCGCGGGTCGATGACGTCGTAGCCGCCGTCGGCGAGCTCGGACGGGTAGAACGGGCTCAGCCACAGGGCGTCCACGCCGAGCGCGGCGAGGTGGTGCAGCCGCTCGGTGACGCCCCGCAGGTCGCCGAGGCCGTCTCCGTCGGCGTCGGCGAAGCTGCGCGGATAGACCTGGTAGACGACGGCCTGCCGCCACCAGTCGGGGTTCCTGGACGAGAGGTCCGGCGAGAGGTCGGCCATACGGGCTCCCAAGGGACGGACGACGGTACAGAACCTGTATCTGTCCACCTTGCCCGGAAAGGGAACCTTCGCGCGCGCGGTCAGGCGGTGCAGTGCTCCAACAAGCCCTGTACCTCCGCGTCCACCACCCGGTAGCGCACCACGCGCCCCTCTTTCTCGCCCGCCACCACGCCGGCCGCCCGCAGCAGCCGCAGGGCCTGGGAGACGGCCGGGTCGTTCATGCCCGTGGCGATCGCGAGGTCGGAGACGGCCAGCGGGCCGGTGCGGTGCAGGGCGAGCAGCAGCGCGAGCCGGTTGGCGTCGGCCAGGAGCGAGAAGCGGTCGGCCCAGCCGCGCAGACGGCCGGCGTCACCGATGGCGGCGATCGCCTCGCACACCCGGTGACCGTCGATGGTCCGGCGGCCGGCACGGTCGGCAGGCACGAGATGCATGCCCCCATCCTCCCAGGCAGCGGTGTGATCTTGAATACCTGCGCAGGTACGCAGCTATGCAGGAAACCACGTGCCCCTCTACGGTGGGCGGGCCGTGGTGTTCGGGAAGTCGATGCAAGGTCGACGCGGCCCTCGCCACTGTGATCGGGGAGTTCCCGTTCCGTCCGGCACGCGCCGGGCCACTGGTCCTACGACCGGGAAGGCAGGAACGGCGGACGCACGACCCGTAAGCCAGGAGACCGGCCACGGCACTCACGAAGTGATCCACGAGGTGCTGGAGCGTGAACCTATGGCCAATGCTGCTGTCTTCCGCTGGCGACGCGAGGACACCGTCAAGACGGCGGGACTGCTGGCGGTGATCGTCGCCTTGCACGCCGTCGCCTTCGGCATCCTCTTCCTGCTCGTCACCCCCGAGCACTACACGGTCGGCGGTGACGTCTTCGGGGTCGGGCTCGGCATCACCGCCTACACGCTCGGCATGCGGCACGCCTTCGACGCCGACCACATCGCGGCGATCGACAACACCACCCGCAAGCTGATGGCCGACGGCAAGCGGCCGGTGTCGGTGGGCTTCTGGTTCGCGCTCGGCCACTCCAGCGTCGTGGTGCTGCTGGCCCTGCTGATCGCGGGCGGCACCTCGCTGGCCGGCAAGGTGATGAACGAGGGCTCGGCCACCCACCAGGTGCTCGGCTTCCTCGGCACGACGGTCTCCGGCACGTTCCTGTACCTGATCGCCGCGCTGAACCTGGTCGCGCTGGCGGGCATCCTCAAGGTGTTCCGGTCGATGCGCGCGGGCACCTACGACGAGAGGGAGCTGGAGGCGCACCTGGACTCGCGCGGTTTCATGAACCGAGTCCTCGGCCGGCTGACGAAGTCGGTCTCCCGGCCCGGCCAGATGTACCCGCTGGGCTTCCTCTTCGGCCTGGGCTTCGACACGGCCACGGAGGTCACGCTGATGGTGATGGCGGGCTCGGGCGCGGCGGCCGGCCTGCCCTGGTACGCGATCCTGTGCCTGCCGCTGCTGTTCGCCGCCGGGATGAGCCTGTTCGACACCCTCGACGGCACGTTCATGAACTTCGCCTACCAGTGGGCCTTCTCCAACCCCGTCCGCAAGGTGTTCTACAACCTCGCCATCACCGGCCTGTCCATCGCCGTCGCCTTCTTCATCGGCACCATCGAGCTGGTCGGCGTCCTGCACGAGAAGTTCGGCCTGCACGACGAGGTCACCGGCTGGATCGCCGGCCTGGACCTGGACAACGTCGGCTATCTCATCGTCGGCCTGTTCGTGGTGGTGTGGGCGGCGGCGCTGGCGTACTGGAAGGTGGCCAAGGTCGAACAGCGCTGGACCCCCCGCCCCGCCGACTCGGGCTGACCGCCGCCCCGGACGCTACGGCCGGGCCACCGTCTCCAGGTACAGCCGCACGTACCGGTCGACGTCCACGTCCAGCGCCACGTCCACGAGGGCCCGTTCGCGGCCGCCCTCGTGGAGTTCGGACTCGCCGGGGCGCAGGCGGCGGTCGACGACGGTCTGGCCCCGGGTGGGGCCGGGGGCGAGGGAGACCTCGACCGGCAGGCGCCGGGTGGTGAGGCCGGCCGGGTCGGCGACCGCGCACACCGCGCCCGCGTCGCCGAGACCGCCCGCCTCCTCGGCCTCCGGCGCCTCGCCCTGGGCGGTGGGCCGGTGGGCGAGGAGTTCGCCGGCCAGCCGGGTGCCGGGCTCGGCGCTCGCGCGCAGCCGGTGCACCTCCTCGGCGGGGACCACGACCCGGGTGAACACGTCCAGGCCGTACATCGTGACCGGCACACCGGCCGTGAGCAGGATGGCCGCCGCCTCCGGGTCGTGCCAGACGTTGAACTCCGCGACCGGGGTCGCGTTGCCGGTGGTCACGGCGCCGCCCATGAACACGATCCGCTCGATGTTCCGGGTCACCTCGGGGTGGGTGCGCAGCAGCAGCGCGATGTTGGTCAGCGGGGCGGTCGGGATCAGGGTGACGGGGCGCGGGGAGGCGAGGATCTCCCGGTGCAGCAAGGTCACCGCGTCCACGTCGGCGGCGGTCCGGGCGGGCGCGGGCAGCCCCAGGTCGCCCATGCCGTCGACGCCGTGCACCGGCGCCGTACGGGCCGGCTCGATCAGCGGCCGCTCGGCGCCCCGGGCCACCGGGACCCGGGGGGCGCCGGCCTGTTCCAGCACGGTCAGGGTGTTGCGGACCACGCCGTCCACGTCGGTGTTGCCGGCCACGCAGGTCACCGCCCTGAGGTCGAGCCCGGGGTGGCGTACGGCGAAGAGCAGGGCCAGGGCGTCGTCGACCCCGGTGTCGCAGTCGATGATCACGGGAATGGGCTGACCGGTCACGGCGGACTCCTTCCGTCGAGCCGACGATAGATCACCCCGGCGCGCCGGGACCGGCCGTCCCCGGCATCCACGGTTCCGGGACGCCCGCAGCCGGCCCGCGCCGCGCTCCCCGGCTTCTCCCTCGGCGGCCGTGCGGCCACGGCCCGCTCACCCGTACGGACCGGAGCGCTGGTGGGGCCGGGGCGGCGGTGGTGCCGTGAGAGCAGGAGTTTTCGCCGGCCGCGCGCAGCCAGGAGGCCTCGATGTCCCCCGCGATACGCCCCCGCATACCCCGTGCCGTGCAGCGCCCCCTCCTCGCCACGGCCCTGCTGCTCGGCGGCGGCTGCGCGGCCCTGAGCCTCGACCACCCGGCGAGCGCGCCGCATCCGCTGCCCACGGTCGATCCGCCGAGCCGGACCCCCAGGGCGTCGGCGCGGGCCGACGGTTCCACGCTCAGCGACGAGCAGGCGCAGGCGGCGCTGCTCACCCAGACCGACCTGGGCGCCCCCTGGACCGCCACGCGCGGCGCGGCCACCTGGCGGGACGGGCTGCTCAAGAGCCGCACCTCGGCCGGCGAGTGCCAGCCGCTGCTGGACGCCCTCTACGGCGACGAACTCCTCGGCGCCCCGGCCCGCGTCGCCGTGGGCCTGGACGACGCCGACACCGAGGCCCAGCTCCGCTTCCAGATCGCCGGGCGCCGGCCGGCGGACGTGGACGCGGCGCTGGCCTGGCTGGGCACGCTGCCGGTGCGCTGCGCCCGGTTCACGGCCGTCACCGAGCAGGGCCTCGTGGAGGACGTGCAGGTCGTGGACGCGCCGCTGCCGGAGGTCGGGGACGTGCGGCAGGGCCTGCGCGTCACCGTAGCCGGGACGGCACCGGACGACCAGCGCTTCCTGCTCACCCTGGACGTGGCCGCCGTCCGGGTCGGCGAGGACGCCTTCGCCCTCACCAACGGCGGTCTCGGCGACGTGCCCAACGACGCCACCCAGGCCGCCGTCCAGATCGGCGCCCTGCGCCTGGCCGACATCCGCCGGCAGGGCCTGGCCCAGGTGTGAGGCTCACAGCGGCGGCTGGGCCGGGGCCGGGCCCAGGGTGGTGGTGCCGGGCGCGGCACGGTGGCGCAGACCGGTGCGGTAGGCGTCCAGGGCGGCCTCGGTACGGCCCGTGCGGCGCAGCAGGTCGCCCAGCAGACGGCACAGGTCGGCCAGGTCGCCGGCGGCGCCCGCGCGTTCCAGCAGGCTCAGGGCGCGGACGTAGTGCTCCTCGGCGGCCTCGGTGTCCCGGGCGTCCTCGGCGATGATGCCGAGCAGACGGTGCGCGGCGGCGGCGTGGACGGCGCCGCGCTCGGAGGAGAAGTCCCCGAGGACGCCTTCCAGCAGCCCGGCCGCCTCCCCGGACTTGCCCCGGCGGTGCAGGACGTCGGCCAGCTCCACGGCCGCCTGGCTGCGGTACAGCGCGGCGCGGCTCTCCGACAGCATGGCGTACGCCTGCCGCAACTCCTCCTCGGCGCGCTCCAGTTCGCCGTTCTGCGCGCAGACGTAACCGCGCATCCAGTGGCAGTTGGCCAGCTCGGTGCGCAGCCGCAGCTGCCGGTACAGCTCGGCCGCCTTGGCCAGCGCGGCGTCGGCCTGTGCGATCCGGCCCTCGGCGAGCAGCGTCCGGGCCACCGACCGGTGCATCCGGGCGATCAGCGCGGGATCACCGGCCCGCGGCGCGAGCGCGAGCGCGAACTCGGCGGCCTGTGCGGCGCGCGCGTGGGCGCCCATGTCCATGTACGGGCCGATGACACTGGCGTAGAGCAGCAGCAGCGCGTCCGGGTCGTGCAGCCCGCCGCGGTTCAGCTCGTCCAGCGCGGTCTCCAAAAGGTAGACCGCGTACCGGAGTTCGCCCGCCAGGTAGTGGGCCACGGCCCGGCCGCGGAGGGCGGGCACCCGGGCCGGCAGCGGCTGGCCCGACAGCCGTTCCTCGGCCTGCTCGAAGTACTCGCGCGCCCGGGTCAGCTCGCCGGTCTCCAGCGCGCACTCGCCCAGTCCGAGCAGTGCGGCGGCCTGCTCGCCCGCCAGCTCGTGCGCCGCGGCCTCGGCGCGCAGCACGCCGTACTGGGCGGCGGCCTCCTCGGCCCGCCCGTCGGCCAGGACGCGCTGCGCCTCGGTGAGCCGCAGCCGCAGCTCGGTGGCGAGGTGGGCGGGCCGGCCCACGGCCAGCTCCTCGAAGGCCACGCCGAGCCGGCCGGCGATATGGCGCAGCGCCTCGTCCGAGGCCCGCACCCGGCCCGCCTCCAGCGTGGAGATGTAGGCCGGCGTGTACGCCGGTTCCGCCACCTGCCGCTGCGTCAGGCCCCGCTGGCCGCGCAGCCGCTGCACCCGCCGGCCGATGACCTCCGGTTCGTCCCGTTCCCGCATCCGCGCCCCCTGGCCGCTCTTGCCGTCACCGTCCGGCAGCGCCTAGGTTAAACGGCGTATTAAGCATGCTTGACAGGCCGCTGTCGTGTTGCGAGGTCGCCGTGTCCGGACGTACATCCGCACCCTACGCACGCCCCACCGCGCGCAGGGCCGTAACGGCCGCGGTGATCGCCACCACGACCCTGCTCCTCGCGGCGAACGCCGGCCCGGCCCGCGCGGCGTCCAGCGCCCCGGCGGTGCACCGCGCGCACGTGGCGGACGCCCCCGGCGAGGGAGCGCGCGCGCCTTTCCTCCCGGATCAGCCGCCGCGTTGATCACGAGGCCGTACCGGAATTCCGGAAAAACCCTGAGCGCCGCCCTTGTTGTCGGGGGCATGACCTAATCTGTGCCGCACTTTCCATTCGTTCCGGGGGGTTCGACATCAGCGTGCGCAAGCGCTCTCTCACGGCTGCCGCCATCCTGGCAGCCCTCATCGGCCCGACGGCCCTCGCGGTGCCGTCGTACGCCGACACCGACCGGCCCATTCCGCTCTCGGACGCCGGCGACACCGTGGCGGACGGCCACCACCTGTACCTGGCCGACCGGTACCAGCACCAGATCGTGGTCACCGACACCACGGGCAAGGTGACCGGCCGGATCCCGGGGCTGCCCCAGGTCAGGGACCTGGAGCTGAGCCCGGACGGCAGCACCCTGTACGCGGCGCTGTACGGCGCCGACAAGATCGTGGCGATCGACACCACGCAGCTCACGGTGACCGCCGAGTACCCGACCGGCGCCGGCACCGCGCCCTCCAGCGTCGCCTATGCCGACGGCAGGCTCTGGTTCGGCTACGGCGACCAGTGGGAGTCCGGGCTCGGCGTGGTCGACCTGACCACCGGGACGCCGACGGTCACCCTGGACCTGGCCGGCGGGCACGACTTCGCCGACCCGCCCAAGCTGTACGCCGACCCGGACAACCCCGGCACGCTGGTCGCCCTGGACGCGAGCATCAGCTCCGGCCCGGTCGTCGTGTACGACGTGTCCACCGCCACCCCGGCGATCCGGGTCAGCGCGGACAAGGGCGGCTTCTACAAGGACGCGGCGCTCACCCCCGACGGCCAGGACATCGTGGTCGCCGGCCCCGGCACCCGCGCGCTCACCGAGTACCGGCTCTCCGACCTGGCCGAGGTGCGCACCTACCCGGTCAAGGACCAGCCGGAGACGGTGAGCATCGCCCCGGACGGCACCGTCGCGGCCACCGTGCTGGACACCGACGACATCGGCGACACCTACGTCTTCACCAACGGCCCGGCCAGGCCCAGCGTCCGCAACGTCTCGCACGACTGGATGCCGTGGGGCGCGCACGCGATCAGCTGGTCGGCGGACGGCGCGAAGCTGTTCGTGCAGAAGGATCCGGGCTCGTCCGCCAAGCTGCACCGGATCGACCGGCCCCGCGCCTACGAGACGAAGCTGACCGTCGACGCCCCGGCGTCCGCCCCGCGCGCCAAGTCCCTGAAGGTCACCGGCAAGCTCACCTCGGGCCTGGCGCTGCCCGCCGGCACGCCGCTGAAGGTGACCCGGACCGACATGGAGTCGCCCGACGGCAAGTCGCTCGGCACCAAGCCGCTCGGCACCGGCGGGAAGTTCGCCTTCACCGACTCGCCTCCGTCCGGCGGCCGGGTCACGTACACGGTGACCTACGAGGGCGACGCCGCCCACACCGGCGCCAAGGCCGCCGACTCCGTCGCGGTCTCCCGCGCCAAGCCGTCGCTGACGATCAACAACAACGGCAAGGTGTACGCGTACGGCAAGGACGTCAAGTTCACCGCGCACCTCGGTACGACGTACAAGAACCGCACGGTGGAGATCTGGGCCGACCCGTTCGGCTCCGACAAGCCGAACAAGCGGGTCAAGACCGGCAAGGTCGACTCGCACGGCAACCTGTCGGTCACCCTGGACCTGAAGCGGGACGCCAAGGTCACCGCGAAGTTCTCGGGCGACTCCCGGTACACCTCGGCCTCCGCCGCCAGCACGGTCGGCGCCAAGGTCAGCGTGTCCACGTCGGTCGGCAACCACTACAAGACGAAGTCGGTGTGGAATCACACCTACTACTTCTTCCACAAGACGAAGAACCCGCTGATCACGACGAAGATGTCGTACTACTGGGGGCGGGCGCAGAAGTTCGAGTACCAGGTGTACTACCAGGGCCGCTGGTACCCGGGCGACCCCGCGTACTTCAAGCTGGGCTCCGACGGCGTGTCCCGGGTCAGCATCACCGGCGACCACGGCCAGGACGTCGGCTGGCGGTTCCGGGTCCGCTCGTCGTACATCAACGGCTCCTCCGGTGACAGCGTGAACTCCACGACGCACGGCGCCTGGAAGTACTTCACCTTCACCAAGTAGGCGCGCTACCGGGCCGTCTCCAGCCGGACCAGCTGCCGCCGGATGTCCTCCAGCGCGCCGTGCCGGCGGCCCGGCACCCGGTGCCGCAGCTCCGCGAGCGCGGGCCCGAGTTCCCGGGCCCGCGCCGTGTCCTCGATCCGGGCCCACTGGTGGTGGGCCCGGTCCACGGCCGACTCCACGGCGGGCGCGTCGGCCGCCTGCCCCGCCGCGAGCCGGTCCTCGGCCACCGCCAGCCAGGCCCGGCAGCTCGCCACCGGGTCGCCCGCGAACATCGCCAGGTCCGCCCGGACCTCCCGCCAGTGCAGCGCCTGCTCGGAGGCGGCGCCGTGCGCCCGCACGGCCTCCTCCTCATGCCGCGCCGCGATCCCGTCGGCCTCCCCATGCCGCCCACCCCGCACGGCAGCACTGACGAGCGCGTGCGGATCCTCTACGGCGACGCGGGGTCCGGGGGCACGGGGGCCGGGGGCCGGGGCGTCCGCCGGGGTGCCCGTGGGCACCGGAGCCGGGCCCGCGGGGGCGGGGGCGGGGGCGGGTACGTGCGGTCCGCCGAGGGGCGGTCCGCTGCGGGCCGCTCCCGCGCCGCCCTGCGCGGGGACCCCCGCCACGGAGCTGTCCGCGGTGGGCACCCCGGCCATGGGACCTCCCGCCACGGGCGCCCCCGTCACGGGCGCCCCCGCCACCAGACCTCCCACCACCGGTGCCCCCGTCATCGGGCCTCCCGTGTGGGCCAGGAGCAGGTTGCCGTGGGTCTCCTCGGTGATCCGGGCCAGCGCCTGCCCGTGCAGGATGTCCAGCCGGGGCCGGTGGCCGCTGCGCAGCAGGGTCGCCACCGTCTTCATGTACGCCGGCTCGGCCAGGCCGCGCCGGCCGGCGGGCGGGGCGACCCGGCCGTACACGGCGGTGTGCGGGCCGCAGTCCAGGCCGCGTTCGCCGATGTACCGCCAGGCCTCGGCGTCCGCGTGCAGGTCGACGACCAGGGCGGTGTCCGCGGCCGAGCGCAGGCGCAGCTCCTCGCGGATCCACTGCCAGGGCAGCGCGGTGTAGCGCAGGGTGGCCGGGGTGGTGCGGGCCAGCGCCAGATGCGGCTGGTGCTGGCGCCGGTCCAGGTGGAGCTGCCCGGTGAGGTACACGGTGAGCGGTCCGGGCGCGGCCGCGGCGGCCCGGAGCCGGGTGAGCACGGCCTGCGGCTGCACGGGGTCGGCGAGTTCCACGATGTTCGCGGTGTCGGTGCCGGACAGCACGGCGGGTGCGACGGCGGCCAGCACCGGCAGCACACCGCCCGCGTCCACCAGGCGGTTCCGGCCCAGCGGCGCGGCCGCGAGCAGCAGCACGGTTCCGGGCATCGCGCGTCCCCCTGTCACCCTGTGGACCCATGGACCCGCCGGGCCCGGGGATCCCGTAGATCCGCTCTCCAGCCAGCACCGTAGCCGCTGGCACCGCGAACCGGAGCCTCAGGACCGCGAACGTCCCTCTTCGGGGTCTTCGTCCGGGGTGTCCGCGGCGCTCCTCAGCGGGCGCAGCGCGAAGATCGTCGTGTCGTCGTGCAGCCGGTTCCGGCTGTGCCGCAGCACGCCGTCGCGGACCAGGCGGACCAGGCGGTGCGGCTCGGTGCGCTCCGGGTCGGCGCGGACCGCGCGGTCCACCTCGCGGGCCAGCTCGTAGAAGGCGCCGGACCGGTCCCGGGCCTCGGTCACCCCGTCGGTGACCAGCAGCAGCGTCTCGTCCCCGGCCAGCGGCACCCGGTGCACGGGCGGCAGGCCGGCCAGGTCGCCGAGGCCGAGCGGCGCCCCGTCGCCGCTGGGCAGCTCGCGGACCCCGGCCGGGCCCACGGCGAGCGGCGGCTCGTGGCCGAAGTTCGCGATCTCCACCGTGTCCGGCGAGTCCGCCGGGAAGCCGAGCAGGACGGCGGTGGCGAACCGGTCGCCGTCGTTGTGGCCGAGCGCGGCGGTGTGGCAGCGGTGCCGCAGCATCCGGATCTCCAGGCGCTCGGCGACGGTCGCGAGGTCCTTCTCGTGGTAGCCGGCCTCGCGGAAGGTGCCGAGCAGCGCCGCGGCGGCCTCCACCGCGCCGAGTCCCTTGCCCTGTACGTCGCCGACGAGCACCCGGGCGCCGTGCGGGCCGGGCTGGATGTCGTAGAAGTCGCCGCCGACCCGGGCGTCGACGTCGGCGGCCAGGTACACGCCCGCGTGCGACAGGCCGGCCCAGTCCGGCGGCAGCGGGCGCAGCACGGTGCGCCCGGTGGTGTCGGCGATGTCCTGCATGTGCAGGACCTGCCGTTCCTGGCGGCCGCGCACGAGGGCGCCGAGCGTGGCCAGGAAACCGCCGAGGGCGACCAGGATGAAGTCCGCGAGCCCGGCCTGGTACTGATCGGGCCAGGCACTGTCCACGAGGACGTACGTCAGCACCGACACCGCTCCGTAGACGGCCGTCATCCAGGGCCCGCAGATCGCGGCGGCGATGCCCGGGACGAGGACGATCCAGGAGACGATCCGGAACCGCTCGCCGGTGTTGAAGTCCAGCAGGATGATGCCGACGAGCAGCAGCATGGGCGGCAGCCACGCGACGCCCCGCCCGCAGATGCGCAGCAATGGGCGCCGCCGCCCGAACTCCATCTGCGTCACGGCCGGCAGCCCTCCATCAGCCCTCCATTCCCTCAGCGAAGCACGGCGGCCCGCCGCGCGCATCCGGGCACCGGCGCCTCCCGGGCCGCGCCCGGCCGAGTTGCCGGGCCGGGTGCCCCGGTGTGCCCTGGAAGCCGGGGGCGGATCGGGGACGAGGAACGACGAGGAGAGAGGAGTGCCCTCATGACGCACGCGGCACCCACGTCCGGCGGGATGTTCCGGCCCGATCGCACGCCCGGGGCGGAGGGCCGGAAGACCGGCGCACGCGCCCGCCCGCCCGATGTCTTCGACGAGCGCGCCCACCGGATGGCCCGGCGCGCCGCCCCGGTCGTGCTCGGCCTGCTCTACGGCTACTGGGCCGCGGCCAACCGGCGCTTCGGCGGTCCCGTCACCGGCTGGAACCTGCTGTTCGGGTTCGTCACCGCGCTGGTGTTCGGCGTGCTGCTGGCGGCGCTGCTGACCCTGGCCCCGCGGCTGCGGCGGGAGGTGCACGCGCTGGCGTGGTCGGCGTTCACCGGCGCGGCCTTCGGGTTCCTCTACATCCAGTCCACGCCTCCGGTGTGGCTGGCGGTGCTGATCGCGCTCGTGCTGGCCGCGGGCACCTTCGTCGCGCTCTTCTACCGCTACTACACCCACGAGGACGCGGCGGGGCGGCGCGTCCGCTGAGCAGGCGCGTGGCCGGGCGGCGCGTCCGCTGAGCCGGGCGGGACACGCGTGGGCCCCGGCCGGTCCGGCCGGGGCCCACGCGCTCCCCTGTCCCCATCAATCCCACCAGCACCAGGAAACACCCGTCCGGGCGAACCCTCCACCGGAACACCGCCCACCCCGGAGCACCGGGGTACGGAGGCCGGTTGCGCTGAAAGGGTTCTTCCGCCGCCCGAACGCGGGCGGCCCGCTCGCGCGGCCGGGTCCGGGGCCGTTGCCTGGAGACGTGCCCCCACGACGCCTCCGGAGCGACCTGTCGGCCGTACTGATCACCCTGTCCTGCCTCCTCGTCCCGTTCGGCGCGCTGGCGGCCTGGGCGGCGTACGGGCTGGCCGACACGGGCCGGTACGTCACCGCCATGGCGCCGCTCGCCACCGACCCGGCCGTGCGGGAGGCCGTCGCGGACACGGTCGGCGACGGCATCCTGCGCGCCGTGGACGCGCACCTGGACGTCCGCCCGGCGGGGGGCCCGGTCCGCCCGTTCGTGCACGACGCGGTGCGCTCCTTCACCCAGACCCGGGCGTTCCGGCTGGCCTGGGACACCGGCAACCAGGTCACCCACGACACCGTGCTGCGCGCCCTGCGCGCGCGGGACGCGCACCCCGTCACCGTCGACCTGGCCCCCGTCACCGCCCAGGTCAAACGCCAGCTCGCCCGGGACCACGTGCCGCTCGCCGCGCGCATCCCGGTGGAGCACACGGCCCTCGCCGTGCTCCCGGCGAGCCGGCTGGCCACGCTCCGGAGGGGATTCCACGTGCTCGAGATCGCCGGCTTCTGGCTGCCGGTCGCGTCCGTCGCGTTCGCCGCCGGCGGGATCGCGCTCGCCGTCCGCCGGCGCCGGGCTGTCGCCGCCACCGCCCTGGGCACGGCCCTCGGCGGCGCCCTGCTCGTCCTCGCCCTCGCCCTCGGCCGGGGCCTGACCCTGGCGGACCTGCCCGCCGGGGTCTCTCACGCGGCGGCGGGCGCGGTCTACGACGCCCTGACCGGCTCCCTGCGCACCACCGCCTGGCTGCTGCTCGGCCTCGGCCTCGCCGTGGCGCTGACCGCCTGGCTCACCCGCCGGCTGCGGCTGCCGCGTCCCGCGCGACACCGGCGAGGACCGTCAGCGCCCGCGCCAGCTCCCGCTCCGGCACCGACCCGAGCCCGAGCCTGACCGCGTCCGGGGTGTGGCCGGCGCCGACGCTGAAGGCCGTACCCGGTGTGACGGCGATCCCGCGCGCCCGCGCGGCGGCCGTGAAGGTGTCGGCACGCCACGGCGCCGGCAGCTCCCACCAGGCGAAACAGGCGGCCGGGTCGGACCGTACGGTGAAGTCGGACAGCTTCTCGGCGACCAGCCGCTGCCGCCGCCGGGCGTCCTGCCGCTTGGCGGCGACCAGCCGGTCCACGGTGCCGTCGCCGAGCCAGCGCACCACCGCCTCCAGCGCGAACCCGCCCGCGCTCCAGCCGCCGGACCTGACCGCCCGCGCCACCGCCTCGACGCGGTCCCCGGGGACGACGGCGAAACCGGCGGTGAGTCCGGGCGCGACCCGCTTGGACAGGCTGTCGACCAGATAGGTGAGGCCGGGCGCGAGCGCGGCGAGCGGCGGCGCGCCGCCCTGGTCGAGGAAGGCCCAGATCCGGTCCTCCACCACCGGTATCCCCAGCCTGTGGACACAGTCGGCCAGCCGCCGCAGCCGCCCGGCGCCCAGGGTCAGCGAGGTCGGGTTGTGCAGGGCCGGCTGGAGGTAGAGCGCGGACAGCGGCGTGCCCCGGTGGGCGTCGGCCACCGACTCGGGCACGAGTCCCTCCGCGTCCGTGACGAGCGGGACCAGGGTCAGGCCGAGGCGCGCCGCGATCTCCTTGACCAGCGGATACGTCAGCGGCTCCACGCCGACCCGGCCGCCCGGCCGGACCAGCGAGGCGAGGGAGGCGGCGATCGCCTGGCGGGCGTTGCCGGTGAACACGATCCGCTCCGGGCCGGTGCGCAGCCCGCCCTGGGCCAGCAGGGCCGCGACCGCCTCCCGGGCCGCCGGGGTGCCGGTGGCGGCGGCCGGCCGCAGCGCCTGGCCGAGCGCGTCCGGCCGCAGCAGCGACGCCAGGGCCGGGGCCAGCAATTCGGCCTGGCCGGGCGCGGACGGGTAGTTCAGCTCCAGGTTCACCAGCGGGGCCGCGGCCGCCGCCTCGGTGAGGGCGTGCCCCGGCTGTCCGTCCGGCGCGGCGGCCCGCACGAACGTGCCCCGCCCGACCTCGCCCACCACCAGCCCCCGGCGCACCAGTTCGGCGTAGACACGGCCCGCCGTCGACGGCGCGATGCCGTGCCGGCGGGCGAACGCGCGCTGCGGCGGCAGCCGTTGGCCCGGGCGGAGCCGGCCGTCGGCGATGGCGGCGGCGATCCGGTCGGCGATACGCCGGTAGTCGTCCACAAGTCCCCCGTTCTCCCGGCGCGTTGGGATTGCACCGAGAGCAAAGATTTTATTGCACCGACTGCCGGGGCGGCCTAGGGTCGGGACCATGCCCCCCTTCCTCGCATACGCGGACAAAGGTCCCGAAAACTCCGCGCGCGTTCCGCTCGTCCTGGTCCACGGCCACCCCTTCGACCACACGATGTGGCACCCGCAGCTGACGGAGTTCTCCGCCGGCCGCCGGGTGATCGCCCCCGACCTGCGCGGCTACGGCGCCTCGCCCGTGACCCCCGGCTCCGTCCCGCTCTCCCGCCACGCCGAGGACCTCGCCGGCCTCCTGGACCACCTGGGCGTGGACACCTTCGTCCTCGCCGGCCTGTCCATGGGCGGCCAGATCGTCATGGAGTGCCACGACCGCCTCGGCGACCGGATCCGCGGCCTGGTCCTCGCCGACACCTTCCCCGCCGCCGAGACACCCGAGGGCCGCCGGCTGCGCCACGCCATGGCCGACCGGCTGCTCGCCGAGGGCATGCGGGGCTACGCCGACGAGGTGCTGGAGAAGATGGTCGCGCCGTACGCCGACCCCGGGGTCAAGGCCCATGTGCACCGCATGATGACCGCCACCTCCCCGGCGGGCGCCGCGGCGGCCCTGCGCGGCCGGGCCGAACGCCCCGACTACCGCGCGCTGCTGACCCGGGTCACCGTGCCCGCCCTGGTCCTCGTCGGCGCCGACGACACCTACACGCCCGTCGCCGACGCCGAGGCGATGCACGCCGCCCTGCCCGACTCCGTCCTGCACGTCGTCGAGGGCGCCGCCCACCTGCCCAACCTGGAGCGCCCCGCGGAGTTCAACCGGGCCCTGGGGGACTTCCTGACCCGGCTGGACGGCCGGCCGTAGCCCCCGGCGGCCGGGCGAGGCACCGCCCCACGGCCCCGCCGACCACCGGCGACGCCCCCCGAACCCGGCCGGAACCACCCCGACCACCCATAATGGGCGCATGCCCCGAGAGTTCCCCATCGGCCTCACCCCTCCCGACTGGCTGGTCCGGAACCTCACCCCCCAGCAGGCGCCCGTCAACCGGGCCGCCGTGGTCCGCGCCGCCGTCGCCATGGCCCTGCCCCTGGCCGCCGGTCTGGCCGCCGGCCGCCCGGCCTACGGCGCCCTCGCCGCCATGGGCGCCCTGTCCGGCGTCATCGGCGACACCGCCGACGCCTACCGCATGCGCATCCTCAACATCGCCGTCCCGCAGCTCTTCGGCGCGCTCGGCGTCACCCTGGGCACCCTGGTGTACGGCCACGGCTGGTACGCGGTGGCCGGCGTCACCGGCGTCGCGCTGGTCTCCGGCATGATCTCCACGATCGGCGCGGTGGCCTCGGTCTCGGGCCTGCTGCTGCTCCTGAACTGCGTGATCGGCGCCGGCCTCCCGCTGCCCGCCCCCTGGTGGCTCGCCCCGGCCCTGATGACCGGCGGTGGCCTCCTCGTCCTGCTGCTGGCCCTGCTGTCCTGGCCGCTGCGCGCCGGCGTCCCGGAGCGGACCGCCGTCGCCGCCGCCTACCGCGCCGTCGCCGACCTGCTCGCCACCGCCGGCACCGACCGCGCCGAGGCGTACGAGGAGGCCCGCCGCGCCGCCACCCACGCCCTGAACGAGTCCTACGACCTGATCCTGGCCCGGCGTGCCCGCCACCACGGCCGCAGCCCGGAACTCACGCGGCTGCTCGCCCAGTTGAACGCCATCACCCCGGTGATCGAGGCCGCGCCCGCCGCCCACCTCGCGGCCCGCCCGCTGCCGCCGCAGTTCCCCGACGCGCTCCGCCGGCTGGCCCGCGCCGTGGAGGCGGACGACAGGACCCTCCCGCCCCCGCGCCTGCCCCTGGCCCTCACCGAGACCGCCCGCGCCGTGGACCACGCCCTGCGGCACACCGCCGAGGTCGTCACCGCGCCCGACGTGGACCCGCGGGGCATCGACGACCGCCTGGGCCGGCCGGCCGCGCTCGGCGTCCGCACGGCGCGCGCCGCGCGCGGCGTCGTCCTCTCCGCCAACTCCTGGCGCTACGGCGTACGCCTGGCCGTCTGCATCGGCACCGCCCAGGCCCTGGTCTCCCTGGTCCCCGTGCCCCGCTCCTACTGGGTCGCGCTGACCGTCACCTTCGTCCTCAAGCCGGACTTCGGCTCCGTCTTCTCCCGGGCCCTGCTGCGCGCCCTGGGCACGGTGGCCGGGCTGGTGATCGCGGCGGTGGTCCTGGCCGAGGTGCCGCTGGGCTGGTGGGACGTGCCCGTGCTGTTCCTGCTGGCCCCGCTCATCCCGGCGCTCACCCCCCGGGGCTACGGCTACCAGACCGCCGCCATCACCCCGGTGATCCTCCTGCTCTCCGACGTCCTCAACCACCAGGGCACGGCCCTGCTGCTGCCCCGGCTGAACGACTCCCTGCTGGGGTGCGCGATCACCCTGACCGCCGGGTACCTGTTCTGGCCCGAGAGCTGGCACACCCGCGTGGGCGACCGGCTGGCCGACGCGGTGGCCGACACGGCGGCCTACGTCGAGGCGGCGTTCGGCGCCGCCGCGGACCCCTCCGCCCGGGCCCGGATGCGCCGCCGGCTCTACCGCGACCTGTCCGTCATCCGCACGGAGTTCCAGCGGGCGCTGACCGAACCGCCGCCGACCGGGCGGCGCGCCGCCGCGTGGTGGCCGCTCGTCGTCGCCGTGGAACGCATCGTGGACGCCACGACGGCGGCCCGCGTCCGCGTCCGCCACGGGGCCCCGCCCCCGTCCGCCGCCGAGATCGCGCAGGTGACCCTGCAACTGCGGGAGCTGTCCGACGGCGTACGGCGGGCGCGGACCCTGACCGCCGTCCGCACCGACCTCACCGGGCCGGCGGGCAGCGTCCTGGAGCCGCTGCGGCAGGAGGTGGCGGCGGCCCGCTCCATCGCGTCCCCGCATTGACCGTCCGGCACCGCGGGGCCGTTAACCTTACGTGTCCGTCCTGGCCAGCGATCGACGGGCTACAACTCACCTGAAGGGTTGCGCACATGGGCATTCTCACTCTCCTGCGGAACGCGTTCGGCCGCTCACGCAAGTCCCGAGCCACCGACCCGGAGGGTGCGAACGAGACCCCCGCACAGTCCCCCGCCCCCGTCCCGGAGCCCCGCCGCTCTCCTGCGGAGCCCGAAACGGAACACGAGTTGGTGGCAGCAGCCTTCGACAAGGTCAAGGCCCCCGGGGACACAGCCACCCCGGTGATCACCCTCGCCCCGAGGACAGACCCGACCCCGGACGCCGAGGCCCCGAAGCCAGAGGCGGAACCGGAACCGGAACCGCCGGCGGCGACAGCGGAACCCGAACCCGAGACGGCGAAGGCGACCCCGGAGCCGGAAACGGCCCCTGCGGAAGCAGAACCCGAGCCCGAGACGGCGAGGACGACCGAAGCCGAGGCGGAAACGACCTCGGAAACGGCGCAGCCCGACGCGGAGCCGGAAACGGCGGAAGCGAAGCCGGACACGGCAGCCGAGGCCGAGCCGAAGACGGCCGAGCCCAAGGCCGAAGCCGACACGGAGCCGGAGCCGGCCGACGCCGCCGTGCCCGACGCGAAGCCGGAGACGGTGGAGCCCGCCGCCGCCGTGGCCGACGCCACGTCGGAGCTGTCCGACGCCGTGGCCGAGGCGGACACGGAGGCTGAGGCGGAGCCGAAGGCCGAGGCCGAGCCGAAGCCGGTCGAGGCCGTGGCCGACGTGGAGCCGGAAACGGCAGAGGCGAAGTCGGACGCGGCAACTGAGGCGGAGCCCAAGACCGAGGCCGACGCCGAGCCGGAAGCGGCCGCCGCCGTGCCTGACGCGGAGCCGGAGACGGCGGAGCCGGCCGAGGCCGTGGCCGAGGCCGTCGCGGACGGTGATGCGGCAGCCGACCCGCAGGCCGCCGACGGCGAGGACACCCCGCAGGGGCCACCCTCACCCGACGACGAAACCCGCACGGGTGGTGCGGGTGGGAACACCGACGCCGAAGGCGAAGCCGAGGCGGACACGGCGGCTGAGACCGAGCCGAAGGCCGAGGCCGACGCGGAGCCGGAGCCGGCCGACGCCGTGCCCGACGCGGAGCCGGAGACGGCGGAGCCGGCCGAGGCCGTCGCGGACGGTGGCGCGGCACCCGACCCGCAGGCCGCCGACGGCGAGGACACCCCGCAGGGGCCACCCGCACCCGACGACGAAACCCGCACGGGTGGTGCGGGTGGGAACACCGGCGCCGAAGGCGAAGCCGAGGCGGACACGGCGGCTGAGACCGAGCCGAAGGCCGACGCGGACTCGGAGACGGCGGAGCCGGCCGGCGCCGAAGGCGAAGCCGAGGCGAAGCCCGCCACCACCCTCGCCAAGGTCAAGTCCCGCACTCCCGCCCTCACCGCCGCCTACAAGGCCGCCACCACCACCCTGGCGAAGACCGGCCTCACCGGCACCCGCGCCAAGCTGTACCTCGTACTGGACCGCTCCGCGAGCATGCGCCCGTACTACAAGGACGGCTCCGCCCAGGCCCTCGCCGACCAGACCCTCGCCCTCGCCGCCCACCTCGACCCCGAGGCCACGGTCCACGTCGTCTTCTTCTCGACGGAGGTCGACGGCACCACCGACCTCACCCTCGCCCCCGGCCACGAGTCCGGCATCGACGACGCGCACGCCGGCCTCGGCCGGATGGGCCGTACCAGCTACCACGCCGCCGTGGCCGCCGTACGCGAGCACTACGACCGGCACCACACCCCCGGCACCCCCGCCCTCGTCGTCTTCCAGACCGACGGCGCCCCGGACGCCAAGACCCCCGCCACCCAGGCCCTCACCGAGGCCGCCAAGAGCCACCCCGCGCTGTTCTTCTCCTTCGTCGCCTTCGGGGAGCACGACAACAAGGCGTTCGACTACCTCCGCAAACTGAAGACCGGCAACACGTCGTTCTTCCACGCGGGCCCGGCCCCCCGCGAGCTGACGGACACCGAGCTGTACGAGGGCGTACTCGCCCCCTGGCGCCCCTAGCACGCCCCTGGCACACCACCCGTCACCGACGGTAGTCACCCGGCCGCCCCTTCCCAGCCCGCGAAACGGGAAGCGGGCGGCCCACCCGTGTCGGCTACGATTTCAAGGTTCGAAACCGCGAAAAAGCAGCGACCTGGGAGCAGCCACGATGGCTCGACACCTCATCACCAGCGCCCTTCCCTACATCAACGGGATCAAGCACCTGGGCAACATGGTGGGGTCCATGCTCCCGGCGGACGTCTACTCCCGCTACCTGCGCCAGCGCGGCCACGACGTCCTGTACATCTGCGCGACGGACGAGCACGGCACGCCCGCGGAGCTGGCCGCCAAGGAGCAGGGCCTGCCGGTGGCCGAGTTCTGCGCGCAGGCGCACGACGCCCAGAAGGCGGTCTACGACGGCTTCGCGCTCGCGTTCGACTACTTCGGCCGCAGCTCCAGCGCGCAGAACGTGGAGATCACCCAGCACTTCGCCCGGAAGCTGAACGAGAACGGCTTCATCGAGGAGCGGGCGATCCGCCAGGTCTACAGCCCGGCCGACGGCCGCTTCCTGCCCGACCGCTACGTCGAGGGCACCTGCCCGCACTGCGGCTACGACAAGGCCCGCGGCGACCAGTGCGAGAACTGCACCCGCGTGCTGGACCCGACCGACCTGATCGACCCGCGCTCGGCGATCTCCGGCTCCACGGACCTGGAGGTCCGCGAGACCAAGCACCTCTTCCTGCTCCAGTCCAAGCTGCAGCACGAGGTCGAGCAGTGGGTCGCCCGGCACGAGGACGCCTGGCCGCAGCTCGCCTCCTCCATCGCCCGCAAGTGGCTCACCGAGGGCCTGCACGACCGGGCGATCACCCGTGACCTGGACTGGGGCATCCCGGTCCCGGCGGACACCTGGCCGGAGCTGGCGGCCGAGGGCAAGGTCTTCTACGTCTGGTTCGACGCCCCGATCGAGTACATCGGCGCGACGAAGGAGTGGGCCGACCAGGACCCGGAGAACCGCGACTGGAAGGCCTGGTGGTACGACGCCGACGAGACCGTCCGCTACACCGAGTTCATGGCCAAGGACAACGTCCCCTTCCACACGGTCATGTTCCCGGCCACCGAGCTGGGCGTGCGCGAGCCGTGGAAGAAGGTCGACTTCGTCAAGGCGTTCAACTGGCTGACGTACTACGGCGGCAAGTTCTCCACCTCGCAGAAGCGCGGCGTCTTCACCGACCAGGCCCTGGACGTCCTGCCCGCCGACTACTGGCGCTACTTCCTGATCGCCAACGCCCCGGAGTCGGACGACTCGTCCTTCACCTGGGAGCACTTCACCGCCACGGTCAACAAGGACCTCGCCGACACCCTCGGCAACTTCGTCAACCGCGTGCTGTCCTTCAGCAGGAAGCGCTTCGGCGACGAGGTCCCGGCCGGCGGGACGCCCGGCGAGGCGGAGACCCGGCTCGGCGAGGAGATCGCCCGCCTGCTCGCGGAGTACGAGGGGCAGATGGAGGCCCTCCAGTTCCGCAAGGCCACCGCCGCGCTGCGCGCCCTGTGGTCGGCCGGCAACTCCTACCTGGAGGAGAAGGCCCCCTGGCTGGAGATCAAGACCGACAAGGACGCCGCCGCCCTCACCCTGCGCACGGCGATGAACCTCATCCGGCTGTACGCGGTGGTCTCCGAGCCGCTCATCCCGGCCACCTCGGCGGCGATGCGCGGCGCCTTCGCCCTGCCGGACGACACCGCCCGCTGGATCACCGCCGACGAGGCCAGGGCCCTGACCGCCGTCCCGGCCGGCACCCCGTTCACGGTCCCGCCGGTCCTGTTCGCCAAGCTGACGGACGAGGACCTGGAGACGTACAAGGAGCGCTTCGGCGGCGAGGAAGGCTGACCGGGCCCCTTCCTCCCGCGCGGTGAGGGCGCCGGCGGGCCTACTTCAGCACGCCGGCGCCCGTGGTGCCCGACAGCTCCACCGGCAGGTCCTTCGCGCTGGTCTCCAGGCCCGCGGTGAGCGCCGGGGTCCAGTTCACCGTCGTTTTGATCTTTTTGGAGCTCGCGGCGTTGTACGCGGCGACCAGGTCGGTGGCCGTGCCGTTGACCAGGTTGCCGCCGCCCGCGACCGCGCCGGTGCCGTCGCCGCTGAGCAGCTTGGCGACCTTGCCGCCGGACGGCACCGTCCAGTAGTTGGACTCCGCGACGACCTGCGCGTTCGCGCGGGAGTTGATGCTGTAGGAGGGCGCGTAGCCGTCGACGGCCGTCGTGTCGTACCAGTTGTTGTAGAGGTGCACCTGGCCGAGGCGGGCGAGCGGGGCGCGCTGCACGATGCCCTTCCACACGTTGTGGTGAATCGTCACCCGCAGCCTGCCGGTGCTGTCCTTGTCGCTGGAGCCGATCAGCATCGTCTTGTCGTGGTCGGTGAAGCGGTTGCGCTCCACGGTCACCAGGTCGGAGCCCTTGGTGATGTCGAGGGCGCCGTCGTGGATCTGGTACTCGCGGCCGTAGTACTCCGGGTTCGCCTTGTCGAGGTGCGGCGCGTCGGTGAACGTGTTGTGGTCCGCCCAGACGTGGGTCGCCCCGCGCAGGCTGACCGCGTCGTAGGCCGAGTTCCAGTTGCCGTCGTCGCCGTCGGTCGGGTCCCACTGCGGGAAGCAGTCCTCGGTGGCGGAGAAGGCCAGGTTGCGGACGATGACGTTGTCCACGTTCTGGATCTGGAGCATGCCGCCGGTGATCCCGGCGCCGGTGCCGGGCACGCCCACGATCGTGGTGTTCGCCGGCACCTTGAACACGATGTTCTTCGCCTGCCGGGCCTGGGCGGCGGCGCGGGCCTTCTCCTGGGTGCCGGCGGGCAGCTTGGAGCGGCCGTAGACGGCGGGGTCGTAGGCCTTGAGGTAGGCCGGCAGCGAGTAGCCGGTGCCGGCCGCGTAGTCGGCGCAGGTCAGCTTCTTGCCGCTGTCGTCGGTGTTGGCGTCGACGGTGCCCTTGACCTTGATGACGCGGGGCGTGGTGTCGGCGGCCGAGCCGAGGGCGTGGACGAGCTGGGCGCGGGTGGAGACGGTGAAGGTGTGCGCGGAGTCGGCCTTCGCGCCGCCGGTGGTCCCCGTGCCGGAGGCGGCCCAGCCGTCCTTGGCGGGAAGCGTCTGGTGGTACAGGTCGACGGCGTCGGCGTTCGCGTGCATCACGAACACCCCGGCGCCGGCACCCGCGGCCACGACGGCGGCGGACACGGCGAGGAGGCGCCGCCTGCGGAGGGACCGGCGGTGGGAGGGAGCTGCCACGGAGGAAGTCCTTACGGGTCTGTCGAACGTGCCTTACGTTCCCTCAGTGGCCGCCGCGCCGCCTGAGGTTGCCGCGCGCCGCGAGAATAATCGTCCCGTGGACATCCCCGAACCCCATCGCCGGCTCCTCGCGGACGCCGCCTTTGCGGGCGGACCCTTCGGCCTGGTGCTGGCCGGCGGCTACGCCCTCCAGGCGCACGGGCTGCTGTGCCGGCCGCACGCCGACCTGGATCTGGCCACCGAGAGCGCCGACGCCATGGAGCGGATCGCCGCCGCCGTCGGCGCGGCCCTGGAGGCGCGGGGACGGCGGGTGCGCACCGGAGCGGTGACCGCGCGCACCGCGGAGCTGACGGTCACCGACCCGCCGACCGGCGAACCGGAGGTGCTCGCGCTGCACAAGGAGGCGTTCTGGCAGCCGCCGGAGCTCACCGGGTACGGCCCGGCACTGTCCCTCGCGGACGCCGTCGGCACCAAGATCCGCGCCCTGTACGACCGGGGCGCGGCCGTCGACCTCGTCGACGCACGGGCGTGCGCGGCCCGGTTCACCCTGCCCGCCCTGGAGGAACTGGGCCGCCGGCACGCCCACGACCCGTTCGACCTGCCCACCCTCCAGTCCCGGCTGACGGGCACGGACTTCTACGCCGACCGGGACTTCCTGCGCTACGGCCTGGCCGAGGACCGCATCGCCGCCCTGCGCGCCTGGGCCCAGCACTGGTCCGACGACATCGCCGAACGGCTGCTGGAGGACGGCGCCTGTCCGGACACCGACGGCGGCGGACAGGACGGCTGAACGGTCCTACGGCACGGTCCGCCGCCTACTTCGGCTGCGGCTTGCGGATGTCGAGGTGCAGCTCGCGCAGGCGGGACTCCTCCAGCTCGGTCGGGGCGCCCATCATCAGGTCCTGGGCGTTGCCGTTGAGCGGGAAGGCGATCGTCTCGCGGATGTTGGGCTCGTCGGCGAGGAGCATGACGATGCGGTCCACGCCCGGGGCGATACCGCCGTGCGGCGGGGCGCCGAAGCGGAACGCGCGGAGCATGCCCGCGAACTCGCGCTCGGTGGTCTCACGGTCGTAGCCCGCGATCTCGAACGCCTTGAGCATGATCTCCGGCTCGTGGTTCCGGATCGCGCCCGAGGACAGCTCCACACCGTTGCAGACGATGTCGTACTGCCAGGCGAGGATGTCCAGCGGGTCCTGCGTCTCCAGCGCCTCCATGCCGCCCTGCGGCATCGAGAACGGGTTGTGCGAGAAGTCGATCCTGCCCGTCTCCTCGTCCTTCTCGAACATCGGGAAGTCGACGATCCAGCAGAAGCGGAAGACGTCGTCCTCGAAGTGACCGGCGCGCTTGGCGGCCTCGACCCGCACCGCGCCCATGATCTTGGAGACCTCGTCGAACTCGCCCGCGCCGAAGAACACCGCGTGGCCGGGCGCCAGGGAGAGCCGCTTGGTCAGCTCGGCGACGTTCTCCTCGGTGAGGAACTTCGCGATCGGACCGGACAGCGCGCCGTCCTCGCCGACCCGGACCCAGGCCAGGCCCTTGGCGCCCAGCGAGACGGCGAAGTCGCCGAGCTGGTCGAAGAACTTGCGCGGCTGGTCCTGGACGGCCGGCACGGGCAGGGCGCGCACGTGCTTGCCGGCGAACGCCTTGAACTGCGAGCCCTCGAAGACGTCGGTGAGGTCCACCAGCTCCAGCTTGGCGCGCAGGTCCGGCTTGTCGGAGCCGTACTTGAGCATCGCCTCGCGGAACGGGATGCGCGGGAACGGGGAGGTGACGTGGCGGCCGCCGCCGAACTCCTCGAACAGCTCGGTCATCAGCCGCTCGATCGGCTGGAAGACGTCCTCCTGCTCGACGAAGCTCATCTCGACGTCGAGCTGGTAGAACTCGCCCGGCGACCGGTCGGCGCGGGCGTCCTCGTCACGGAAACAGGGCGCGATCTGGAAGTAGCGGTCGAAGCCGGAGATCATCAGCAGCTGCTTGAACTGCTGCGGGGCCTGCGGCAGGGCGTAGAACCGGCCCGGGTGCAGCCGGGAGGGGACGACGAAGTCACGGGCGCCCTCGGGCGAGGTCGCCGTCAGGATCGGCGTGGCCATCTCGTTGAAGCCGAGCGCGGTCATCTTCTGGCGGATGGCGCCGATGACCGCCGTGCGCAGCATGATGTTGCGGTGCATGCGCTCGCGGCGCAGGTCCAGGAAGCGGTACTCCAGGCGCCGCTCCTCGTTGACCCCGTCCTCGGTGTTGATGGTGAAGGGCAGCGGCTGGGCCGCGCCGAGCAGTTCGACCTCGGCGACCTCGACCTCGATCTCACCGGTGGGCAGGTCGGGGTTCACGTTCTCGGTTCCACGTGAAACCACGCGGCCGTCGACGCGGACCGTGGACTCCTTGGAGATCGTGTCCAGGGCCTCGTACGCGGGGGTGCCGGGGCGGGCGACCAGCTGGGTGATGCCGTAGTGGTCGCGCAGGTCGATGAAGAGGATGCCGCCCAGGTCGCGCCGATTGTGCAGCCAGCCACTCAGCCGGACGTCGGTGCCGACGTCAGAGGCGCGGAGCTGGCCGCAGGTGTGGGACCTGTACCGATGCATCGTCGTTCATCCAGTCTGTGCGGATCGGGTGTCGCCTGGCGGGTACGGCCCAGGCCATCCCCAGGGTACCGGGGACCCCAAGATCGGCTCCCCACCATTACCGCCCGGCGGCCTACGGTGGCAGGCATCGGTCACCTGTTCTTAAAGTGGGGCAATGCGCACAGGCGAGCCCCTGCCGTCCGTCGGGGACGTCCTCGCCGCCCTCGCGACCGGGCTGTGGCACTGGGACACCGCCGCCGGGCTGGTCACCGTGGACGCGGAGGCGGCGCGGCTGCTCGGGCTGCCCGCCGAGCCCGTCACCCTCACCGAGGCCCAGACCCGCGCCCGGCTGCACCCGGTCGACTGGAACGAGATCACCGGCGTGGTGCGGCTGGCGGTCGCCGAGGGCACCCTCGCCGAGGTCCGCATCCGGGTCATGGACGCGGACGGCAGCATCCTGCGGGTGGTCCGCAGCCGGTCCAAGCCGTCCTTCGACCCCGAGCGGCGCACGTACGAGCTGATCGGCACCCTCCAGGAGGTGACCGAGCCGACCCCGGGCACCGCGGCGGCCCGCAGCGCGGTCACCGGCGACTGGCGGCGCTCCCGGGAGGCGTTCCTGCTGGACGCCGGCCGGGCGCTGGCCGAGGCGCGGTCCACCGCCGAGGTGCTGCGGGTGGCCGGCGGGCTGTCGATGCCGGGCTTCTCCCCGGACGGGCTCGTGGTCTACGGCGTGGAGGGCGACCGGCTGACCATCACCGGCCAGCACGGACACCATCCCGGCGACATGAACCCGTTCTCCCACATGCCGCTGGACACCGACTACCCGGCCGCCGAGGTGGTCCGCACCGGCCAGGCCGTCTATCTGTCCTCCCCGGAGGAGTACCGGGACCGCTACCCGGCCACCTGGCCGCTCGCCCGGCACTTCGGCCGCAGCTCCTGGGCGTTCCTGCCGCTGACGGCCGCCGGGCGCACCCGGGGCGCCTGGATGGCCGCGTTCACCTATCCGGTGGCGTTCACCCCGGACGAGCGCGCCGTGCTGACCACGGTCGCCCGGATGCTCGCCCAGGCGCTGTCCCGGGCCGGCGCCGCCGAGTCCGAACGGGAGCTGACGGAGGGCCTCCAGCGCTCCATGCTGCCCTCGCTGGTCCCGGAGATCCCGGGGATGCGGGTGGCCGCCCGGTACATCCCGACCGGCGGCGGACTCCAGGTCGGCGGCGACTGGTACGACATGATCCCGCTGCCCTCCGGCCGTATCGCGCTGGTCATCGGGGACGTCCAGGGCCACGACGTACGGGCCGCCGGGCTCATGGGCCAGCTCCGCATCGCGCTGCGGGCCTACGCCGCCGAGGGCCACCGCCCCGACGCCGTCCTCTCCCGCGCCTCCCGCTTCCTGCACGGCATCACCCACGCCCGCGGCTACGACGCCCTGACCGACCTGCGCTTCGCCACCTGTCTGTACGTGGAGGCCGATCCGGCGACCGGGATGCTGGAGATCGCCCGCGCCGGACACCCGGACCCGGTGATCCGGATGGCGGACGGCACGGTGATGCTGCGGCCCACGACGGGCGGGCTGCCGCTGGGCATCGACCCGGACGCCGACTACCCGAGGACCCGGTTCACGCTCGAACCCGACGAGACGCTGATGCTGTGCACCGACGGCCTGATCGAGACCGGCGGACACGACCTGGAGAGCGGCTGGCGCCGGCTGCGCGCGATCCTGGAGGACCACCAGGACGACCTGGAGTCGCTGGCCGACACCCTGGTGCAGGCGGTGCACGGGCCGTCCTCGCACCACAGCACCGGCCCGCTGACCGACCGCCGCGAGGACGACATCGCGCTGCTGCTGCTGTGCCGGCCCGGAGGAGGCTGCGGCTGCGGCGACACCGTCGCGGTACGGCGGCCGGTGCGGCGCACCCTGCTGTCGGTGGGGCAGGACGAGCCGGAGCGGATCGCCGAGGCCCGCCGCCACCTGCGCGAGCTGCTGCACGACTGGGCCTCGGCCGAGCAGGTGGACGCGGCGGTGCTGCTGGTCTCCGAGATGGTCACCAACGTGCTGGTGCACACCGACGCCGACGCGCTGCTGCTCGCCGAGGTGACCTGCGAGGGGGACGGCCGGCGGCTGCGCGTGGAGGTCTTCGACACCGGTGACGACCTGCCGCACAAGCGCCGCCCCGGCGAGCTGGCCTCCTCCGGGCGCGGCCTGATGCTGATCGAACTCCTCGCGGACACCTGGGGAGTGGAGCCGCGGGGCGAAGGCAAGAGCATCTGGTTCGCGCTGCACGAGCCGGCGGGGGCGCCGGTGGGCTGAGGACCGGGAGGCGGGTAACGCCGGGGAGCGCTACCGATCGCGCGGTGCGCCCGGAGGCTCGCCGGCCGGTGGCTCGGCCGGCTCGCCCGCGCGGCTCCGCAGCTCCGCCACGACCCCGAAGGCCGCCGCGGTCAGCGGGACGGCGAGGAGCATGCCGAGGATGCCCGCGACGGAGGCGCCCGCGGTGATCGCCAGCAGCACCACGGCCGGGTGCATCTGCACGGTCCGGCTCTGGATCACCGGCTGGAGCACGTGTCCCTCCAGCACCTGCACCGCGAGCACCACCCCGAGCGCCCACAACGCGATCACCACACCCCGGTCGGCGAGGGCGACCAGCACCGCCACCGCGCCGGAGATGAAGGCGCCCAGATAGGGGATGTAGGCGCCGACGAAGACCAGCGCGCCGAGCCCCACCGCGCCGGGCACCCGCAGGACCAGCAGGCCGACGGTGATGCACAGGGCGTCGATGAGGGCGATGAGGGTCGTCCCCCGCATGAACCCCTCCACCGCGGCGAAGGCCCGCCGGGCGATGGCCTCCAGGGTGTCGGCGGTGCCGCCGGGCGCGAGGGAGCGCAGGCCCGCCATGGCCCGCTGGGAGTCGCGCAGGAAGAAGAAGACGAGCAGCAGCGCGAGTACGGCCATGGCGATGTACTCGGCGACCATGCTGACCCCGCCGACGACGTTGGACGCGGCCGTCCCGCCGAACTTCCCGAGCAGTTGCCGGGCGTTCCCGGCGAGGTCGTCCAGTCCGGTCCCGGGGGAGCCGAAGTGCCGCGAGACGGCCTTGGCGGCGTCCCGAAGCGAGGCGAGGATCTGCCCGCCGGTGTCGACGAGCGCGGCGACGACGATGTACACGGCACCGCCGACGACGGCCACGACGACGACACAGGTGAGCCCGGCCGCGACGGAGGCCTGCACGCCCGCCCGTACCAGCCGCCGGTACAGCGGCCCGAGCAGCGCGGTGCCGAGCAGGGCGAGCAGCACCGGGATGACGGCCGTGCGCAGTTCCCCGCACAGCAGCACCCCGACCCAGCCCACGGCGGCGACGAGCAGCAGGACGACGCACCAGGCGGCGAGCCGGCGGACGGGATCGGGCAGCGGAGGCACGAGCCCAGCCGACCACACCGGCCGCGGCCTGTCCCGCCGGCCGGCGCCGAACGGCCGTACCCCTCACCCGCCTGCCGCCGTCTCCGGTCCGGGGACGGTACGGGTCACGGTGACCTCGACGGTGACCCGTTCCACCGCGTCGTGCGCCGTGAGGTGGGCGAGGACGGCGGCCGCCACCCGGTCGTGGACGTCCCGGGCGGTGTCCAGCACCCGCCGGCCCTCGGCCAGCACGCAGCGCACCTCGACGCGCCACCCGCCGCCGTCCGGCGCGCGGCCGGCGCGGACGCCCGCCTCGGGTGCCGCGCGGTGCGGTACGGCGCCCGTCCGGGCGGGCGCGGCGGCCACGGCCAGGCGGTGGGAGAAGCGGGGGTGCAGGGCCGCCACGCCGGGCACCGCGAGGGCCGCCTCCGCCGCGACGCCGAGGAGCGCGGCCGGCCGGACGGCGCTCATCGCACACCGCCGCCGCTCGCCGGACCGGGGCGCGGGGGCGGCTCGGGCGCCAGGAGGTCGACGACGGTGATGTCGACGGCCGTCAGCGCGAGTCCGAGGTCCTGTCCGGCCGAGCGGAGGACCGACCGGCGCACCTCGCCGGCCCGGTCGGGCAGCGGGCGGTCCGCGGCGGCGGCCAGGGTCATGGTCACCCGCACACCGGCGCCCTCGTCCGCGGGCGCGAGCCGGCAGGACGCGGTGTGCGCGCCGGGCACCGCGTCCGCCGCCTGCCGCAGCACCCTGGCGGCGGCGTGCTCGGTGATCCGGAGGTCCCGGTCCGGGTCGGCCAGGGGCAGCAGCCGGCCCAGCCGCACCTCCGCCCTGACGATCTCCATGACGCGGCCGGTGAGCGCGTGCTGCGCGGCGGCGTCCTCGGCGCGCAGCGCCCGGGTGGCCGCGTCCACCGTGGCCAGTCCCTCCACGGCCTCGCGGCAGTGCGGACAGGAGACGGTGTGCGGGTCGGCGGCGGGCGCCGCGTCCCGCGCCTGCTCCCAGACCCGGCTGAGCAGGCGGCCGCAGGGCAGCACCTCGTCACCCGCGAACGACGGCACGCCGACGGCCGGGCCGGCGGGAGGTCCGGCGGTCCCGGAGAGTTCGGGCGGTCCGGCGGAGGGTCCGCTGGGCTCAGCAGGTCCGGCGGGTCGCGCCCGCGCATCGTCTAGCGCCATGGGCCCATCGCCTCCTGGAGGGATCGGCGTGCCCGGAAGAGTCTGCCGCGCACGGTCTGTTCGCTGGTCCGCGTCATCCGGGCGATCTCCCGGTAGGACAGGCCCTGCACCTCGCGCAGGATCCAGCAGAGCCGCTGCCCGCTCTGCAGATCGCCCAGCGCGCGGGACAGGGCGGCGACGGCCGCGTCCTGCTCGGCGCAGCGGGCGGGCTGGCTCCGGGCGTCCCGCGCCGCGGGTTCGGCGGCCGTGTCCAGCGGGAGGGCCGGCGGCCGGCGCCGGCGCATGGCCAGGCAGCGGTTGACGGTGATCCGGTACATCCAGGTGCGGAACTCCGCGGCGCGGCGGAATTCCGGCAGCCGCCGCCAGGCGCTGACGAAGGCGTCCTGAACGGCCTCCTCGGCGTCCTGCGGGTTGCCGAGCATGCCGCGGGCCAGGGCGAGGAGGGACCGGCCGTGCCGCTGGACGAGGACGGCGAAGGCGTCCTCGTCCCCCTCGGCCGCCCGTACGGCCAGGAAGCCGTCCGGCAGGTCGTATGCCGGGGCTGGGAAAGCAGTGCGTTCGGTCATGGCGCTCCCGCACGGGACTCGGACCGCCCGGGTACCCGAGCATCGTTCTGTGATGCAGGTCACATCAGATACGTGTGAGACCTGCCCCGCCCGCTGTGTCCAACCTTGCGAGGGCGTCACACCGGCGTCCGACCGACCGATCGAGGCGACCGCCATGACGGAGAACATCACCAGCGTCGGCGGGGGCAGCCGGCCCGACGCGGGCGTGAGCGCACTGAAGGGTCGTACCGGGGCCGGGGCCCCGGCCGAGACCCGGGGGAGGACCACCATCGCGGACGGCGTGGTGGCCAAGATCGCGGGCATGGCCGCCCGCGAGGTACCGGGCATCCACAGCCTCGGGGCGGGCATGGCCCGCGCCTTCGGCGCCGTGCGCGACCGCGTGCCCGGCGGGGGCGGCGGCACGGGCGTCACCCGGGGGGTGAAGGTCGAGGTCGGCGAGCGGCAGGCCGCCGTGGACCTGGACGTCGTCGTCGAGTACGGCGTCTCCATCGTCGACGTGGCCGGCGACGTGCGGACCAACGTGATCGGCGCCCTGGAGCGGATGACGGGCCTGGAGGTCGTCGAGGTGAACATCGCCGTCGACGACGTCCACCTGCCCGACGAGGAAGAACCGGCCGAACCGGACGAGAGCCGCGTGCGGTGATCCACCTCCGCGTCCCGGGCGGGCGCGGGCGAGACGGGTGAGTGCGAGATGAACGCAGCGACGACGGGCCTCGTGGCCGGCATGGCCCTGGGTTTCGCCGGCTTCTTCGGCGGCTTCTGGGCCTTCCTGCTGGTCCTGGTCCTCGGTGCGGCGGGGCTGATCGCCGGCCTCGCCGTGCAGGGCGACCTCGGCCTCGGAACGCGGAGGCAGCGGTGAGGAGCCGGACCGGTTCCGCCGGCCCGGGTCCGGCGCCCGCCACCGGGCTGCCGCCCCCGGCCGAGCGGGGCGCCACCGTCATCCCGGACCGGGTGGTCGCGCGCATCGCCGCCCGGGCCGCCCGCACGGCGCAGGCGCGGCGCGCGGCCGTACCGCCCGGCCCGGGTACGGCGGCGGCGCCGAGCGCCACCGCCGCGGTCCGCGCCGGTTCGGTGCGCGTGCACCTGGCCCTGGACCTGCCCTACCCCGCCGACCTCCCCTACGTCTGCGAGCGCATCCAGCGGGACGTCGCCGAACGGGTGGCCCGGCTGACCGGTTTCCAGGTGGGCGAGGTCACCCTCACCGTCCGGCGGCTGGTGACCGCCGCCGACCCGGGCCGGGGGCGGGTCCGGTGAACGGCCGCGCGCCCCGGACCACCCGGCCCGCCGCACGGGAAGGCAGCCCACGATGACACCCGACCCAGGCCGGCCCGACCACGACAGCGCATCCGACCCGGACCGGCCCCGCCACGACACCGCATCCGACCCGGACCGGCCCGACCACGACACCGCATCCGACCCAGGCCGGCCCGGCCACGACACCGCACCCGACCCCACCTCGCCCGGCCGCGGTCTCACCCCGTCCGCGCGTCCCACCGTGCCGCTGACGAAGGAGCCCGGTCCGCCCGGGCGTGCCGTGCCCGAGCCGGAGGACTCCACGGCCGCGGCAGGGGGCGGGGGGCGCCGGACCCACCGTCCGTGGTCCGCGCGCCGCGTACCGGCGGCGCTGACCGCCGCGGTGATCCTGGTGGCGTCCGTCGCGGCGCTGGCCGACGTCGTCGCCGTACGGGCCGGACGCCCGTCGGCGGCCTGGCGGCGGCACCTGACCGACGCGCTGGCCACCCGGCCGGTGGACGACGTGTGGATGCTCACCGGAGCCGCCGTGGCCGCCGCCGCCGGCCTCTGGCTGATCGCCCTGGCCCTCACCCCCGGGCTGCGGCACTGGCTGCCGCTGCGCTCCCCCGCCGGCTGTCCCCGGCTGCGGGCCTCGCTGGACCGCGACGGCGCCGCCGGTCTGCTGCGGGACGCCGCGCTGCGGGTCCCCGGCGTCGGCGCGGCGCACGTCCGGGTCCGCCGGCACCGCGTCAAAGCCCGCGCGGACGTCCGGTTCCGCGATCCCCGCCAGGTGAAGGACGACCTCACCGCCGTCCTCGGCGAGGAACGCGACCGGCTCGCCCTCGCGGCCCCTGCCCGCATCGTCGTACGGGTGCGGCGACGCACCGGCTGACGCAGAACCCGGAGCACGCGCCATGACCCCGCGATCCGCACTCAACCGCACTCTGCTGGCCCTCGCCGGACTGGTCCTGCTCGGCGGCGGACTGCTGATCCTCTTCGCCGGCTTCGACGTCTACCGGCGGCACGGCCTGGGCCCGCCCGCCGGCTGGCCCCTGACCGCCCCGGACGACGTCCTGCTCGGCACCGCCGACCGGATCCGCTGGAGCGGCCAGGGCTGGTGGTGGTGGCCCGTGGTCATCGCCGCGCTCGCCGTCGCCGCCCTGCTCGCCCTGTGGTGGCTGCTCACCCAGCTGAGCCGGCGCCGTCCCGGAGCGCTGCCGGTCGGCGGCACGCCCCCGCCGGAGGGCGTCGAACTGAGCGACCGCGCGCTCGGCGACGCCATCGCCACCGAGGCCGGCGCCCTGCCGGAGGTCCGGGACGCGGCCGTACGCATCACCGGCCGGCCCGCCCGGCCGCGCACCCGCGTCGGGCTCACCCTCACCCCGCACGGCGCTCCCGGCGCCGCTCTCGGTGCCCTGTGCGAAGGCCCGCTGCGGACCGCTCACCGGTCCACCGGCCTGCCCGACATGCCCACCGAGGTCCGCCTGAAGGTCGCCCGCCACCCGCCGCACCGCGCGCAGTGAACCGCCGCGCTCCGGACACGGCGAGGCTCCGCCCCGAGGTGGGGGCGGAGCCTCGCCGTCGGGCGGCCGGGGCCTACAGGCCGCCCTCGGTCATCCCGTGCACCGCCGGGACGGTGCCGAAGCGGCCCTTCTTGAAGTCCTCGAACGCCTGCACCAGCTCGTCCTGGGTGTTCATGACGAACGGGCCGTAGTGGGCCATCGGCTCCCGGATGGGCCGACCGCCGAGCAGCACGACCTCCAGGTCCGGGGTGTGCCCGTCCTGCCGCTCGTCCGCGCGGACGGTCAGCGAGGAGCCGGACCCGAAGACGGCGGTCTGGCCCAGGTGGACCGGGCGGCGCTCGGCGCCGACCGTGCCCCGGCCCGCGAGGACGTACGCGAGACCGTTGAAGTCCTCCCGCCACGGCAGGGTGATCTCCGCGCCCGGCGCGAGGGTCGCGTGGATCATCGTGATCGGCGTGTGCGTGGCACCGGGGCCCTGGTGGCCGTCCAGCTCGCCGGCGATGACGCGCAGCAGCGCGCCGCCGTCGGGGGAGGTGAGCAGCTGGACGCTGCCGCCGCGGATGTCCTGGTAGCGCGGGGCCATCAGCTTGTCCTTGGCGGGCAGGTTCACCCACAGCTGGAGGCCGTGGAAGAGACCGCCGGACACCACGAGGTGCTCCGGCGGCGCCTCGATGTGCAGCAGGCCCGAACCCGCCGTCATCCACTGGGTGTCGCCGTTGGTGATGGTGCCGCCGCCACCGTGCGAGTCCTGGTGGTCGAAGACGCCGTCGATGATGTAGGTGACGGTCTCGAAGCCGCGGTGCGGGTGCCAGGGCGTGCCCTTCGGCTCGCCGGGCTGATAGTCCACCTCACCCATCTGGTCCATCATGATGAACGGGTCGAGATGGCGGTAGTTGATCCCCGCGAACGCCCGGCGCACCGGGAAGCCCTCGCCCTCGAAACCGCTGGGAGCGGTCGTGACGGTGAGCACGGGACGTGCCACGGCGTCGGCGGGAGCGGTCACACGGGGCAGCGTCAACGGGTTCTCGACGGTCACTGCGGGCATGGTCGGTACCTCCTTGGTACGCCCACTTTAGTTGAGCGTTGAACTTCTTGCCACCCCCAACGGAAAAGGCCCGGAGGGAATTCCCTCCGGGCCCCGCTGCGGTCGCGGCACACTCACACGCCGCCGTACATCCGGCGCATCGCGAAGTCGACCATCTGCTCGACCGCCTTGGCGTCGAAGACCATCCGGTGCTCGCCCTCCATGTCCAGGACGAAGCCGTAGCCGGTCGGCAGCAGGTCGATGACCTCGGCGCCGGTGATCACGAAGTACTTGGACTCCTTGCCCGCGTACCGGCGCAGCTCCTTCAGCGAGGTGAACATCGGGATCACCGGCTGCTGGGTGTTGTGCAGGGCGAGGAAGCCGGGGGTGTCGCCGCGCGGGCAGTACACCTTGGAGGTCGCGAAGATCTGCTGGAAGTCCTCGGCGGACATCTGACCGGTGGTGAAGGCGCGCACCGCGTCGGCCAGCGAGGGCGGGGACGGCTCCGGATACAGCGGCGGCTGCTGGCCGTACCCGCCGACACCGCCCGGCATCTGCTGCTGCGGCGAGGCGTACTGCTGCTGGGCGCCCGCGTTCTGGTCGTAGCCGTACATGCGGAGAAGCGTACCGAGCCGCCCCGCCGCCCGGACGGGTTACGGCGCCGGAACCCCGCGGAGCAGGGACTTGAGACGGGTCACAGATGCCCGGACTGGGGTTGCGTCTTATTACCGACGGGTAGCATCATCGTAGACAGTTGCTGGTACGTGAACTTAGGTGCGAGGAGCCAGTGCCTCGCCGATCTCTCTCAACGGAGCCGTCGCCATGGGGCACTACAAGTCGAATCTCCGCGACATCGAGTTCAACCTCTTCGAAGTACTCGGGCGCGACAAGGTGTACGGCACCGGCCCGTTCGAGGAGATGGACGTCGACACCGCCAAGAGCGTCCTGGAGGAGCTGACCCGCCTCTCCGAGAACGAGCTGGCCGAGTCCTTCGCGGACGCCGACCGCAACCCGCCCGTCTTCGACCCGGAGACCAACACCGCGCCCGTCCCGGCGTCCTTCAAGAAGAGCTACCAGGCCTTCATGGACTCCGAGTACTGGCGGCTCGGGCTGCCCGAGGAGATCGGCGGCACCACCGCGCCGCGCTCCCTCATCTGGGCCTACGCCGAACTGATCCTGGGCGCCAACCCGGCCGTGTGGATGTACTCCTCCGGCCCGGCGTTCGCCGGCATCCTCTTCGAAGAGGGCAACGACGTCCAGAAGCACATCGCCGGCATCGCGGTCGAGAAGCAGTGGGGCTCCACCATGGTCCTCACCGAGCCCGACGCGGGCTCGGACGTGGGCGCCGGCCGCACCAAGGCGGTCCAGCAGGAGGACGGCTCCTGGCACATCGAGGGCGTGAAGCGCTTCATCACCTCCGGTGAGCACGACATGTCGGAGAACATCCTCCACTACGTGCTCGCGCGTCCCGAGGGCGCCGGCCCCGGCACCAAGGGCCTGTCCCTCTTCCTCGTCCCGAAGTACCTCTTCGACTTCGAGACCGGCGAGCTGGGCGAGCGCAACGGCGTCTACGCCACCAACGTCGAGCACAAGATGGGCCTGAAGGCCTCCAACACCTGCGAGATGACCTTCGGCGACCGGCACCCGGCCAAGGGCTGGCTGATCGGCGACAAGCACGACGGCATCCGCCAGATGTTCCGCATCATCGAGTTCGCCCGGATGATGGTCGGCACGAAGGCGATCTCCACGCTCTCCACCGGCTACCTGAACGCGCTGGAGTACGCCAAGGAGCGCGTCCAGGGCCCGGACCTGGCCAACTTCATGGACAAGACCGCGCCCAAGGTCACCATCACCCACCACCCCGACGTGCGCCGCTCGCTGATCACGCAGAAGGCGTACGCGGAGGGCATGCGCGCCCTGGTCCTGTACACCGCCTCGATCCAGGACGCCATCCAGATCAAGGAGGCGGACGGCGAGGACGCCTCCGCCGAGCACGCGCTGAACGACCTGCTGCTGCCCATCGTCAAGGGCTACGGCTCCGAGAAGGGCTACGAGCAGCTCGCCCAGTCGCTGCAGACCTTCGGCGGCTCCGGCTTCCTCCAGGAGTACCCGATCGAGCAGTACATCCGGGACTCCAAGATCGACACCCTGTACGAGGGCACCACGGCCATCCAGGGCCAGGACTTCTTCTTCCGGAAGATCGTCCGCAACCAGGGCGCCGCGCTGAACTCCCTCGCCGAGGACATCAAGAAGTTCCTGGCGCTCGGCACCGGCGGCGAGGAGCTGGCCGGCGCCCGCGAGCACCTGGCCAAGGCGGCCGTGGAGCTGGAGGCGATCGTCGGCCTGATGCTGACCGACCTGGCCGCCACCGAGCAGGACACCAAGAACATCTACAAGGTCGGCCTGAACACCACCCGGCTGCTCATGGCCTCCGGTGACGTGGTCGTCGGCTACCTGCTCCTGAAGGGCGCCGCCATCGCCGCCGAGAAGCTGGCCACGGCCTCGGCGAAGGACAAGGCGTTCTACACCGGCAAGATCGCCGCGGCCAAGTTCTTCGCGGCCAACGTCCTGCCGGGCGTCACCCTCGCCCGCAAGGTCGCCGGCACCGTCGAGCTGGACCTGATGGAGCTGGACGAGACCGCGTTCTGACCTCCCGGACCTTCCGGACGTTCCAGATGTCCTGGACGTCCCCGTCGATACCTCGCACGGGCCCGCTCTCTTTCCGGGAGCGGGCCCGTGCACGTCGTTAAGGTGAATCCCATGAGCGCACCAGCCCGCTTCGACCGCGGCCACACCGACGACCTGATGTCCTTCCTGGCGGCGAGCCCGTCGCCGTACCACGCCGTGGCGAACACCGCCGAGCGGCTGGAGAAGGCGGGCTTCCGGCAGGTCGCGGAGACGGACGCCTGGGACGCCGTGGCGAACGGCCACGGCGGCCGGTACGTGCTGCGCGGCGGCGCGATCGTGGCCTGGTACGTGCCCGAGGGCGCCGAGCCGCACACGCCCTTCCACATCATCGGGGCCCACACCGACTCCCCGAGCCTGCGGGTCAAGCCGCGCCCGGACACCGGGGCGCACGGCTGGCGCCAGGTGGCCGTGGAGATCTACGGCGGTCCGCTGCTCAACTCCTGGCTGGACCGGGACCTGGGCCTGGCCGGCCGGCTCACCCTGCGCGACGGCTCCACGGTCCTGGTCAACGTGGACCGGCCGCTGCTGCGGGTGCCGCAGCTCGCCATCCACCTGGACCGCTCGGTCGGCACCGAGGGGCTCAAGCTGGACAAGCAGCGCCACCTCCAGCCGGTGTGGGGCCTGGGCGACGAGGTGCGCGACGGCGATCTGATCGCCTTCCTGGAGCAGGAGGCCGGGCTGACGGCCGGCTCGGTGACCGGCTGGGACCTGATGACGCATCCGGTCGAGCCGCCCGCCTACCTCGGCCGGGACCGGGACCTGGTCGCCGGCCCGCGCATGGACAACCTGCTGTCCGTGCACGCCGGTGCCGCCGCCCTCACCGCCGTCGCGGCCTCCGGCGCCCCGCTCGGCCGCATCCCGGTGCTGGCCGCCTTCGACCACGAGGAGAACGGCTCCCAGTCGGACACCGGCGCCGACGGTCCGCTGCTCGGATCCGTCCTGGAGCGCTCGGTGTTCGCCCGCGGCGGCTCCTTCGAGGACCGGGCCCGCGCCTTCGCCGGCACGGTCTGCCTGTCCTCCGACACCGGCCACGCCGTGCACCCCAACTACGCCGAGCGGCACGACCCGACGCACCACCCGCGGGTCAACGGCGGCCCGATCCTCAAGGTGAACGTCAACAACCGCTACGCCACGGACGGTTCGGGCCGCGCGGTGTTCGCCGCGGCCTGTGAGAAGGCGGGCGTGCCCTTCCAGAGCTTCGTCTCCAACAACTCCATGCCGTGCGGCACCACCATCGGACCGATCACCGCGGCCCGGCACGGCATCCGCACGGTCGACATCGGCGTGGCGATCCTCTCCATGCACAGCGTCCGCGAACTGTGCGGCGCCGACGACCCGTTCCTCCTCGCGAACGCGCTGACGGCCTTCCTGGAGGGCTAGCCGGGCCGGTGCCGGGTACCCGGTCCATACCGGAAGTTCCGGCACCGACAGGGGAGGCGAAGCCTCATGGGGCTCGGCGGATGCATCATCCTCATAGCCGTGGGGGCCATTCTCACGTTCGCGACCGACTGGCACATGCACGGCGTCAACGTCACCGTCGTCGGCCTGATCCTGATGGCCGTGGGCCTGATCGGGGTGGCGACGTTCAGCGGCATCGCACGGCGCCGGCGCGTCGTGATGCCGACGGCGGCGCCGGTGGTGGAGGAGGAGCCGCATCACCACCACCACCGCGTCGACGGCTACAGCGACGGCTACGGCGTCTGACGCACCGCCTGCCTACTGCTCGTCCATGCCCGCCAGGACGAGGGGCAGGCGGTCCGTCCCGCCCTCGGTGAGGCGGACCGGGACGCCCCAGTCCTGCTGGTGGACGTGGCAGGCCGGGTACGCGTTGGCGGGGTCGTCGTCACAGGAGGCGGCCATCGCCGAGACGTGCAGGACACCCTCGGTCACGGCCGGGTCCAGCTCCAGTTCACGGGACAGGTCCGTGTCCGCTCCCTCGCCCTTGAGCAGCAGCTCGGGCGGGGTGGAGGAGACCAGCAGCCGGGTCGACGGGCCGTACCTGGTGTCCAGCTTCTGGCCCGCGGGCGCCTGGAAGATCACGTCCAGGCGGAGCCGGCCCGGAGCGACCTCGGTGGCCGCCCGCCGGGTGCGGTGGGCCACCGACTCCACCCGCACCGCCTCCTCGGGCAGCCGCAGCCGGGTCAGCCGGTGCCGGGCCGACTCCACCACCACGATGTCGGCGCCGGCCAGCACGGCGTCGCTGGGCTCGCGCAGATCCGTGGCGAGCGTGGTGACCTCGCCGGTGGCGGGGTCGTAGCGGCGCAGGGCGTGGTTGTAGGTGTCCGCCACGGCGACCGAGCCGTCCGGCAGGGCGGTGACGCCCAGCGGGTGCTGGAAGAGCGCCTGGTCCGCGGCGCCGTCCCGGTGGCCGAAGTCGAACAGGCCGGTGCCGACGGCGGTGTGCACCCGACCGTCGGTGTCCACCCAGCGCAGGGCGCTCGTCTCGGAGTCGGCGAGCCACAGCCGGTCGGCGGTGGCCGCGAGACCGGAAGGCTGGGCGAACCAGGCCTCCGCTCCGGGCCCGTCCACCAGGCCCTCGTTGGTGGTGCCGGCCGCCACCGCGACCGTGCGGGCGGCCGGTTCGTACGTCCACAGTTGATGGACGCCCGCCATCGCGATCCACACCTTGCCGCCGAAGACCGCCACGTCCCACGGGGAGGAGAGGTCCACCTCGCGGGCCGGGCCGGACGTGGCCGAGCCCTGCCACCACTGCCTGCCGGTGCCGGCCAGGGTGGTCACCTCGCCGGTGGCCGGGTCCAGGCGGCGCAGGGCGTGGTTGACGGTGTCGGCGACCACCACCGAGCCGTCGTCCAGCAGGGCCAGGCCCTGCGGCTCGTTGAAGGACGCCTGCTCCGGGCCGCCGTCCGCGAAGCCGCGCCGGCCGGAGCCGAGCCGCCGCACGACCGTCTCGGCGTCCTCGGCCAGCTCCACCAGCTGGTGCCGGGTGGTGTCGCTGACCAGGAAGTTCCCCGACGGCAGCAGCAGCGCCTTGCCGGGGAAGCGCAGCGTCGTCGGCTCGGGCTCCGGCGGCACGTAGGGGCCGTCGCCGCGGCGCAGGGTGCCCTTCGCCTCGTGCTCGGCCTCCAGCTCCGCCACCAGCCGCTCGATGGCGTGCGCGTGGCCCTCGCCCGCGTGCTGGGCGACGACATAGCCCTCGGGGTCGATCACCACGAGGGTGGGCCAGGCGCGCACCGCGTACTGCTTCCAGGTGGCCAGCTCCGGGTCGTCCAGGACCGGGTGCGCCACGCCGTAGCGCTCCACCGCGTCCACGACCGCCCGGTGCTCGGCCTCGTGCACGAACTTCGGCGAGTGCACCCCGATCACCACGAGCGTGTCCCGGTGCTTCTCCTCCAGCTCGCGCAGCTCGTCCAGGACGTGCAGGCAGTTGATGCAGCAGAAGGTCCAGAAGTCCAGGACGACGATGCGTCCGCGCAGGTCGGCGAGGGTGTACTGCTGGTCTCCCGTGTTCAGCCAGCCGCCCTTGCCGATCAGCTCGGGGGCGCGTACTCGGGCGCGTCGGGGTGCGGAATCGGTCATGGCTCCAGGGTGCCACCTGTCGCCGGAAGCCGGTCCGGCGCCTGTGGAAAACCCCGGGCCGCGGCGGGCCGGCCGTCAGTCCTGGTGGACCACGTTCCGGCCGGGGCCGCCGGAGAGGGTGTCGCGGCCCGCGCCGCCGTACAGCTTGTCGTTGCCGCTGTTGCCGTACAGCCTGTCGTCGCCGCTGTTGCCGTACAGCACGTCGTCGCCCTTGCCGCCGTACAGGGTGTCGGCGCCGGCGCCGCCGGTGATCGTGTCCTTGCCGTCGTCACCGGCCAGGTCCTGGGCCCCGGCACCGCCGTGCAGCGTGTCGTTGCCCTTGCCGCCCTTGGCGATGTTGCCGCCGCCGTTCGCGGTGATCGTGTCGTTGCCGTCGCCGCCCCAGGCCAGTCCCTCCTTGCCGACCGTGATCGTGTCGTCGCCCGCGTCGCCCGAGACGTAGGCGCCGTCGAGCCGGCCCGAGTCGGTCGCCTTGTCCTGGCCGGCGCCCAGCGAGATCTGGGCGTAGGAGTAGATCTGGTCGGTGGCGTTCTTGTAGGTGATCGTGTCGTCGCGGTCGCCCAGGTCCACGACCAGGGCGGCGTACGGGTCCTGGCTGTCCACGAAGGTGACCGTGCAGGACACCTTGGTGGGGTCCGCGGCGACGGGATGGACGCAGCCGTGGCCCGCCTGGACCGGCACGACGTCGTCGATCACATAGGTGATGCCCGTGCGGTCGGCGGTGGGCGTCGCGGTGACGGCGGCCTTGTTGGCCTGGCCGGCCGCGGCCTGGTAGGTGAGCTGCCAGTCGTACTCGTTGACCTCGGCGGTGGTCGGCGCCGGGGCGGCGCCGGCGCTGCCGGCCAGGGCGAGCGGCACGGCCAGGGCCGTGCCGAGGACCAGGGTCGCCGCCGAGACGGCGTGGAGCACCCGGCGGCGGGCGGGACGAACGGGCATGGGAACCTCCGGAAGGACGTGCGCGGTCGTGCGCCTTACCCCACGTCCGACTCGGCGGACCACCGGTCCGGTTGCGCGACTTCCCTGCCGGGAACGGAAGTTCACCTGCGGGACACCCGCCGTCCGGGCGGATTCCGCGGCCCGGTCAGCCGAGCGCGTGGCCCGTCGTCACGTCCACGTGCGCGGGCACCTCGTCATGCCGGTCGCCCACCGTGCTGGTGCCGGAGGGCTCGAAGAGCAGGATCTCGGTGGGCACGGGCGCGTACGGCTTGTGCTCGATGCCGCGCGGCACGGTGAACACCGACCCCTGGGACAGCACCACCGTGCGCTCGCCGGCCGGCTCCCGCAGACCGATGCGCAGCTCACCGGAGAGGACCAGGAAGAACTCGTCGGTGTGCGCGTGCGTGTGCCACAGGTGCTCGCCCTCGACCTTGGTCACCCGTACGTCGTAGTCGTTGACCGTGGTGACGATGCGGGGGCTCCACTGCTCGGTGAAGGAGGCGAGAGCCTGCCCGAGAGAGACGGGCATGGTGCGTTCCGTGTGTTCCATGCGCTCATCGTGCGGGTGGCCGGGCGGCGCGCACGAGTGCTAGAAATCGCGCATGCCGCAACGATCCTCTCAGGCTCCGCACCGGGTGGCGGTGATCGTCGACGCGGGCACCAACCCGTTCGAAGTCGGGGTCGCCACCGAACTGTTCGGGCTGCCCCGGCCGGAGCTGGGTCGGACCGGACCGCTCTACGACGTCACGCTGTGCGGGCCCGCTCCGGAGATCCGGATGAACCACGGCTTCTTCACCATGAGCGGCCTGTCCGGCCTGGCGGCGGCGGACGCGGCGGACACGCTGATCGTGCCCGGCCGGCCGGACAACGTCGTCCCGCGCGGGCCCGACGTCCTGGCCGCGATCCGCCGCGCGCACGCGCGGGGCGCCCGGATCGTCGGCTTCTGCACCGGCAGCTTCGCGCTCGCCGAGGCCGGGCTGCTGGACGGCCGCCGGGCCACCACCCACTGGATGTGGGCGGACGCCTTCCGGGAACTGCATCCCGGGGTCCTGCTGGAGCCGGACGTGCTGTTCGTCGACGAGGGGGACATCCTCACCGCCGCGGGCAGCGCCGCCGCGCTCGATCTCGGGCTGCACCTCTGGCGCCGCGACCACGGCGCCGAACTCGCGGGCGCCGTCTCCCGCCGGCTCGTCTTCGCCGCGCACCGGGACGGCGGCCAGCGGCAGTTCGTGGAGCGCCCGGTGCCCGCGGTGCCCGACGCCTCGCTCGGCCCGCTGCTGGCCTGGGCGCAGGAGCGGCTCGGCGAACCGCTGTCGGTCGCCGCGCTCGCCGCCCGCGCGGCCGTCTCCCCCGCCACCCTGCACCGCCGCTTCCGCGACCAGCTCGGCACCACCCCGCTGGCCTGGCTCACCGCGGAGCGCGTGGCCCTGGCGTGCCGGCTGATCGAGCGGGGCGAGGAGCGGCTGGACGTCGTGGCGGCGCGCAGCGGTCTGGGGACGGCGGCCAACCTGCGGGTCCGGCTGCGGCGCGAGACGGGCCTGAGCCCGTCCGCCTACCGCAGACGGTTCGCGGGGACGCCGGGGTGACCGGCCGGGTTCCTCCTGCCGCTTCCCGTAGGACGGCTCCGTGACGATCGCCCGGTCACGGGGAAGCATGACCCGTATGAGATTCCTCGTACGCGACCGCATCCTCGGCATCGGCGACGACTGGTGGATCGAGGACGAGCACGGCCGGAAGGTCTACCTCGTCGACGGCAAGGCCATGCGCCTGCGGGACACCTTCGAGCTGAAGGACGCCCAGGGGCGGGTGCTGGCCGACATCCACCAGAAGATGTTCGCCCTGCGCGACACCATGGTGATCGAACGGGACGGCGAGCCGCTGGCCAGGATCCGCCGCAAGCGGCTGTCCCTGCTGCGCCACCACTACCGGGTCGCCCTGGCGGACGGCACCGAACTGGACGTCAGCGGCAAGATCCTGGACCGGGAGTTCGCCGTCGAGTACGACGGCGAACTCCTCGCGGTGATCTCCCGCCGCTGGCTGACCCTCCGCGACACCTACGGCGTGGACGTCGTCCGGGAGGACGCCGATCCGGCGCTGCTGATCGCGGTGGCCGTGTGCGTGATCCACCTCGCCGAGAAGGAGGGCGAGGAGGACTGAGCCCGGCCGGGGCGTCCGGGGGCATCCGGGGACAGCCGGGGAGAGGACGGCCGGGGGCGGCCGGGGCGCACCCAGGGCGGCGATCCGGCGCCGCCTCCGTGCGCCGGTCTCAGACCCGCTGCCGGGGCCGCTCCAGGCCCAGCACGCGGTCCTTCAGCGCCGGGAACTGCTCGCGGGTGGCGGCCACCTTCGCCGGGTCGATGTCGACGGTGAGGACCTCCTCGCCGGGACCGGCCTCCGCCAGCACCTCGCCCCACGGGTCGACCACGATCGAGTGGCCGGCCTGCGGGACCCCGGCGTGCGTCCCGGCCGTTCCGCAGGCGAGCACGAACGCCTGGTTCTCCACCGCCCGCGCCTGGGCCAGCAGCGTCCAGTGCGCGCGCCGCCGCTCGGGCCAGCCCGCCGGGATCACCAGCGTCTCGGCGCCGGCGTCGACCAGTGCGCGGAAGAGTTCGGGGAACCGGAGGTCGTAGCAGGTGGCCACGCCGAGCGTGGTCCCGGGCAGCCGGACCGTCACCGGCTCCCGGCCCGCGCCCATCAGCACCGCCTCGCCCTTGTCGAAGCCGAAGCGGTGGATCTTGCGGTAGGCCGCGGCCAGTTCACCGGAGGGGGAGAAGACCAGCGAGGTGTTGTAGAGGGGGCCTTCGGGATCGCGTTCGGGGATGGACCCGGCGTGCAGCCACACGCCCGCGTCGCTCGCCGCCTTGGCCATCGTCTCGTACGTCGGCCCTTCGAGCGGCTCGGCCTCCCGGCCGAACTCCTCGTAGGCGAAGGCACCGGTCGTCCACAGTTCGGGCAGTACGACGAGGTCGGCACCGCTCTGCTCCCGCACCAGCGCGGCCACGCGCTGCCGCCGGGAGTCGACCGGTTCCTCCTCGTGCACCGAGATCTGGATCAGCGAGGCGCGCACACTACCACCGTCCTGGCATTCGAGTTGTCCACACGGGCCTACGATCGTCACACGAAAGCACTGCCGGGGTGCCGGTAAGCAGCGTAACTTAGCGTCTCAAGACACCCGCCGACGTGCTTCGCGCCGTCCGCCGAACGGCAACGCCGCCGCAACCTGCCCGTGTACCGACCGCCGAGGGGTCCCGTTTCCGTGAGTCTGCATCCCACTCTCCAGCCCTACGCCGACGCCTGGACGCACTCCATCGAAGCGATATCCGAGATGGCGCAGTCGCTCGTCGAGGGCGAGTGGAACCGGCGGACCCCGTGCCCCGGCTGGTCGGTGCGGGACATCGTGTCCCATGTGATCGGCATGGACTGCGAGATGCTCGGCGACCCACGCCCCATCCACGCCCTGCCGCGCGACCTCTTCCACGTCACCACCGAGCACCAGCGCTACATGGAGATGCAGGTCGACGTCCGCCGCCACCACACGGCGCCGGAGATGACGGCCGAGCTGGAGTACACGGTGATCCGCCGCAACCGCCAGCTGCGCAACGAGTCCCGGGACCCCGGCACCCTCGTGCGCGGCCCGCTCGGCAAGGAGATCACCGTGGAACAGGCCTACCGCGCCCGGGCCTTCGACGTGTGGGTGCACGAGCAGGACCTGCGCACGGCGCTCGGCCGCCCCGGGAACCTCGATTCGCCGGGCGCGTACGTCGTGCGGGACGTCCTGCTGGAGGAGCTGCCCAAGGTCGTCGCCCACGACGCCGACGCCCCGCGCAGCTCGGCGATCGTGTTCGACGTGCACGGCCCGGTGGAGTTCCTGCGCACCGTCCGCGTCGACATCCAGGGCCGCGGCACGGTGGAGACCGTCCCCGCCCTCGGCCCCGCCGCCACGCTCACGCTGGACTGGGAGACCTACGTCCGCCTGGCCTGCGGCCGGGTCGGCCCCGAGGCCGTGGCGGACCGGGTGAAGACCGACGGCGACCAGGACCTGGCGGCGGCGATCCTGCGCCACTTCGCCGTGACCCAGTGACCCAGTGACCCGGCAGGCCCGCCTCCGCCCCGCCGCGCCCCGGGGTGCCTACGCGGGCACGTGAACCGTCTCCACCCGGCTCGCGATCAACCGCTCCCGCTCCCGCCGCGCCGCCCGCCCGCGCAGCCGCAGGATCTGGCTGACGCCGAGCGCCTGGAGGACGAACACCGCCGAGAAGGCCACGGTGTAGTCGTCCCCGGTCGCGTCCAGCAGCACGCCGATGGCGAACAGGGTCGTCATGGAGGCGACGAAGCCGCCCATGTTGGTGATGCCGGACGCCGTGCCCTGCCGCTCGGGCGGGTTGGCCGGCCGGGCGAAGTCGAAGCCGATCATCGACGCGGGCCCGCACGCGCCGAGCACCGCGCACAGCACCAGCAGCAGCCACATCGGCGCGTGCCGTCCGGGATAGGCCAGGGTCGCCGCCCACAGCAGCGTGGTGGCGCCCACCGTGCCCAGCGCCAGCGGCAGCCGCGCCGCGTGGTGCCGGGCGATGATCTGGCCGTAGACCAGGCCGATCACCATGTTGGACAGCACGACCAGAGTGAGCAGCTCGCCGGCCGTGGCGCGGCTGAGACCCTGCGCCTCGACGAGGAACGGCAGGCCCCACAGCAGCAGGAACACCATCGCCGGGAACTGGGTGGTGAAGTGCACCCACAGGCCCAGCCGGGTGCCCGGCTCCCGCCAGGACGCGGCGATCTGCCGGCGGACGTAGACCCCGCCCCGGTGCGCGGACGGCTCCGGCTCCTGTCCCTCCGGGTGGTCCTTGAGGAACAGCAGGGTCAGCACCAGCACGACCGCGCCCGCCAGCGCGCTGCCCGCGAACGCCGGGGTCCAGCCGACGCCGTGCAGCAGCCGGGCCAGGACCAGGGTCGAGACCAGGTTGCCCGCCATGCCGACCAGTCCCGCGAGCTGGGCGACCAGCGGGCCGCGCCGGGCCGGGAACCAGCGGGTGCCCAGCCGCAGCACGCTGATGAAGGTCATCGCGTCGCCGCAGCCCAGCAGCGCCCGGGAGGCGAGCGCGGTGCCGTAGGAGGGGGAGAAGGCGAAGCCCAGCTGTCCCGCGGTGAACAGCAGCGCGCCGATGCTCAGCACCTTCTTGGTGCCGAGCCGGTCGACCAGCAGGCCGACGGGTATCTGCATGCCGGCGTAGACCAGCAGCTGGAGGATGGAGAACGCCGACAGGGCGGAGGCGTTGACGTGGAAGCGGTCGGCCGCGTCGAGACCGGCCACGCCCAGCGACGTACGGAAGATGACGGCCACGAAATAGACCGCCACGCCTATGGACCACACGGCGACGGCCCGGCGTCCGCCCGGCGGGTCGCCCGGCAGGGCGGCGGTGCGCTCAGAAGCGCTCATCGGACCTCACCCCGCGCGAGGTGCGAGAACCAGCTGACGTGCCGGTACACGACGGCGACGGCGGCCTGCGCGTCCCCGGCGCGCAGCGCGTCCAGGATCTCCTCGTGCTCGGCGAGCGTCTTGGCGATCCGGTCGGGGTGGGAGTGCATGACGGCGACGCCCATCCGCAGCTGCCGGTCGCGTAGCTGGTCGTAGAGCCGGGACAGGATCTCGTTGCCGCCGCTGCGCACGATCTCGGCGTGGAAGCAGCGGTCGGTGACCGCGGCGGCGGCCAGGTCGCCGGCGGCGGCCTGCGCCTTCTGCCGCTCCAGCAGCCCGGTCAGCCGCTCCAGCAGGTCCGGCGGCGCGGGTACGGCCTTGCGGGCCGCGTGCTCCTCGACCAGCAGCCGGGTCTCCACCACGTCGGCGATCTCCTGCGCGGAGACGGGCAGGACCAGGGCGCCCTTCTTCGGGTAGAGCCGGATCAGGCCCTCGGCCTCCAGCCGCAGCAGCGCCTCCCGGACGGGAGTGCGCGAGACGCCGACGGCCTCGGCCAGCTCGCCCTCGGTGAGCAGCGTGCCGCCCTCGTAGCGGCGGTCGAGCACACCCTGCTTGACGTGGGTGTACACACGGTCGGCGGCGGGTGGCGGCTTAAGGGACTGCGGGGCGGGCTGCACGGCGGCCGTTTTCATGCCCACAGGATAGATACAACACGTACGCAAGCAGGAGCCCCGTCCATGATGCGGACGAGACCGCGCCCCGCGCGGGCGCGAAAACGCCCCTCTCCCGGCATCCGCACAACCTTCTGTGCTACTTACGTGTCACACACATGCGGCCCTCCTACCGCTCCCACCTCAACTCGGCCGCACAACAGGGGCATTCAACACATTCGAGGTACATCACTTGATTACCGGCATTATGGGCACCCGCCTTCGCAAGGCCGCGGCCGTCGCCGTCACCTCCGGCGCACTGGTCGCCACCGGTGCCCTCACCGCAGCGCCCGCACAGGCCGTCACCGCGCCCTCGATCGTGGCCAAGGGCGGGTACCTCATGAACAACGCGAACAGCTCGTCGCTGTTCCTGAAGCAGGCGGACACCCGGCTCGCCACCGGGTCCACCACCAAGATCATGACCGCCAAGGTCGTGCTCGCGCAGTCGAACCTCAACCTCGACGCCAAGGTGACCATCCAGAAGGCGTACAGCGACTACGTCGTCAAGAACAACGCCTCGCAGGCCCACCTGATCGTCGGCGACCGGGTGACCGTCCGTCAGCTGCTGTACGGCCTGATGCTGCCGTCCGGCTGTGACGCCGCCTACGCGCTCGCCGACAAGTTCGGCTCCGGCAGCACCCGCGCCGCGCGCGTGAGCAACTTCATCGGCAAGATGAACACCGCCGCGAAGAACCTGAAGCTGACCAACACCCACTTCGACTCCTTCGACGGCATCGGCAACGGCTCCAACTACTCGACGCCGCGCGACCTGACGAAGATCGCCAGCAGCGCGATGAAGTACGCCACGTTCCGTACGGTCGTCAAGACCAAGTCGTACACCGCCAAGACGCAGACCAAGTCGGGCGGCACGCGCACGATGGCCCCGTGGAAGAACACCAACGGGCTGCTCAGCAGCTACAGCGGCACCATCGGCGTGAAGACCGGTTCCGGCCCGGAGGCCAAGTACTGCCTGGTCTTCGCCGCGACCCGGAACGGCAAGACGGTCATCGGCACCGTCCTCGCCTCCTCCTCCATCACCCAGCGCGAGACCGACGCGAAGAAGCTCCTCAACTACGGCTTCGCCCGCCTCGGCTGACATCGCCGACACCGGATCACCGCAAGGGCCCGCCGCACACCGCGGCGGGCCCTTTCCGTTTGCCCCGGGCCGGCCACCGCACCGACGGGGAAAACGCCCACTCATACCGCGCCGTCCCGTCCCGTGTCCGGCACATCCGGGTAATTCACCGACAATCATGAATATTGCTCCTGCAATTGGCATATTCGATTTCTGTCGCTCTACGTTCCGCGGCGGAGGTGGTTCACATGAACGAACCCAGGAAGCAGCCCGGCCCCGCGGACCGGCGGCAGGCACTCGACGTCAGCGACTTCGTCTACGCGGCGACCGGAGCCCGGGTCCGCCGGCTGACGATGCCGGACGGAACCCATTGGTTCCCGGCGGTGGACGTCTGCAAGGAACTCGGACACACCAACCCTCAGAAGGCTCTCTCCGACCACGTCCCGGAAGGGCACCGAAAGACCCTCGAGACCCTAACTGGAGGTTACGGTCTCAGCGTTCCCGCAGGTAGGGAGTGGCGTCGAGACCTGAACGTCATCTCTCTGCAGGGTCTCATCCTGCTCGTCAACGCCTGCACCAAGGCGGCCTGCACACCCTTCAAACTCTGGGTCGCCGAAGTCATCGAGACCGTACAGCGAGAGGGTTCCTACACTCTCGAAGAGGCCGAGGTGCAGCCCGCCGAACCGGGCGCGCCCGTCGCCTACGCCATGCCGGAACAGGTCGCGGAGGCCATCGTCCGGCTGGAGGCGCACAACCTCCGGCTGGACGAGGAACTGGCCAGCGGGCAGCGCGAGCTGATCGAACTGGGGAAGGCCAACCTCGCCGTGCAGCAGGCCCTGGTGCGGGCGATGGAGCGCATCGCGGACCGGCTCGACACCTTCGCCGCCGCCCGCCCCGGCTCCGACGGTCCCCTCGCGGCGCCGTCCACCACGGAGGCCGTCCTGGCCGACTGGCGGCAGCGGCTGTCCGTGACCCAGGACGTGTGGGCGGTGGCCGTGGTGATCGCGCCGGTCCTGGTCGAGAAGGGCGAGCTGCGCGAGCCGCTGGAGTCCATCGCCGCGCGCACCGGCCTCACGGTGCACCGGGTCAACGAGTGCCTGCGTCTGCTGCGCAAGCACGCCTGCATCCGGTCACAGGGCGGGACGGAGGACGGAGCGCCGGTGTACGTGCTGCACCGGGCCTGAGAAAACGAAGCGGAGGGGGCGGTCGCAAAACGAAGTTGCGGCCGTCCCCTCCACCTGCCGAGCGTACCCGGCTTGGCGCGCCTACGCCCAGGTGATCAGTCTCTTGGGCTGTTCCAGGATCGCCGCGACATCCGCCAGCACCCTGGAACCCAGCTCGCCGTCGACCAGGCGGTGGTCGAAGCTGAGCGCCAGCGTGGTGACCTGACGCGGCTTCACCTTGCCGTTGTGGACCCACGGCTGGGGCTTGATCGCGCCCACCGCGAGGATCGCGGACTCGCCCGGGTTGAGGATCGGGGTGCCCGTGTCGACGCCGAAGACGCCGACGTTGGTGATGGTCACCGTGCCGCCCTGCATCGCCGCCGGCGAGGTCTTGCCCTCGCGGGCCGTCGCCACCAGTTCGGCCAGCGCCCCGGCGAGCTGCGGGAGCGTCTTGGTGTGCGCGTCCTTGATGTTCGGGACGATCAGTCCGCGCGGGGTGGCCGCCGCGATGCCCAGGTTCACGTAGTGCTTGAGCACGATCTCCTGGGCGGCCTCGTCCCAGGAGGCGTTGATGTCCGGGTTGCGCTTGATGGCGACCAGCAGGGCCTTGGCGATCAGCAGGAGCGGGTTGATCCGCAGGCCCTGCATGTCCTTGTCCTGCTTCAGCTCCTCGACCAGCCGCATCGTGCGGGTCACGTCCACCGTCACGAACTCGGTGACGTGCGGCGCCGTGAAGGCGGAGCCGACCATCGCCTGCGCGGTGGCCTTGCGCACGCCCTTGACCGGGATCCGGGTCTCGCGCCCGGTGTCGTACGACGCCGCGGGCGCCGGGGCCACGGGCGCGGCGGCCGGCGCCGGGACGGCCGGGGCCTGGGCAGCCGGTGCGGCGGCCGGGGGTGCGGCGGCCGCGTGGACGTCCTCGCGGGTGATGACGCCGTCCGGGCCGGACGGGGTGATCACGGCCAGGTCGACGCCCAGGTCCCTGGCCAGCTTGCGGACCGGGGGCTTGGCCAGCGGGCGGGACGCGCCGGGGACCGTGGAGCCGTGCCCGTTCAGTCCGGGCTGGACCGCCTGGACCGCCTGGGCCGGCGCCGGGACGGCGACCTGCGGGCCCTTGCGCGGGCGGCGCTTGGTGGAGCTGGCCGCCACGCCGTATCCGACGAGGACCGGCTGACGGCCCGCCGGCTTCGGCTCCTCCTTCGGGGCGGGCTCCGCCGCCGGGGGTGCGGCGGGCGCGTCCGCGGGGGCCGCGCCGGCCACGGCCACCGAGATGATGGACGTGCCCACGTCCACCGTGGTGCCCTCGGGGAAGTGCAGTTCGCGGACCACGCCGTCGTACGGGATGGGCAGTTCGACGGCCGCCTTCGCCGTCTCCACCTCGCAGACCACCTGGCCGTCGGTGACCGTGTCACCCGGCTGGACGTACCACTTGAGGATCTCGGCCTCGGTGAGTCCCTCGCCCACGTCCGGCATCTTGAACTCGCGTACGGACGCTTCCGTCATCGTCGTCACGACCCTCTCCTCAGTACGCCAGCGAGCGGTCGACGGCGTCGAGCACGCGGTCCAGGTCGGGCAGGTACTCCTCCTCGAGGCGGGCCGGCGGGTACGGGGCGTGGTAGCCGCCGACACGGAGGACCGGTGCCTCCAGGTGGTAGAAGCAGCGCTCGGTGATCCGCGCGGCGATCTCCGCGCCGGAACCGAGGAACACCGGCGCCTCGTGCACCACGACCAGGCGGCGGGTCTTCTCCACCGACGCCTGGACCGCGTCGAAGTCGAGCGGACTGACCGAGCGCAGGTCCAGGACCTCCAGGGACTTGCCCTCCTCGGCCGCCGCGTCCGCGGCCTCCTGGCAGAGCTTCACCATCGGGCCGTACGCGGCCAGGGTGAGGTCCGTGCCCTCGCGGACCACGCGTGCCTTGTGCAGCGGGGCCGGGATCGCCTCGGGGTCGACCTCGCCCTTGTCCCAGTAGCGCCGCTTGGGCTCGAAGTAGATCACCGGGTCGTCGCTCTGGATGGCCTGCTGCATCATCCAGTACGCGTCCGAGGCGTTCGAGGGCGTCACCACCTTCAGGCCCGCCACATGGGCGAACAGCGCCTCCGGCGACTCCGAGTGGTGCTCGACCGCGCCGATGCCGCCGCCGTAGGGGATGCGGACGACGACCGGCATCTTGACCGTGCCCAGCGAGCGGGCGTGCATCTTGGCGAGCTGGGTGACGATCTGGTCGTAGGCCGGGAAGACGAAGCCGTCGAACTGGATCTCCACCACCGGGCGGTAGCCGCGCAGGGCCAGGCCGATCGCGGTGCCGACGATGCCGGACTCGGCGAGCGGGGTGTCGATGACCCGGCTCTCGCCGAAGTCCTTCTGCAGACCGTCCGTCACCCGGAAGACGCCGCCCAGCTTGCCGACGTCCTCGCCCATGACGAGGACCTTGGGGTCGGCGTCCAGGGCGCGGCGCAGCGACTCGTTGATGGCCTTGGCCATCGCCATCTTCTCGGCCATCTCAGTGACCCCCTTCATCGGCGAACGACGCCTGGTAGGCGGCGAACTGGGCGCGTTCCTCGTCCACGAGCGCGTGTCCGTCCGCGTACACGTTCTCGAAGAGGGCGAAGCGGTCCGGGTCGGGCATGGCGCGGACCGCTTCGCGCACCCGCTTGCCCAACGTCTCGGACTCGGCCTCGAGTTCCGCGAAGAATCCCTCGTCCGCGTGGTGTGCGGCCTCCAGGTGGCGGCGCAGGCGCAGGATCGGGTCCTTCGCCTCCCAGGCCAGCCGCTCCTCGTCGCCCCGGTAGCGGGTGGGGTCGTCGGAGGTGGTGTGGGCGCCCATGCGGTAGGTGTACGCCTCCACCAGGGTGGGGCCCTCGCCGCGGCGGGCGCGCTCCAGCGCCCACTTGGTGACCGCCAGGCAGGCCAGCACGTCGTTGCCGTCGACCCGGACGCCCGGGAAGCCGTAGCCCTGGGCGCGCTGGTACAGCGGGACGCGGGTCTGGCGCTCGGTCGGCTCGGAGATCGCCCACTGGTTGTTCTGGCAGAAGAACACCACCGGGGCGTTGTAGACCGCGGAGAAGGTGAACGATTCCGCCACGTCGCCCTGGCTGGAGGCGCCGTCGCCGAAGTAGGCGATGACCGCCGAGTCCGCACCGTCCTTGGCCACGCCCATCGCGTAGCCGGTGGCGTGCAGCGTCTGGGAGCCGATGACGATCGTGTACAGGTGGAAGTTGTTGCTGTTCGGGTCCCAGCCGCCGTGGTTCACGCCGCGGAACATGCCGAGCAGGTTGGCCGGGTCGACGCCGCGGCACCAGGCGACGCCGTGCTCCCGGTAGGTCGGGAAGACGTAGTCGTCCTCGCGGGTGGCGCGGCCGGAGCCGATCTGGGCGGCTTCCTGGCCCAGCAGGGACGCCCACAGGCCCAGCTCGCCCTGGCGCTGCAGGGCGGTGGCCTCGGCGTCGAAGCGACGGGTGAGCACCATGTCGCGGTAGAGGCCGCGCAGATCGTCGGGGGTGAGGCCGGCGACGTAGGCGTCGTACTCGGCGTTCGCGACCCGCTCGCCCTCCGGGGTCAGCAGCTGCACGAGTTCGGGGTCGGTGCTCTTCTTCGCGGTACTGCGGGTGGTACGGGTGGTGCGCTCGGTGCCGGTGGCTCCGGTCTTGCTGCCGGTGGTGCCGGCCTTGCCTGCGGCGCTGCGTCGCGGCTTGCGCGCGGCACTGCTCTCCACGGTCACGTGTGCTCCTCCGTCGTTCCGGCCCCCGGGGTTGCCGGTAGGCCAGTGCGGCTCACCTGTTCCGACCACCGGGCACGGGGTGGGTGCCACTCGGCCGGGAACAGGCGTGACAGGTGCCCCGGCGAGCGCCCTGCAACCAACACGTTACCCAGTGCCTCACATTTCTGTGAAACCCCGTTTGACCTGCGATTTTGCTTGGATTTCCAAGTAAATCGAGGGGGCGTGAAAGCGTGCTGGTCACAGCCTTGTCGCAGTCCGGAGCAAGCGCACGTTATCTCGCGCACCCAGGTCACGGGAAGAGTCCACTGTGACACCGGCCTCGCACACGAAGGCGGAAAAGTAGGGACATGCCCGATCGGCCGCCCCGGAAGCCACCGGCAACCTCCGCACGGCCCCGGAAAAGCCCGTGTCGTGACCGAAAGCGACCGTCGGCGACTGCCTGTGACAACGCCCAGCTCACGGGCTCGTCGCGTGCCCTAACATCTGGCGCGTGCCGCGCTCATGTGTACCCCCCGTCGTGCCCCACGCGCCCCCCGTGGGCACCCTGCTCCGTCTGTACGCGGCGGGCACCGTCCTCACCTGCGAGCCGGTCGACCAGGGCCTGCTCAACCGCGGCTACCGGCTGAACACCACCCGCGGCCGGTACTTCCTGAAGCACCACTTCGACCCGGACACCGCCGACCCGGCCGCCATCGAGCGCCGGAACCGCGCCACCCAGCGCCTCGCCGACCTCGGCGTCCCGGTCGCCCCGCCGCTCGCGGACCGCGAGGGCCGCACGGTCGCGGTCGTCGGCGGCCACGCCTACGCCCTGCACCCCTGGATCGACGGCGGGCACCGCCACGGCGGCCAGCTCACCCGGGGCGAGAGCGCCCGCTTAGGCGCCGTCCTCGGGGCCGTACACGCCTGTCTGGAGCGCGTGATGCCGCCCAAGGGGCGCACGCGCCCGGCGACGAGCCCGCACCCCGTGGAGAGCGCCGACCCGGCCGACACCCACGCCCTCATCGACGACCTGCTCGCGCACGTCCGCCGGCACCGGCCCGCCGACGCCTTCGACGAACTCGCCCGGCACCGGCTGCTGGAACGCCGGGCCCTGCTGGAGCAGCACGCGCACCGGCGTCCGCCGCGCGGCGGCCCGGTGGGCTGGGTGCACGGCGACTTCCACCCGTTCAACGTGCTCTACCGGGACGACGCCCCGGCCGCCATCGTGGACTGGGACCGGCTCGGCGTACAGCCGCGCGCGGAGGAGGCCGTACGCGCCGCCGCCATCTTCTTCGTACGCCCCGCCGGACGGCTGGACCTGCCGAAAGTGCGGGCCTACGCGCGCGCGTACCGGCGCGCGGCCGGCGCCGCGCCCGCGGAGCTGGCGGCGGCCGTGCACCGCGTGTGGTGGGAGCGGCTGAACGACTTCTGGATGCTGCGCTGGCACTACGAGCGCGGCGACACCCGCGCGGACTGCCAGTTCCCGGCCGCGTCCGCGCTCGCGGTGTGGTGGACGCGCGAGTACGACGCGGTGTGCGACGCGTTCGTGCGGTGAGCGCCCGGCGGGAGGAGGGTCACCGGGCGGCGTGTGCCGCGGTGGGCGGCCGGCGCCGGCTCAGGGTGACGCCGGGCCGGTCGCCGGAGGTTCGCTTCAACCGGTGGTCTCGCCGGTGCCGCCGTCGGTGGTGGTGGTCCCGCCGTCGGTGGTGTCGCCGCCGCCGTCGGTCGTGGTCCCGCCGCCGTCGGTGGTCCCGCCGTCCGTCGTACCGGCGTCCGTGGTGCCGCCGACCGTGCCGCCGTCCGTGGTGCCGCCGTCGGTGGTCGCCGTGGGCTGCGTCTGGGTCGGCTGCGGGGCGGACGGCTCGTCGGTCGGGGTCGTCGGAGTGGTCTGCGACGGGGTGTACGAGGGCGTGGACGCCGGCGGCCAGCCGGAACCGGTGCCCGTGCCCGAGCTGCCGTCCTGCGTGGCCGGGTCCGAGGGCGGGTCGGTTTCCTCGTCGGTCGGGGTCGGCTTGGGCGACTCCTTCTTCGTGCTCTTGGAGTGCGTCGTCGTCGGCTTGGTGTCGGTGCCCTTGCCGCCGTCGCCCTCGGCGCCGTTCAGCGCCAGCGCCACGCCCGCCGCGATCGCGACGACCGCGAGGACGGCGAGGATCCACATCTTGCCGCGGCCGCCGCGCCGGGCGCCGTGGCCCTCGAAGCCGCCGTCGTCGCCGCTGCCGTAGCCCGTGGGCAGGATCGGCTGCGGGATCTGCGCGGTGCCGCCCGCGTCCACCGGCATGACGGTCGTCCCGCCGAGTCCGGCCGCCGGGGTGTGCCGGCCGTCCTGCGCCTGCACCGGACCGGTGTTCCAGGTGCCGGTGTGGGCGCCCTGCTCGTACAGCATCTGCAGGCCGTACTGGACCAGGCCGCGCATCTCCTCGGCGGTCTGGAACCGGTCGTCGGGCTCCTTGGCGAGGGAGCGCATCACCAGGCCGTCCAGCTCCGGCGGGCAGGTGCCGTCGACGACCTGCGACGGCGGCACCGGCATGTCCTGGACGTGCTGGTACACCACCGACAGCGGGGTCTCGCCGGTGAACGGGGGCCGCAGCGCGAGCAGTTCGTACAGCAGGCAGCCGGTGGCGTACAGGTCGGAGCGGTGGTCGACGGCCTTGCCGAGCGCCTGCTCCGGGGAGAGGTACTGCGGGGTGCCCATGACCATGCCGGTCTGCGTCATCGTCGTGGACGCGCCGTGCAGGGCGCGGGCGATGCCGAAGTCCATCACCTTGACGGCGCCGCTGTGGGTGATGATGACGTTCGCCGGCTTGATGTCACGGTGCACGATGCCGTGCTGGTGCGAGTAGGCGAGCGCCTCCAGCACACCGGAGACGATGATCAGGGCCTGCTCCGGGCCCGGCGCCTCGGCGTTCATCAGCAGGTCGCGGATGGTGCGGCCCTCGACCAGCTCCATGACGATGTACGGCACGGACTGGCCGCCCACCACGTCCTCGCCGGAGTCGTACACGGCGACGATCGCATGGTGGTTCAGGCCCGCGACGGACTGCGCCTCGCGGGTGAAGCGCGCCTTGGAGACCGGGTCCTCGGCCAGGTCCGCGCGGAGCAGCTTGACCGCGACCGTGCGGCCCAGCCGGACGTCCTCGGCCGCGAACACCTCGGCCATGCCGCCCCGGCCCAGCCGGTGCGTCAGCCGGTACCGGCCGTCGCCGACGAGCCCGCCGTTGCCCCACAGTTCCGGCGCGTCCGACATGCCGCCGCCAGTCGCCTCGGGGTCGGACGGGCCCTGAGAGCGCTGCGTCTGTGCCATCAGTCCTCGCCGTCGTTTCTGCCCGCGGTGCGCGCGGTGTTGTCACGGTCTCCGTCGGCCACGCTACAGCCTCCGTGGGGGCCGCCGGTCCGGAACGGCACCCGGGACGGGCCCGGGACGGACCGGCCATGAAACCTCCAGCACGCGCTGTCGTGCAAATTATGTGTGCCGGCCGTACGCCCCCGGTAACGCTTCCACGACGCTTCTTGCGCGTACGGTCACGGAACGGGCACCGAGCTTGACGTGCCGGTGCCCTCGGGCAGACTTGGCCGGGAATGAGACATTCGATCAAGGCCTGTCCGCTGGAGCACGGCGCCGGACGGTCAGTGGGGGACGCGCAGAGATGAGCCAGGACGGCGCACACGGCCGGTACGCGGGGCGGGCGCTGGCCCAGGGCCGCTACCAGCTTCGCGACCTGCTGGGCGAGGGCGGCATGGCCTCGGTGCACCTGGCGTACGACACGGTGCTGGACCGCCAGGTCGCCATCAAGACCCTGCACACCGAACTCGGCCGGGAACAGGCCTTCCGCGAGCGCTTCCGCCGCGAGGCGCAGGCCGTGGCCAAGCTCACGCACACCAACATCGTCTCCGTCTTCGACACCGGCGAGGACGACGTGGACGGCATGGCGACGCCGTACATCGTCATGGAGTACGTCGAGGGCCGGCCGCTGGGCTCGGTCCTGGCCGACGACATCCGGCAGTACGGCGCGATGCCCGCCGGCAAGGCGCTGGAGATCACCGCCGACGTGCTCGCCGCTCTGGAGATCAGCCACGAGAAGGGGCTGGTCCACCGGGACATCAAGCCGGGCAACGTGATGACGACCCGGCGCGGCGTGGTCAAGGTCATGGACTTCGGCATCGCCCGCGCCATGCAGTCCGGCGTCACCTCCATGACGCAGACCGGCATGGTCGTGGGCACCCCGCAGTACCTCTCGCCCGAGCAGGCCCTCGGCCGGGGCGTGGACGCCCGCTCCGACCTGTACTCGGTCGGCATCATGCTGTTCCAGCTGGTCACCGGCCGGCTGCCGTTCGACGCGGACTCCCCGCTGGCGATCGCGTACGCGCATGTCCAGGAGGAGCCGGTGGCGCCCTCCTCGGTCAACCGCGCGCTGCCGCCCGCCGTGGACGCGCTGGTCGCCCGCGCGCTGCGGAAGAACCCCAACGAACGCTTCCCGAGCGCCGAGGCCATGCGGCAGGAGTGCCTGCGGGTCGCGGCCTCCCTCCAGGGGACCGCGCCGAACATCGTGCCCGGCGCCGGGCCCCGGCAGAGCGGCTCGGGCGTCGGATCCGCGGTGTTCCCGCCGGTCGACCAGGCGGCACCGGTCCCGCAGGGCCAGGTGCAGACGCCGTACCAGCCGGGCCCGGCCCCGCATCCGTACGGCCACCAGACGCCCGCACCGGCCTACGGCTATCCGCAGCAGGGCGGCTACCAGACGCCCGCCGCGGGCTACGGCCCGCAGCCCGCGGCGCAGACCCCGCCGCCGTACACGGTCGCGCAGCGGCCGGGGCAGCCCGCCGGCGCGGGCCGGAACCGGCGGCCGGTCCTGCTCGCCTCGGCCGCGGTGGCGGTCATCGTGGCCGTCGGGCTGACCGTCGCGCTGACGCTGCGCGACGGCGGCGACGACACCAACGGCGGTGCTGGCGGCACCAGCGCCTCGGCGTCCGCCTCCCACCCGGCGGGCTACCGCACGGCGGACATCTCCCGGCGCATCGACAAGGAGAAGTGCACCGACCCGCAGGAGTCGTGGCGGGACCCGGACAAGATCCAGCTGCCCGACTTCCGGTACAAGGACATCGGCTCCGTGAAGCAGTGCCTCCAGGCCGCGGGCTGGAAGTGGAGGATCGACGACCAGGACGAGAACACCTGGGGCGACGGCACCGTGCTGAACCAGTTCCCCGCCCAGGGCACCGACGTCGACCCGGACCACATGGACGCCATCGAGCTGAGCGTGTCGACGGGCAACCCTCCGCAGTGACGGGCGGCAGGACGCCGGGGACCTGGATCCGGCGGCACGCTCCGGCCCGTCCGTACGGCGTGTGAGCCGGGCCCGGCGGCACGCCTCGGCCGGTGCGACCCGGTCTGTGCGCCGCACCCGGCGGCGCGCTCCGGGCTGGTGCGCACGGCGTGTGAGCCGCCCGGGGCCGGTGTGACCCGGCCCGTGCGCGGCGCCCGGCGGCGCTTCACCGGTCCGCGCGGCGCATGAGTCGGGCCCGGCGGTCGTCCGCCGGGCCCTTCGTGTGTCGTGACCGGATGAGAGCCGCGTACCGGGCTCGCGGGGGTTACAGGTACGGCCCGCCCGAACGGCCGGCCACGTGCGGGTCGTCACCGCCCTCGGGACCGGACACCCCCGGCGGCAGCGCGCGGCGCATCTGCTCCAGCTGGGCCCGCGCGGCCATCTGCTGGGCGAACAGCGTCGTCTGGATCCCGTGGAAGAGACCCTCCAGCCAGCCCACCAGTTGCGCCTGCGCGATCCGCAGTTCCGCGTCGCTCGGGGTGGCCTCGTGGGTGAACGGCAGGGACAGCCGCTCCAGCTCCTCGACCAGCTCGGGGGCCAGACCGTCCTCCAGCTCCTTAACGGAGCTGGCGTGGATCTCCTTCAGCCGCACGCGGCTGGCCTCGTCGAGGGGAGCCGCCCGCACCTCCTCCAGCAGTTGCTTGATCATGCTGCCGATCCGCATGACCTTGGCGGGCTGTTCCACCTGCTCCGTCACCGGGGTCTCACGGGAGTCATCGTCTCCGCCACCGCCGAGCGCCATCCCGTCCTGACCCACGACAAGGATCTGCGGATTCTCCGGCGACCGTTCGTTCCTCGGCATCTCCATGCCGCCATTCTCTCGCACGCCCCCACCTCATCACCGTGGCGCCCCCCGGTGTGGCCGATCCGGCGTTTCGACCCGACGGACCAATCCGGAATGCCCTCGGTCGGATTGAATGTGAGGCTTGTTCCCGTCGGTCATCCACCGGTCACGACACCTGGGTTCCGGGAGGTCAGCGACGTGCCGCCACGCCTGCGACTCACGCTCCGCTGTCTGCGGCTGCCCGCCGTCCTCGCGGCGGCGGCACTGCCGCTGTACGGCGTCACCGTCGTGTACGGCGGCACGCCCGCGCGCGCCGCCGAGCCGGGCCCCGCCCACGCGTCCGCCACCGGACGCGGCGAGCAGCGGCGGGACACCCCGGGGAACGCGTCCCCGGCCCACTCGCCCCACGGCCACCCCGCCGCGGACCATCCGTCACCGGACCACCCGGCGCAGGGCCGCCCGGCCGCGGACCATCCGGTGCAGGGTCACCCCGCCGCGGACCATCCGGCGCCGGGGCACGGGCCGCGTGAGGAAGGGCATCCGGATCACGGCCGCCCCGGCCACGACCGCCCGGACCGGGGACCGTCCGCCCCCGCCGGCCTCCCGCGCCCCGACGCGCCCGCCCTCATTCCCCTGCCGTCGGACTCCGCCTCGGCGTCGGTCCGTCCGTACCACTCCCTCGCCTGGAGCGAGCCGACCCGGGCGGGCAGCCGGGCCGGTGAGGGACGGATGCGGCCGGGCCGGCCGGACCGGTCCGAGGCGGATTCGGAGGCGGAGGACGACGACGACACCGCTTCCGTCACGCCCGCCGCCCAGCCGGCGGAACCGGAGATCACGGACGTGCCCGCCGCCTCCCAGCCACCCGACGGGGCCGGACTCGGCTCCGCCACGGCCCCGCCGCGGTCCCGGCAGGCGACCGGGCGGAGCGAGGCCGCGACGGAGCCGGTCCTGCGGATCCTCCCGCTGGGCAGCGGTCTGGTCCTCATCGGCCTGGGGCTCGGCCTGGGCCTGCTGGGCCTGCGGCTCCGCAGAACCTGACCACCCGGCCTCACCGCCAGGACGGCACCGGCCCGCCGGCGGGTCAGGCTTGCCGGTGCCTGCGCGCTACGGCACCACCTGGCTGCCGATGCTGCGTGCTACGGCGCCACCAGCAGCACCTTGCCGATGTGACCGCTCGCCTCCACCAGGCCGTGCGCCTCGGCCGCCTCCGGCATCGGCACCTCGCGGTCCACGACCGGACGGACGTGCCCGTCGGCGAGGAGCGGCCACACGTGCTCGCGTACGGCGGCGACGATGGCCGCCTTCTCGTCCAGCGGACGGGACCGCAGCGAGGTCGCGCTGACCGCGCCCCGCTTGGCGAGCAGCGCGCCGATGTTCAGCTCGCCCTTCGAGCCGCCCTGCATGCCGATGATGGCGAGGCGCCCGTTGACGGCGAGGGCCTGGACGTTGCGGTCCAGGTACTTGGCGCCCATGTTGTCGAGGATGACATCGGCGCCCGCGCCGTCGGTGGCCTGCTTGATCTCGGCGACGAAGTCCTGCTCGCGGTAGTTGATGAGCACGTCCGCGCCCAGCTCGGCGCAGTAGTCCAGCTTCTCCTTCGTGCCGGCGGTCACCGCGACCCTGGCGCCGAGGGCCTTGGCGAGCTGGACGGCCATGGTGCCGATGCCGCTGGAGCCGCCGTGCACCAGCAGCGTCTCGCCCGGACGCAGGTGGGCGACCATGAACACGTTGGACCAGACCGTGCAGACCACCTCGGGCAGCGCCGCCGCCTGCTTCAGGTCCAGGCCCTCGGGCACGGGGAGCAGTTGCCCGGCCGGTACGGCGACCTTCTCGGCGTAGCCGCCGCCCGCGAGCAGCGCGCACACCTCGTCGCCGACGGCCCAGCCGGAGACGCCGGGGCCGAGCGCGGCGATCCGGCCGGAGCACTCCAGGCCGGGGTAGGCGGAGGCGCCGGGCGGCGGGTTGTAGAAGCCCTGGCGCTGAAGGATGTCGGCGCGGTTGACGGCGCTGGCCACCACCTCGACCAGCACTTCGCCCTCACCGGGCACCGGATCGGGAACCTCGTCCCACACCAGCGCCTCGGGACCACCGGGTTGGGGAATCGTGATCGCATGCATGCCCGTGACGCTACCCCCCACCACCGCCGTCAGCCGTGTGGGAGGGGGCGGGTGTCCGCGGTGACCTGGACGCCCGGACTGACCCGGACGATGGTGATGAGCCGGTCCGTGAGCTGGAGGGTGCCGACGGACGGGTCGTCGTAACCGAGCACCCGGTGCCCGCGCAGGACGCTCACCACGAGGTCGTCCGTCTCGCGCGGCTTCTTGCCGACCTCGCCGCGGACCACGGCCCGTTCCACGATGTCGAGCCCGCTGCCCTGCTGGATCAGGTCCTCCATCACCATGCCGGCGGCGGGACTCAGCACGGAGAGGCCGAGCAGCCGGCCGGCCGCGCCGGAACTGGTGATGACGGCGTCGGCGCCGGACTGCTTGAGCAGCGGGGCGTTCTCCTCCTCGCGGACGGCGGCCACGATCTTGGCGCCGCGGTTGAGCTGGCGAGCGGTGAGGGTGACCAGGACCGAGGTGTCGTCGCGCTGCGGGGCGACGATGATCTGCCGGGCCTTGTGCACCTCGGCCCGCTTGAGCACCTCGCTGCGGGTGGCGTCGCCTATGACCCCGGCGTAGCCCTCCGCGGTCGCCGCGTCGATCGCCTTGGAGCTGGGGTCGACCACGACGACCTGCTCCTTCTTCAGTCCGGTCGCGCAGACGGTCTGGATGGCCGAACGGCCCTTCGTGCCGAAGCCGATGACGACGGTGTGGTCGCGCAAGGCGGACCTCCAGCGGTTCAGGCGCCATTCCTCACGGGTGCGCTCGGTGAGGACCTCCAGCGTGGTGCCGACCAGGATGATCAGGAACAGCACACGCAGGGGCGTGATGAGGAAGATGTTGGTGAGCCGGGCGCCGTCACCGACCGGGGTGATGTCGCCGTAGCCCGTGGTGGAGAGGGTCACCGTCGCGTAGTAGAAGGCGTCCAGGAGGCTGACCGAGCCGTCGGCGTTGTCGTGGTAGCCGTCGTGGTCGGCGTAGACGATCAGCGCGGTGGCGACCAGCACCGTCAGAGCCATGACCAGGCGCTTGAGCACCTGGCGGATGGGCCGGTCCACCAGCGGTTTCGGCAGTTGCACCCGCTGGGACGCCAGATGATCACCCGCTTGGCGGCCGATGGCGTCATGACCCGGTTGTTTCACGTGAAACACACCCCGATCCCGGCGCTGGCCCAGGGCAGGTCGAGGAGTTCCGTCTCCTCGTCCTGCCGGACCCCGCCGGGCGGTACGACGGCCAGCGCGTCGGCGGCGGCGATACCGCGGAGCATCGCCGGGCCGTTGTAGTGCAGCGGCATGGCATGGTCCCCGCGCAGCACCACGGGGACGAGCCGCGTGTCGTACGGGTGGCCCTGCACCGCCTCCTTCAGGGGCAGTGTGTACGGCTCGGGCGCGGGACGCGCGGCGAGGGTCCGCAGCAGCGGTTCGGCGAGCGTGAGCAGAGCGGAGACGGCCGCGAGCGGATTGCCGGGCAGCCCGACGAGGTGCTGGTGGTCCGTGGTGCGGGCCAGCAGCATGGGATGGCCGGGGCGCACCTGCACGCCGTCGACGAGGAGTTCGGCGCCGACGCGTTCCAGGACCGGGTGGACGTGGTCGACGGGCCCGGCCGCGGTACCGCCGGTGGTGATGATCAGGTCGGCCGGAGAGGCGGTGACCGCCTTGCGGAGCGCCCGGGCGTCGTCACCGATCCGGCGGACGGCGAGGACCTCGGCACCGAGGGCGCGCAGCCAGGGCGGCAGCATGGGACCGAGCGCGTCCCTGATCAGCCCGTCGTGCGGCAGGCCCGCGGTCAGCAGCTCGTCTCCGAGGACGAGCACTTCGGCGCTGGGCCGGGGGACGGCGGTGACCGTGTCGTAGCCGGCCGCCGCGGCGAGGCCCAGGACGGCGGGGGTGACCAGGGTGCCGACGGGCAGCAACCGGTCGCCGGTGCGGCACTCCTGGCCGCGCGGGCGGATGTCCTGGCCGTGGAGCATCTCCCGGGTGGCGTGCAGCCGGCCCTGGGCGTCCATCCGGCCGTGCTCGCTGCGCAGGACGGCGGTGGTGTCGGCGGGGACGCGGGCGCCGGTGGCGATCCGGACCGCCTCGCCGTCCGTGAGCGGCCCGGGCGGGGCGTGCCCGGCGAGCACCCCTTCCTCCCGCACCTGCCAGGGGCCGGGTCCGGCGACCGCCCAGCCGTCCATCGCGGAGGTGTCGAAGGAGGGCAGGTCGGTGAGCGCGTCCAGCGGGGCGGCCAGGACCAGTCCGAGGGCGTCGCCGAGGGAGACGGAGACGGGCGCGCGCCGGGGGCCGGCGGGGGTGCCCTCCGCCTTCTTCGGGGCCTGGCCGCGCGCGGCGCGGGCGGCGATCGCGCGGGCGTGGGGCCAGGGGATGGCCCGGTGCCGCTCGGCGGGCCGCTCGCCGGACGGCCCGGCGGCCGGGCCGGGCGGCAGCCCGGTGCCGTCGTCCCCGGGTTCCCTGGGGGCTTCCCTCACCAGTGCCAGGGCCTCCTCGACATCGAGGTCGTCGGTGTCGGCGGCGGGCGCGTCGGCCGGGGTGCCGGGGGCGGTCATCCGGCGTCCGGGGCGCTCGGGCCCCCGCCGCTCCGGTCCTGCGCGCCGCCGTCGTTCTCCTCTTGCCACCGCAGGGCCAGCGCGGCGGCCCTGCGGGCGGCCTCGGCGACGGCCTCGGGCCCTCCCCCGGCCCGCGCCGCGGCGTAGCCGACGAGGAAGGTGGTCAGCGGTGCGGCGGGACGGGCCACGCCGTGCGCGGCGTCCCGGGCCAGGTCGAGCAGGGCGCCGGTGTCGACGTCCAGGTCGAGGCCCAGCTCGTCCTTGACTGCGGTGATCCATTCATCCAACACAGAGCCATGCTCCCTGATCCGTGCCCTGGCGTCGGCGATGTCGTCCCAGGTGTCGCAGTCGAAGGACGCGAGCGGGTCCGGGACGCGGGTGAGGCGGAGGGCACCGGTCAGCCGACGCAGCGGCAGTCCGGTGAGGCCGTCGTGCGCGGCGGCGAGGGCGGCCAGCTCGCGGCGCAGGGCGGCGGTGCGGTAGGCGGCCACGAGCGGCTGGTCGCGGCCGTCGGCGTCGGTGAGCAGGGCGCCGTCGGCGCCGGTGTCCCGCAGGGCGGTCAGCAGCCGGTGCAGCGCGCCGCGTCCGAGGAAGGGCAGGTCGGCGGAGAGGACGACGGCGTGCCCGGCGGTGGTCTGCCGCAGCCCGGCCGCGAGCGCGGCGACCGGCCCGCCGCCGGGCGGCTCCTCACGGGCCCAGCGCACCGGCCGGGCGGTGGGCCGGGGCGTGGCCACGACGACGGTCGTCCGGGCGTCCGCGCAGGCCGCGAGCACCCGGTCGAGCAGCGCGCGGCCGCCGACGCGGACCCCGGGCTTGTCGGCCCCGCCGAGCCGCCGGGCGGCCCCGCCGGCCAGCACGACGGCATCGTACGGCGCGGGCGGGCCGGGAGCGGCGGGTGCGGCGTCGGTCACCCCACGAGTATGTCCCGTCCGCTCCCGCTTGCGGACCCGGCGTTTGTCACAGGATGCTCAGCTCCCGTACCTCACAGGGTGCGCAGCAGCACCGCCGGCTGTTCCACGCAGTCGGCCACGTACCGCAGGAAGCCGCCCGCCGTGCCGCCGTCGCACACCCGGTGGTCGAAGGTGAGCGAGAGCTGCACGACCTGCCGGACGGCCAGTTCGCCCTCGTGCACCCACGGCTTGGGCACGATGCGTCCGACGCCGAGCATGGCCGCCTCGGGGTGGTTCACGATCGGGGTGGAGCCGTCGACGCCGAAGACCCCGTAGTTGTTCAGCGTGAAGGTGCCGCCGGTGAGTTCCCCGGGCGTCAGCGTGCCCGTGCGGGCGGCCTCGGTGAGCCGGGCGAACTCGGCGGTCAGGGACTCGGCGCCGCGCGCGTGGGCGTCCCGGACGACCGGCACGACCAGCCCCCGGTCGGTCTGCGCGGCGAACCCCAGGTGGACGTGGTCGAGCCGGACCACCTCGCGGGCCTCGGTGTCGACGAAGGAATTCAGCTCGGGGAACCGGGCCAGCGCGGCCGTGCAGACGCGGGCGAGCAGCGCGAGAAGGGAGATCTTCGGGCCGCCGGAGGCGTTCATCGCGGTCCTGGCGCGCAGGAGTTCCGTGGCGTCGGCGTCGACCCAGCAGGTCGCGTCGGGGATCTCCCGGCGGCTGCGGGACAGCTTGTCGGCGACGGCGCCCCGGACGCCCTTCAGCGGGATCCGGACCGCGCCCTCGGTGCGGGGCGCCGCCGCGGGCGTCCGCACGGCCTGTTCCCCGGCCGCCGCGTCCACGGGTGCGGTCCCGGCCCGCAGCGCGTTCTCGACGTCCGTGCGCAGGATGAGCCCGTCCGGGCCGGATCCGGTCAGCCGCCGCAGGTCGACGCCGTTGTCACGGGCCAGCTTGCGCACGAGCGGGGAGATCACGGGCACCGGCCCGGCGGCGGACGCCGGCCGCGGTGCGGCTCCGGTAGTCCCGGGCCGTCCGCCGGAGGACGCGGGGGCCGGTGCGGCCACGTGTGCGTGCGGCGCGGCTTCCGCGGGCCCGGGCCCTCCGCCGACGGAGGCGGACGGCGGTGTCGGTGCGGCCACCCGCGCGCGGGGAGCGGCTTCGGCGGTGCCGGGCCGCCGGGTCTGCCCGTCGACGGCCGCCGGGCCCGTCCGGACCCGGCGCCGGCGGGCCGCCGGGGCCTGGGTGCCGTAGCCCACCAGGACGTTGCCCGAGCCTTCCGGCCGTTCCTCGGGTCCGCCCACGGCGACCGTCAGCAGCGGGGCGCCCACGGGCAGTTCGGTGCCCTCCTCGCCGAAGCGGGCGGTGACCACCCCGCCGTACGGACAGGGCACCTCGACCATCGCCTTGGCCGTCTCCACCTCGACCACCGGCTGGTCGACGGCGACCACGTCCCCGACCTGGACCAGCCAGCGGACGATCTCCGCCTCGGTGAGCCCCTCACCGAGGTCGGGCAGCTTGAACTCCAGCACCTGAGCCATCAGCCCTCGGCCTCCCACTGCAACCGGGCCACGGTGTCGAGGATGCGGTCGACGCCGGGCAGGTGGTGCCGCTCCAGCATGGGCGGCGGATAGGGGATGTCGAAGCCGGCCACCCGCAGCACCGGTGCCTCCAGGTGGTGGAAGCAGCGTTCGGTGATCCGGGCCGCGATCTCGCCGCCCGGACCGCCGAACCCGGTGGACTCGTGGACGACGACCGCGCGTCCGGTGCGCCGGACGGCCGCGCAGACCGTCTCGTCGTCGAACGGCACCAGGGAGCGCAGGTCGACGACCTCCAGGTCCCAGCCCTCGGCCCGGGCGGCCTCGGCGGCCTCCAGGCAGACCGGCAGCGAGGGGCCGTAGGTGATGAGGGTGGCACTGCGGCCGGGGCGGCGGACCACCGCGCGCCCGATGGGCTCCACGTCCGTCGGCTGCTCGGGGTTCCAGGCGTCCTTCGACCAGTACAGCCGCTTGGGCTCCAGGAAGACCACCGGGTCGTCGGAGGCGATGGCCTGGCGCAGCAGTCCGTAGGCGTCGGCGACGGTGGCCGGGGTGACGACGTGCAGGCCCGGGGTCGCCGTGTAGTAGACCTCGGAGGAGTCGCTGTGGTGCTCGACACCGCCGATGCCGCCGCCGTAGGGGACACGGACGGTGATCGGCAGCGGCATCCGGCCGCGGGTGCGGTTGCGCATCCGGGAGACATGGCTGACGAGCTGCTCGAACGCCGGGTAGGCGAAGGCGTCGAACTGCATCTCCACCACCGGGCGCAGGCCGTACATGGCCATGCCCACGGCGGTACCGAGGATGCCGGCCTCGGCGAGCGGGGTGTCGGTGCAGCGGTCCTCGCCGAACTCCTTGGCGAGCCCGTCGGTGACGCGGAAGACACCGCCGAGGGTGCCGACGTCCTCGCCCAGGACGTGCACGGCGGGGTCGGCGGCCATGGCGTCGCGCATCGCGCGCGTGAGGGCCTGGGCCAGGGTGGCGGGCTTGGCGGCGACGGTGGTCATCGGGCGCCGCCTTCCGGGGCGCCGGGCGCCGCGCCGTGCTGCTCCCGCTCGGCCTCCAGCTCGGCCCGCAGCAGGGCGCGCTGCTCGCGCAGCTGGGGCGTGGGCTCGGCGTAGACGTGGTCGAAGAGGTCCATGGGGTCGAGCACGGCGTCCTGGTTCATGCGTTCCCGCAACGCGGCGGCCATCGCCTCGGCGTCCTGCCGGACGGCCTCCGCAGCGGCCTCGTCCAGCAGGCCCCGCCCGGTCAGTTCGCGTTCCAGCAGCTCGACCGGGTCGTGCGCGCGCCAGGCGGTGACCTCGGCGTCCTCCCGGTAGCGGGTGGCGTCGTCGGCGTTGGTGTGGGCGTCGACGCGGTACGTCACCGCCTCCACCAGGGTCGGGCCGCCCCCGGTGCGTGCGCGCCGCACGGCCTCGCCGACGACCTCGTGCACGGCCACCGCGTCGTTGCCGTCGACCAGCCGGCCCGGCATGCCGTACCCGACGGCCTTGTGGGCCAGGGAGGGCGCGGCGGTCTGCTTGGCGAGCGGCACGGAGATCGCGAAGCCGTTGTTCTGCACCAGGAAGACGACCGGTGCCTGCCAGACGGCGGCGAAGTTCAGCGCCTCGTGGAAGTCGCCCTCGCTGGTGCCGCCGTCGCCGACCATGGCGAGCGCGACCACGTCGTCGCCCTTCAGGCGGGCGGCGTGGGCGAGGCCGACGGCGTGCGGCAACTGGGTGGCGAGCGGGGTGCTGAGCGGGGCCACCCGGTGCGCGTAGGGGTCGTAGCCGCTGTGCCAGTCGCCGCGCAGCAGGGTGAGCGCGTCGACCGGGTCCACGCCCCGGGCGACGACGGCGAGCGTGTCGCGGTAGCTCGGGAAGAGCCAGTCGCGCTCCTCCAGGGCCAGCGCCGCGCCGATCTCGCAGGCCTCCTGGCCGGTGCTGGACGGGTAGACGGCGAGCCTGCCCTGCTTGGTCAGGGCGGTCGCCTGAACGTTGTAGCGGCGACCGCGCACCAGCTGGGCGTACAGCCGGCGGAGCAGGCCGGGGTCGGTCTCGGCGGCCGATCCGGTGCCGAGGACGCGGTAGGGCTCGGCGTCGGGCAGCAGCGGCGCGGGGTCCGTACGGGGCTGCCAGGCGGGCGGCGGCGAAGGCCGGTACGCGCCCCGCTGCTCCAGAACCGTCATGACGGCACCTCCTCGTGGGAGCGGCTACGGAGACGTGTCGGCTGTGACCCGTCCCACCTACCGATTGTTCGGTCGACGGCACATTTTGGCTACAGGCACCTTCATGCTGTGGACAAACGGTTCTCCACAGCCTGGAATGAAGGCAGGACGTCCACGGCGGTGAAGCGGGGGGACATGGCGCATGAACAAATGGCCGGGGGGCCGCCGCAGACCGGTGCGCTGCCGCCGCGTCCGCTGGACGCCGTCGACCAGGACATCCTGAGGATCCTCCAGGCGGACGGCCGGGCCTCGATACGGTCCGTCGCCGAGCGCGTCCACGTCTCGCGCGCCAACGCCTACGCGCGCATCGACCGGCTCGTCGAGGACGGGGTGATCCGGGGTTTCAGCGCCCGCGTGGACCACGAGCGGGCGGGGCACAGCACGTCCGCCTACATCACCCTGAAGATCGTCCAGAACACCTGGCGCACGGTCCGCGAGCAGCTCAGGGAGCTGCCCGGCGCCTCGCACATCGCCCTGGTGGGCGGTGACTTCGACGTCCTGCTGCTGGTGCACACCCCGGACAACCGGGCCCTGCGCGAACTGGTGCTCACGCGGCTCCAGGCGATTCCCGAGGTGCTCAGCACCCGCACGCTGCTGGTGTTCGAGGAAGAACACCTGGAGCCGGACGGCTGAGACCGCCCCCGGCACCGCCCCGGCGGAACCCCCGTCGCCGCCCCTCGCCACCCCGAAGGAACCCCCGGAACCCCCGTCACCGGGCCCCGCCGCTCCCGAGGGATCCCCCGTCAGCCCTGCCGCAGGCCCGAGAAGACCAGCCGTACGACGGCGTCGGCCACCTCCCGGTCGGTCGCGCCCCGCGCATCCGGCCGGTACCACTCCACGATGGAATTGATCATTCCGAAGAGCAGCCGGGTGGCCAGCCGCGCGTCCATGTCACCGCGCACGTCGCCGTCGTCCGCCGCCGCCTTCATCAGCCCGGCGACCCGGTGGTCGAAGTCGCGGCGCCGCTCCAGCGCCCACCGCTCGGTCTCGGTGTTGCCGCGCACCCGCAGCAGCAGCGTCACGTAGGGCAGCTCGGTTATGAGCACCTCGACCATGCGGCGTACGACGTGCTCCAGCCGGCCGGCGGGCCGCCCCGTGCGCGCCTGCTCCTCGTCCAGGATGGCGAACAGGCCGTCCAGGGCGCGGCTGACGGCCCGGCGCAGCAGCTCCTCCTTGCCGCTGACGTGGTGGTAGATCGACGACTTGGAGATGCCGGCCGCCTTGGACAGGTGCTCCATGGAGGTGCCGTCGTAGCCGCGCTCGTTGAAGACCCGCACGGCGACGGAGAGCAGCGTCTCGGGGGTGTAGGTGTCGCGTCGGGCCGTGGTCATGAGGTGCTCTCCCGCCGGTCGTTGGCATAGGCGTGACGGTAGAGCGCGAGGGAGGGCGCGTAGCGTCCGGAGGGGTCGCGCTCGTGCATCTCGTCCAGGATGTCGAAGGCGAAGTCGCGGCCGAGCCTGCGGTCCCACTCGAAGGGGCCGAGCGGGTAGTTGACGCCCAGGCGCATCGCGGTGTCGACGTCCTCCTCGGTGGCCACGCCCTTGGCCACGGCGTCGTGGGCGAGGTCGATGATCCGGGCGACGGTGCGGGCGACGATCATGCCGGGCACGTCGCCGATGACGCTGACCTGCTTGCCGAGCGCCTGGAACAGCCCGATGGCCTCGGCCAGGGTCCGCGGTGCGGTGTCCTGGGAGGCGGACAGGGCGATCCGGGTGGCCGCGCGGTAGTCCAGGGCGAGGTCGAAGTAGACGACGTCCCCGAACTCCGAGGAGGTCTGACCGTCGGCGAGGACCAGGTCGCCGCCGCTGGGCAGCACCAGGCGGGTGCCGTGGTCCTCCTCCTCGGTGCGGACCTCGATGCCCGCCTCGCGGATCAGCGTCAGCAGCTCGGCGGCCGGGCCCAGGCCGCCCTCGGCGACTACGTAGGCGGGCGGCTGCTCCTTGTCGGCGGTGTGCGGCTCGGGCCGCTCGGCGCCCTCGGCGTGGTCGTACCAGCCGCGTCCGCTCTTGCGGCCGAGCCGGCCGGACTCCACCAGCCGGCGCTGGGCCAGCGAAGGGGTGAAGCGCACATCCTGGAAGAAGGACTGCCACACCGAGTGGGTGACGGACTCGTTGACGTCCTGGCCGATCAGGTCGGTGAGTTCGAAGGCGCCCATCCGGAAGCCGCCCGACTCGCGCAGGACGGCGTCGATGGTGGCGGGATCGGCGGCCTGCGCCTCGTAGACGGCGAACGCCTCGGCGTAGAAGGGCCGGGCGATCCGGTTGACGATGAAACCCGGCGTGTCGGCGCAGGCCACCGGGGTCTTGCCCCAGGCACGGGCCGTCTCGTACGCGCGCGTGGCCGACGTGAAGTCGGTGGCGAAGCCGGAGACGACCTCGACCAGCGGCAGCAGCGGCGCCGGGTTGAAGAAGTGCAGGCCGACGAGGCGGCCCGGGTGGCGCAGGGCGCCGCCGATGGCCGTCACCGACAGCGAGGAGGTGTTGGTGGCCAGCAGGCAGTCCTCGGCGACGATCTCCTCCAGTTCGCCGAAGAGCCGCTGCTTGACGTCCAGCCGTTCCAGGACCGCCTCCGCGACCAGGGCGCAGTCGGCCAGCTCGGCGAGGTCGTCCGCGGGCGTGAGGCGGGCGCGGGCCGCGTCGCGCTCGGCACCGGCGAGCCGGCCCTTCTGCACGAGCCGGTCGAGCCGGGCGCCGATCGCTTCGGCCGCTTCCCGGGCCCGCCCGGGCACGGCGTCGTACAGTCGCACCGGATGGCCGGCGACCAGCGCGACCTGGGCGATTCCCTGGCCCATGGTGCCGGTTCCGACGACGGCCACGGGGCTGCTGAGGTCGAGTGCTGTCATGGGCGCGATCCTCCCGCACGACGTTTTCCACAGATGCGGCGGACCCCCTTGTCCCGACCGATCGTTCGGTTACTCTAGCTCTGACTGGCAGCCCCTGCCCAGGTCACGGACTCGACGAAGAGCTTCCCAGACGAGGAGTTGGTCCCGCATGGCCGCCGAACTGACCGCCCACGAGCTGATCGAGAAGCACCGGCCCACGCTCGACCAGGCCCTGGAAGCGATCCGCACGCGCGCGTACTGGTCGCCGCACCCCGAGCACCCCAAGGCCTACGGCGAGCACGGCAGCCTGGACGCGGCGGCGGGCAAGGCCGCCTTCGACGCCCTGCTGGGCACCCGGCTCGACCTCGGCCAGCCCGGCACGGACGGCTGGGTGGGCGGCGAGGTCTCGCCGTACGGCGTCGAGCTGGGCGTGACGTACCCGCACGCGGACACCGACGTGCTGCTGCCCGCCATGCGGGCCGGGCAGGCGGCCTGGCGGGACGCGGGCCCGGAGGTCCGCGCCGTGGTCTGCCTGGAGATCCTCAAGCGCATCAGCGACCGGACCCACGAGTTCGCGCACGCGGTCATGCACACCAGCGGACAGGCGTTCATGATGGCGTTCCAGGCGGGCGGCCCGCACGCCCAGGACCGCGGCCTGGAAGCGGTGGCGTACGCGTACGCGGAGCAGGTCCGCACGCCCGGCACGGCATCGTGGTCCAAGCCGCAGGGCAAGCGCGACCCGCTCGCCCTCACCAAGCGGTTCACCGCGGTGCCGCGCGGCATCGGCCTGGTGATCGGCTGCAACACCTTCCCGACCTGGAACGGCTACCCGGGCCTGTTCGCCTCCCTGGCCACCGGCAACGCGGTCCTGGTCAAGCCGCACCCGCGCGCGGTGCTGCCGCTCGCGCTGACCGTCCAGGTCGCCCGGGAGGTGCTGGCCGGGGCCGGTTTCGACCCGAACCTGGTGGCCCTGGCCGCCGAGAACCCCGGTGAGGGCATCGCCAAGACCCTCGCCACCCGCCCCGAGATCAGGATCATCGACTACACCGGATCGACGTCCTTCGGCGACTGGCTGGAGACCAACGCCCGCCAGGCGCAGGTCTACACGGAGAAGGCCGGCGTGAACACCGTGGTCGTGCACTCCACGGACGACTACAAGGGCATGCTGTCCAACCTGGCGTTCTCGCTCTCCCTGTACAGCGGCCAGATGTGCACCACCCCGCAGAACCTGCTCATCCCCCGCGACGGCATCGCCACCGACCAGGGCCCCAAGACCTTCGACGAGGTCACCGCCGACCTCGCCCGCGCGGTCGACGGCCTGCTCGGTGACGACGCGCGTGCGAACGCGCTGCTGGGCGCCATCGTCAACCCGGACGTCAAGGCCCGGCTGGAGGCCGCGGCCGGTCTCGGCGAGGTCGTCCTCGCCTCCCGCGAGCTGACCAACCCGGAGTTCCCGGACGCGGTGGTGCGCACCCCGGTCATCGTCAAGCTGGACGGCGCCAAGCCCGACGCCGAGGCCGCGTACATGAGCGAGTGCTTCGGCCCGGTCTCCTTCGCGGTCGCCGTCGACTCGGTGCCGGACGCGGTGGAACTGCTGCGCCGCACGATCCGCGAGAAGGGCGCGATGACGGTCGGCGCGTACACCACGGACGCCGCCACCGAGCGGGCCGTCGAGGAGGTCTGCCTGGAGGAGGCGGCCCAGCTCTCCCTCAACCTGACCGGCGGGGTCTACGTCAACCAGACGGCCGCCTTCTCCGACTTCCACGGCTCGGGCGGCAACCCGGCGGCCAACGCGGCCCTCACCGACGGCGCGTTCGTGGCCAGCCGCTTCCGGGTGGTGGAGGTGCGGCGGGAGGGCTAGGTCCTTCGCCTGGATCAGGCCGGATCCAAACGAGAGGCCCTACAGCCTCTCGTCCGGATCGGGTGCGCCCCCGGTCGCGCTCCAGTGGTACAGCGTCATCGCCACGCTGGTGGCCAGGTTGTAGCTGGAGACCTGGGGGCGCATCGGGAGGCGCAGGAGGTGGTCGGCCCGCGCGCGCAGTTCCGGTGACAGGCCGGTGCGTTCCGAGCCGAAGGCCAGGACGGCGTCGTCCGGCAGCCGGGTGCCGCGGATGTCCTCGCCCTCCGGGTCCAGCGCGAACACCGGCCCGGCGGGCAGCTCGCCGCTGTCCAGACGCTCCACGGCGGTCGCGAAGTGCAGCCCCGCGCCGCCGCGCACCACGGTGGGGTGCCAGGGGTCGAGCGTGCCCGTGGTGGCCACTCCCGTCACCCCGAAGCCGGCGGCCAGCCGGATCACGGCACCGGCGTTGCCCAGGTTGCGCGGGTTGTCCAGGAGCACGACGGGCGCGGTGCGGGGCGTGCGGACGAGCGCACGCACCCGGGCCTCGCGGGACGGCCGTACCGCCAGGGCGGCCACCCCGGTCGGATGGGGCCGCGGGACGAGGGAGGCGTACGTCTGCGCGGACACTGCCGTCAGCAGGGCGTCCAGCCTGTCGCGCACGTCGGCGGCCAGTTCCCCGGCGAGGGCGAGTGCCGCCTCCCGGTCGGTGGTGACCGCCACCGGCACCTCGGCACCGAAGCGCAGCGCGTGCTTGAGGGCGTGGAAGCCGTCGAGCAGGACGGCGCCCTCCGCGCACGCGTGCCAGCGGCTCAGCGGATCGGTCATGCGGTGAACCCTACGTGGCCGGCCGGACTCTCCTCCGGCGCGCGCGGCGCCGGTACCGCACCGCCGGCCCGCCCGACGAGCCGGTCGCGCACACGGGCCACGAGACCGCCGAGCCGGCGCAGGAACGACGTCGGCAGGAACACCGCGTCGGCGGCGATCATCGCCAGCGAGAAGAACGGCAGCCCAAGGACGACCGCGATCACCGCGTGCTCGGTCATCATCAGCACCAGCAGGACGTTCTTGACCCGCCGGTTGAACAGGGTGAAGGGGAAGGCGACCTGCATCATGACCGTCCCGTAGGCGACGATCATCATGATCGTGCCGCTGGAGGACATCAGGTCGGCGAGCGCGGGCCAGGGCGAGAAGTAGTCCAGGTGGAGCGGGTAGTAGACGGCGGTGCCGTCCTGCCAGCGCGAGCCCTGGACCTTGTACCAGCCGGCCGTGGCGTAGATCAGGCACGCCTCGGCCATGATCACCACGAGACCGCAGTTGTGCAGGACGTTGGCGACGACGTCCAGCAGCATCCGGGGCTCCCGCCAGGCCGCCCGGCGTGCCGCGGCCCACGACAGGCCGAGGGCGGCCCAGGCCGTCCACAGCAGCACCGGGACCAGCCAGCCGTTGTCGAACAACCGCCCGGTCAGCGACGCCGTGCCGAGCGCCAGTCCGGATACCGTCCACAGCACGGGTCCCACCCGGTCGGCGGGCACCCGCTCCCCATGCGCGCGCGCCGCCGCCGCGCGCGCCGCGCGGCGGGCGTCGAGCGACCAGACCTGTCCGCAGCGCGTGAACACCAGGTAGAGGGACATCAGATGCAGGACGTTGTCGCCGCCGTCGCCGACGAAGACGCTGCGGTTCTGCAGCGAGAGCACGCCCACCATGAACAGCAGGGAGGCGGTCCGGGTGCGCCAGCCGAGCGCCAGGGCCGCGGCGGCCAGGATGGCCAGCGCGTAACAGCACTCGAACCACAGCGGCCCGTCGGACCACAGCAGCGCGGTGAAGGCGTGGTTGTCGGCGGTCAGCTGCTTGGCGAGGTTCCAGCCCCACGGCCCGGAGGGACCGTACAGCTCCCGGCGGTGGGGGAACTCGCGCAGCAGGAACAGCAGCCAGGTCCCGGCGAAGCCGATCCGGACGACGGCGCTCTGGTACGGCCCGAGGGCGGCTCCGGTGACCCGGGCCAGAGCGTGCGACAGCATCGGGGAGAGACGGTTCACCGCACACCTCGCGCGGCCTCGTCGGAGGACGGGGACCACCAGGGCAGCAGGCGGTAGACCGGCTTGTCCGGCACCCGCTCCCGGCTCCACGGCGGCGGCTGCACATTGGTGGTGCTGGAACGGATCTGCACGCGCTGGATCACGCCTTCCCGGCTGGTCGGGTCGTCCCGGTACAGGCGCATCATGACGATCCGCCGCAGGTACTGCTCGGACAGGGAACCGCGCAGGCCCACTGCGCGGTTGTCGGTGCCGTGCGTGGCGGCGAAGAAGTCCCAGGCCCGGCGCAGCTCGTTCTGCTGGGTGTGGCTGGGCACCGGGTTGCCGTCGATGGCGGCGCCGTCCTGGGCGGACAGGTCGGTCCACCCGGTGGTGCGCAGGCCGCCGTCCCGCGCGCGCACCACGGCGCGCACCTGTACGGCGATGTTCTGCTGGAGGGGGTTCGGGGCGAACAGCTTCCAGTTCTGCTCGAACTCCGGGTACACCCAGCGCTCCACCGCCTTGCCGTGCTGCTTGGTCACCGTGTTGGAGGGCGCGAGGCTGAGGAACACCATCAGCAGGTGCACGCCGGTGGCGACGGCGATCACCGCGACCACCAGCGCGGCGCCGACCTGGTAGCCGAGGGAGAGCGCGGCGACACCGGTAGGCGGCGACGGCGCGGCGGCGGACGCCGGAGAGGACTCCGGGGACTCCGGGGACGGGTCCTGAGCGTGGGCGTGGGACGGATCAGGGGACTGGCGGTCCCGGGCCTGGACCCGGAACGGAGCGGAGGACTGGCCCTGGGTCTGAGCCGGGGACGGAGCAGGGAACTGGTCCCGGGCCGGGAGCGGATCAGCGGGAGACGGGCCCTGGGCCGGGAGCGGATCCGGTGACGGGCCCTGGGCCGGGAGCGGATCCGGGGACTGGCCCGGGGCCCAGCCCGGGCGACGCGACCCGGACGGCCCGCCGGGAGCCCGTGGTTCCCGCGCGTCCTCGTCGTACGCGTCCATCGTGTCCCGTCCCCCGTCTCGGCTCGCGCTCGTTCGGCCCGGTCGTTCCCGCCCGGTGTCGTCCGCCCGGCATGAGGCGCCGGGCGGGGCAGCCCGCGGCGCGGTTCGGCACAGGCGCCGCAGGCTGCACGAGCGTCACGTGCGGACGCCCGCACGGAACGGTACTCAGCCGGGGGCACCGGGCGCAGCCCCGGGTTGCGGACCGGCCGCCTCCCGCAGGTTTTCCACAGGCGGCCCGGGGAGTTTTCCACAGCGGTTGACACCCCGTGGCGGCCCGGCACACCATGGATGCGCACGGACCGAACGATCGGTCGGGTGGAGTGGTACCGCCCGGCGGACGGCGTTCACCGCAGAGCCGAGGACAGGACAGGGGGACCGCATGGCCACAGCAGCCGCGCACCGCACGGCCCGCACAGCGGCGGCCGGCGCGCCGGACACCGTCGACACGACGGCCTACCAGCACGCCTTCGACGCGGCCGTGGCCGCCGAGGACCGCATCGAACCCCGCGACTGGATGCCCGACGCCTATCGCGCGACCCTGGTCCGGCAGATCGCCCAGCACGCGCACTCCGAGATCATCGGCATGCAGCCGGAGGCCAACTGGATCACCCGCGCGCCCTCCCTGCGCCGCAAGGCCATCCTGATGGCCAAGGTGCAGGACGAGGCCGGCCACGGTCTGTATCTGTACAGCGCGGCCGAGACCCTCGGCACCGGCCGCGACGAGCTGCTCGACAAACTGCACACCGGCCGCCAGAAGTACTCCTCGATCTTCAACTACCCGACGCTGACCTGGGCCGACGTCGGCGCGATCGGCTGGCTGGTGGACGGCGCCGCCATCACCAACCAGGTCCCGCTGTGCCGCTGCTCCTACGGCCCGTACGCCCGCGCAATGGTCCGGATCTGCAAAGAGGAGTCCTTCCACCAGCGCCAGGGGTACGAACTGCTGCTGGCCCTCAGCAAGGGCACCCCGGAGCAGCACGCCATGGCGCAGGACGCGGTGGACCGCTGGTGGTGGCCGTCGCTGATGATGTTCGGCCCGCCCGACGACGAGTCCCAGCACTCGGCGCAGTCGATGGAGTGGAAGATCAAGCGCCACTCCAACGACGAGCTGCGCCAGCGCTTCGTGGACATCTGCGTCCCGCAGGCCGAGTCCCTGGGCCTCACCCTCCCCGACCCGCGGCTGCGGTGGAACGAGGAGCGGGGGCACTACGACTTCGGTCCGATCGACTGGACGGAGTTCTGGGAGGTCCTCAAGGGCAACGGCCCGTGCAACGAACAGCGGATCACCCAGCGCAGGCGGGCCCACGACGAGGGCGCGTGGGTAAGGGAAGCGGCCGCGGCCTACGCGGCCAAGCACACCGGCGGCACCGGTGAGACGGGAGGGACGCGCGCATGAGCACCACCGACTGGCCCCTGTGGGAGGTCTTCGTGCGCTCCCGGCGCGGCCTGTCCCACACCCACGCCGGCAGCCTGCACGCGCCCGACGCCGAGCTGGCCCTGCGCAACGCCCGCGACCTGTACACCCGGCGCGGCGAGGGCGTCTCCCTGTGGGTGGTGCCGGCCGCCGCGATCACCGCTTCCTCGCCGGACGAGAAGGATCCCTTCTTCGAGCCGGCCGCCGACAAGCCCTACCGCCACCCGACCTTCTACGAGATCCCGGAAGGGGTGCAGCACCTGTGACCGCCACCGGCCCCGCCACCGTCCCGGTGACCGCCGCGCTCGCCCTCGGCGACGACGCCCTGGTGCTCTCCCACCGCCTCGGGGAGTGGGCCGGGCACGCGCCCGTCCTGGAGGAGGAGGTCGCCCTCGCCAACATCGCCCTGGACCTGCTCGGCCAGGCCCGGACGCTGCTGTCGCTGGCCGGCGACGAGGACGAACTGGCCTACCTGCGCGAGGAACGCGCCTTCCGCAACCTCCAACTGGTCGAGCAGCCGAACGGCGACTTCGCGCACACCATCGCCCGCCAGCTGTACTTCTCCGTGTACCAGCACCTGCTGTACGGCGAACTGGCCGACGGGGACGGCCCCTTCGCGCCGCTGGCCGCGAAGGCGGTCAAGGAGGTCGCCTACCACCGCGACCACGCCGAGCAGTGGACGCTGCGGCTCGGCGACGGCACGCAGACCAGCCATGAGCGGATGAGCCGGGCGTGCGCCGCGCTGTGGCGGTTCACCGGAGAGATGTTCCAGCCGGTGGAGGACCTGGGCGTCGACTGGGCGGGCCTGGAGCGGCGCTGGCTGGAGGCCGTCGGGGACGTCCTCACCCGTGCCACCCTCGCCCTCCCGGAGGGCCCGCGCACCGGTGCCTGGTCCGCCGGGGCCGGCCGCCAGGGCGTGCACACCGAGTCGTTCGGCCGGATGCTCGCCGAGATGCAGCACCTGCACCGCAGCCATCCGGGGGCGTCATGGTGACCGCCACCGCCCTGGAGGCGGAGCTGCTGGAGCTGGCCGGCGCGGTGCCCGATCCGGAGCTGCCCGTGCTCAGCCTGCGGGAGCTGGGCGTGCTCCGCGCGGTCCGCGTCCACGGCACGGACGCGGCGGAGGTCGAGCTGACCCCGACCTACACCGGATGCCCCGCCATCGAGGCGATGAGTGCCGACATAGAGCGGGTGCTGCGCGCCCACGGCATGCGCGAGGTCACCGTCCGCACGGTGCTCGCACCGGCCTGGTCGACCGACGACATCACGCCCGAAGGCCGCGAGAAGCTCCGGGAGTTCGGCATCGCCCCGCCCCGGGTGCACCGCGCCGGCGGTCCGGTGCCGCTGGCCCTGGGCCCCACCCGCACCCATGCCACCGGCACGGAGGACGGCACGGGCGGCGGCACGGACCCCGGGTGGGACCCGATCAGCTGTCCGCACTGCGGTTCGTCCGACACCGAACTGCTGAGCCGGTTCTCCTCCACCGCCTGCAAGGCGCTGCGCCGGTGCCTGGCCTGCCGTGAACCGTTCGACCACTTCAAGGAGTTGTGATGGCGCGCTTCCACCCGCTCCCGGTGGCCGCGGTCGACCGGCTCACGGACGACTCCGTCGCCCTCACCCTCACCGTCCCGCCCGGGCTGCGCGCGGAGTACCGGCACGCGCCCGGCCAGCACCTCGCGCTGCGCCGCCGGATCGACGGCACGGAGATCCGGCGCACCTACTCCATCTGCTCGCCCGCGCCCGACCCGGCCGGCGAGGGCCCGGCCACGCTGCGGGTGGGGGTGCGCCTGGTGGAGGGCGGAGCCTTCTCGGCGTACGCGCTGAAGGAGATCGGCATCGGGGACGAGCTGGAGGTGATGACCCCGGCGGGCCGGTTCACGCTGGAGCCGGCGCCGGGGCTGTACGCGGCGGTGGTCGGCGGCAGCGGCATCACCCCGGTGCTGTCCATCGTCACCACCCTGCTGGCCCGCGAGCCGGCGGCCCGGTTCTGCCTGATACGCAGCGACCGTACGGCTGCCTCGACGATGTTCCTGGAGGAGGTCGCCGATCTGAAGGACCGCTATCCGCAGCGGTTCCAGCTGGTGACCGTGCTCTCCCGGGAGGAGCAGCAGGCGGGACTGCCCTCGGGCCGGCTCGACCGGGAGTGGCTGGCCGGGCTGCTGCCCGCGCTGCTGCCGGTGGAGCGGGTGGCGGGCTGGTTCCTGTGCGGGCCGTACGGGCTGGTGGAGGGCGCCGAGCGGGCACTGCGCGGTCTGGGCGTGGCACGGGACCGGATCCATCAGGAGATCTTCCATGTGGACGCGGGATCGGCCCCGGCGGTCACGGCGGCGGCTCCCGCGCACAGCACCGTCACCGCGCGCCTCGACGGCCGCGGCGGCACCTGGCCGGTGCGGGAGGGCGAGTCGCTGCTGGAGACGGTGCTGCGCAACCGGCCCGACGCGCCCTACGCCTGCAAGGGCGGGGTGTGCGGGACGTGCCGGGCCTTCCTGGTCGGCGGCGAGGTGCGCATGGACCGTAACTTCGCGCTGGAGACGGAGGAGACGGAGGCCGGATATGTGCTGGCCTGCCAGTCGCATCCGCTGACGGAACAGGTGGAGCTGGACTTCGACCGCTGACGCACCGGCCCCTCCTCCGGGACACCGGGGACCACGACCACCTGGCGCGGCCGGCCCCGCCCGGGTGCTGGACCCGGGCGCCCGACCTGGATGCCTGACCCGAGCGCCTGACCGGCTGTCCGAGCCGTGTGTCCGAGTCGACCGGGTGCCTGACCCGGGTGTTTAGAGGACGAAGCCGGGCTGGTCCTCGTCGGTGACGACCGGGCGGCCGGTCTGCTGCCAGTACTGCATGCCGCCGTCGACGTTCACCGCGTCGATGCCCTGCTGGACCAGGTACATGGTGACCTGGGCCGAGCGGCCGCCCGAGCGGCAGATGACGTGGACGCGGCCGTCCTGCGGGGCGGCCTCGGTCAGCTCGCCGTAGCGGGCCACGAAATCGCTGAGGGGAATGTGCAGCGCTCCCCGGGCGTGACCCGCCCGCCACTCGTCGTCCTCGCGGACGTCCAGCAGGAAGGCATCGTCCTTGAGGTCAGTGACCTGGACCGTGGGCACACCGGCTCCGAAGTTCATGGCTCCGACGCTACCCGAAACCCCGGCCGGTCAGCCCTGTCCCAGCAGACCGGCCAGCTCGGCCTCCCGCTGGGCGATGTCGGCGCGCAGCCGGTCGGCGATCTCGTCGAGCAGCCTGTCGGGGTCGTCCGGGGAGAGCCGGAGCAGACCGGCGATGGCGCCCTCCTCCAGTTCGCGGGCGACCAGCGCGATCAGTTCCTTGCGCTGGGCGAGCCATTCGAGGCGGGCGTACAGCTCCTCGGCGGGGCTCGGGCGGCGCTCGGGCGGTACGGGTCCCGCGGCCCACTCCGCGGCCAGCTCCCGCAGCAGGGACTCGTCGCCGCGCGCGTAGGCGGTGTTGACCCGGCTGAGGAACTCCTCGCGCCGCTTGCGCTCCTCTTCCTCCTGGGCCAGGTCGGGGTGGGCCTTGCGGGCGAGGTCCCGGTAGAGCTTGCGGGCCTCCTCGCTGGGCCGCACCCGCTGCGGCGGCCGCACCGGCTGGTCCGTGAGCATGGCGGTGGCCTCCGGGAACAGGCCGTCACCGTCCATCCAGCCGTGCAGCAGCTCCTCCACGCCCGGCAGCGGCAGCACCCGGGCGCGGGCCTCGGCGGCGCGGCGGGCGTCCTCGGGGTCGCCGGTGCGGGCGGCCCGCGCCTCGGCGATCTCCGCGTCCAGCTCCTCGATCCGCAGGTAGAGCGGGCCGAGCCGCTGTTCGTGCAGGCGGGAGAAGTTCTCGACCTCGACGCGGAAGGTCTCCACGGCGATCTCGTACTCGATGAGCGCCTGTTCGGCGGCCCGGACGGCCCGTTCCAGCCGTTCCTCGGGACGCGGCGCCTGGGACTGGCCGGCTTCGGGGGTGGTCACCCGCTCAGCGTAGCGCTGTACCCGGGGCGGGACCGGACGGTGCCACGCCGGGGCGGCCCGGACCGCTTCCCGCCGCGGCCGGACCACCCGCTCCCCGGCCCCGCCGGGAGCCGCGCACAGCCGTGGCGTACAGCCGCGCGCGCCCTCACACGCCCTCCCGCGCCCTCACACGCCCGTCTCCGCCGCGATCCGGCCCGTGCGGATGCCCGTGAGGAGGTCGGTGTGGTCGGCCTCGGTGCGGTCGGCGTAGGCGACGGCGAACGCGGCGACCGCCTCGTCCAGCTCCTCGTTCTTTCCGCAGTACCCGGCGATCAGCCGCGGGTCGGCGCTGTGGGAATGGGCGCGGGCCAGCAGGGCGCCGGTCATCCGGCCGTAGTCGTCGAGCTGGTCGGCGGCGAGGGCGGCCGGGTCGACGCTGCCCTTGCGGTTGCGGAACTGGCGCACCTGGTAGGGGCGCCCGTCGACCGTGGTCCAGCCGAGCAGGATGTCGCTGACGACCTGCATCCGCCGCTGGCCGAGGACCACCCGGCGGCCCTCGTGCGCGACCGGGCCGGCCGGGAAGCCGGCCGTGGCCAGGTGCGGGAGGAGCGCGGACGGGCGCGCCTCCTTCACCTGGAGGACCAGGGGCTCGCCGCGGTGGTCGAGCAGCAGGACGACGTAGGAGCGGGTGCCGACGCTGCCGGTGCCGACCACGCGGAAGGCCACGTCGTGCACGGCGTGCCGGGCGAGCAGCGGATGACGGTCCTCACCGAGCGTGCCGAGGTACTCCTCCAGGGACGCGGCGACCGCGGCGGCCTCGCCGTCCGGGATGGCGCGCAGCACCGGCGGCGCGGGGACGAACCGGCGTCCGCCGTCCGCGAGGGTCTCGGTCGACCTGGCCGCGAACCGGCCGCTGGTGTTGGCCCGGGCCTTCTCCGACACCCGCTGGAGCGTGCCGAGCAGATCGTGGGCGTCGGTGTGGGAGACGAGTTCCTCGTCGGCGATGGCGTTCCAGGCGTCGAAGACGGGCAGCCGGGCGAGCAGCCGCATGGTGCGGCGGTAGGCGCCGGCCGCGTCGTGGGCCGCCGCGCGGCAGGTGTCCTCGTCGGCGCCCGCCTCCCGGCCGGCCAGCACCAGCGAGGCCGCGAGCCGCTTCAGGTCCCACTCCCAGGGCCCGTGGACGGTCTCGTCGAAGTCGTTGAGGTCGATGACGAGGCCGCCGCGGGCGTCGCCGTACAGGCCGAAGTTGGCCGCGTGCGCGTCGCCGCATATCTGGGTGCCGATCCCGGTGACCGGGGTGCGGGCGAGGTCGTACGCCATGAGTCCGGCCGAGCCGCGCAGGAACGCGAACGGGCCGGCCGCCATCCGGCCCACGCGCAGCGGGACCAGCTCGGGTATGCGGCCGGCGCTGGACTCCCGCACCGCGCCGACCGCGTCGGGACGGCCGGCGTCCGGGTCGAACACGCCGTGGGCGGAGCGGGGCACAACGGCTCGCAGCGCCTTGCCCTCCCGCTTCGGCGAAGCCACCGAGCCCACCGAACCCGCAGAACCCTCCAAACCCACCGAGCCCGCAGAACCCACCGCGCCCTCGGAGCCCTCGGAGCCCGCAGAACCGTCCGGCCCCGCCGAGCCCTCCGGCGGCCAGGGCGCGAATCCGCGCACCCGGGGCAGTCGGCGCGCACTCCGGACCGCCGTCTGTCCTGCCGCCGCCGCTTCCCCACCGGTTCCGGTCATGTGACCGCCTCCCCCGCGCTCACCGCCCACCTTCGAACAGGTGTCGGCACGAACAACTCGCGGGAGACGGTACAGCGGGGTGCCGTGAGATAGGTCACGGGGTCCGGGCCGATCCCGTCGGCGTCCCGGGCCACGCGCAGTCGCGCCCGCGTCGTACCCCGACGAATTCCGAGGTATTCCGTGGAGCTGCATCACGGCCCGCGGAAGCCCCGTGGGGATACCAGGGAAAGAAACGAGAAACGGGCCCCCGCCGTGACTTTCGTCACTGCGGAGACCCGTGTCTCACTGTGCGCGAGGGGGGAGTTGAACCCCCACGCCCTTTCGGGCACTGGAACCTGAATCCAGCGCGTCTGCCTATTCCGCCACCCGCGCATTGGGTGTGTCTTCCGGGTCCTTCCCTTTCGGGCTGGCCCCTTCCGACATCGAGAACATTAGCACGTCGCAGGGGGTGGATTCACCTCGCTTGCCGAGCGCCCGCTCACACCCGCCGCGCCCCCGCCCGCACCCGTCTTTCCCCCGCCGCGCCCCCGCCCGCGCCCGGCGCTCCGTCCGGCCGACCGCGTATCAAGGAGACACGGTTCACGTATCAACCTCGTACCGGTCCCGGCCATCTCCCCAGGAGCGGGCCGGCCGCACAGCCGGGTGCGGGACACTGGTCTTCTCCCGCCTCTACGATCCATGGCAGCGGGACGCGCGCCAGGAGTTCGAAGGGGAGCCGCTGGGGGAACCGGCTGATTGGCGGGCGCGTAGATACGATCAGTGAGCAGTACCAGCAGTACCCGGCAAGGCAGCGGCACACAGCAGGCAAGACGACGGCAGGGACGGAGGAGGTGCCCCATGGGAGTCCTGAAGAAGTTCGAGCAGCGTCTCGAAGGTCTGGTGAACGGCACCTTCGCCAAGGTCTTCAAGTCCGAGGTCCAGCCCGTGGAGATCGCCGGTGCGCTCCAGCGGGAGTGCGACAACAACGCCACCATCTGGAACCGCGACCGCACCGTCGTGCCCAACGACTTCATCGTGGAGCTGAGCGCGCCGGACTACGAGCGCCTCAGCCCCTACTCCGGGCAGCTCGGCGACGAGCTGGCCGGCATGGTGCGCGACTACGCCAAGCAGCAGCGCTACACCTTCATGGGCCCGATCAAGGTCCACCTGGAGAAGGCCGAGGACCTGGACACCGGCCTGTACCGGGTGCGCTCGCGCACCCTCGCCTCCTCCAGCAGCCAGCAGCCGGCAGCGCAGCCGCCGGCGGCCGGCGGCCGTCCGGCACCGGGTGACCCGAGCGGTTACGGCTATCCGCCGGCCGCTCCCGCGGGTGCCCCGCCAATGCCGGCCGCGCCGCCGCCCGGCGCCCGCCCCGGCGGGTACGGCTATCCGCAGCCGGCCACCCAGCGGCCCGCCGCGCCGCCGATGAGCGGCGCGCGCACCCGCTACTGGATCGAGATCAACGGCACCCGCCACCAGATCTCCCGCCCGACGCTGGTGCTGGGCCGCAGCACCGACGCCGACGTGCGGATCGACGACCCCGGCGTCTCCCGCCGGCACTGCGAGATCCGGACCGGAACGCCCTCGACGATCCAGGATCTCGGCTCCACCAACGGCATCGTGGTGGACGGGCAGCACACCACCCGCGCTACGCTCCGCGACGGCTCGCGGATCGTCGTGGGCAGCACCACCGTTATCTATAGGCAAGCCGAAGGGTGAAGCGGGGGCAATGTCAGAGCTGACCCTCACGGTCATGCGGCTGGGTTTCCTGGCCGTACTGTGGCTGTTCGTGATCGTGGCCGTGCAGGTCATCCGGAGCGACCTGTTCGGTACGCGCGTCACCCAGCGCGGATCGCGTAGGGAAGCGGCCCGGCCGCAGCCGTCCGGCCGGCAGGCGGCCCGGCAGCAGGCCGCGCCGCCGCAGCAGCGCGGCCAGCAGGGCGGCGGCGGCCGGCGCGGCCGCAACGCCCCCAGCAAGCTGGTCGTGACCGAGGGCACGCTGACGGGCACCACCGTCGCGCTCCAGGGCCAGACCATCACCCTGGGCCGGGCGCACGACTCCACGATCGTGCTGGACGACGACTACGCCTCCAGCCGTCATGCCAGGATCTACCCGGACCGCGACGGCCAGTGGATCATCGAGGACCTCGGATCCACCAACGGCACGTACCTGGACCGGTCCCGGCTGACGACCCCCACACCGATCCCGCTGGGCGCGCCGATCCGCATCGGCAAGACCGCAATCGAGCTGCGGAAGTAGTGCTACATCATGAGTAAGCGCGAGCGGAGCGAGCACGCAGCGGCAGGCCGCCACCCGGTCTCCGGCGCGCTCCCGACCGGAGGGTGGGCAGTGTGGCTCGACACGACCGGCTGCATTCGGAGCCGACGGGCGAGGTGCGCATGAGTCTGTCACTGCGCTTTGCCGCCGGATCGCACGAGGGCATGATCCGCGGGCACAACGAGGACTCGGGCTACGCCGGCCCGCGCCTGCTGGCGATCGCCGACGGCATGGGCGGCCAGGCGGCCGGCGAGGTCGCCTCCTCCGAGGTGATCTCCACCATCGTGGCGCTCGACGACGACGTGCCCGGCTCCGACATCCTCACCTCCCTCGGTGTCGCCGTGCAGCGCGCCAACGACCAGTTGCGCGCCATGGTCCAGGAGGACCCGCAGCTGGAGGGCATGGGCACCACCCTCACCGCCCTGCTGTGGACCGGCCAGCGGCTCGGTCTCGTGCACGTCGGCGACTCGCGCGCCTATCTGCTGCGGGACGGCGTCCTCACCCAGATCACCCAGGACCACACCTGGGTGCAGCGGCTGGTCGACGAGGGCCGGATCACCGAGGAAGAGGCCACCACCCACCCGCAGCGCTCCCTGCTGATGCGCGCCCTCGGCAGCGGCGAGCACGTCGAGCCCGACCTGTCGATCCGCGAGGTCCGCGCCGGCGACCGCTATCTGATCTGTTCCGACGGCCTGTCCGGCGTGGTCTCCCACCAGACGATGGAGGAGACCCTCGCCAGCTACCAGGGCCCGCAGGAGACCGTGCAGGAGCTGATCCAGCTCGCGCTGCGCGGCGGCGGCCCCGACAACATCACCGTGATCGTCGCCGACGTGCTGGACCTGGACCAGGGCGACACGCTCGCCGGCCAGCTGTCCGACCAGCCGGTCGTGGTCGGCGCGGTCGCCGAGAACCAGCACCACCTGAACGACAACGGCATCATGCAGACGCCGGCCGGCCGCGCCTCCCACCTGGGCCGCCAGGGCCAGGGGCACGGCGGCGGCGAGTTCGGCCCGCCCGGCTCCGGAGAGGCCGGCTACGCCCCGGAGGGCGGCTTCGGCGACTACGACGGCGACTTCGGCAAGCCCCGCGGCCGGCGCAGATGGCTGAAGACCTCGCTCTACGGCGTCCTCGCCCTCGCCGTCGTCGGCGGCGGCCTGTACGGCGGCTACCGCTGGACGCAGACGCAGTACTACGTCGGCACCAAGGGCGAGCACGTCGCGCTGTACCGCGGGATCAGCCAGGACCTGGCCTGGGTGTCGCTGTCGAAGGTGGAGCAGGACCACCCCGAGATCGAACTCAAGTACCTGCCGCCGTACCAGCAGAAGCAGGTGAAGGCCACGATCGCGGAAGGCGGTCTGGAGTCGGCCCGGACGAAGGTCCAGGAGCTGTCCGTGCAGGCCTCCGCCTGCCGCAAGCAGGCCGACCGCGAGGCCGCCGAGGAGGCCGCGCGCGCGAACGCCGGCGCCGGCAAGCCCAAGCCGGGCGGCACCACCGGAACCGGCAGCACGGGCGGCACCACCGGCACAGGCGGCACCACCGGTGCCGGTACCGCCACCGGGACGGGCGTCGCGGGCACGGCCACGCACACCGCGTTCACCGGCACCGGCACCTCGCTGACCTCCGCCGTCACGGCCTCCCTCGTCACGAAGGCCACCCCGGCCCCGAACCCGTCGGCCTCGAAGACGTCCCCGGCGTCCCCTTCGAAGCCTCCGTCCACGACCCCGTCCGCGACCCCCAGCCCCGGCCCCACTCTCTCGGAGGATGAGCAGAAGGTCGTCTCGCTGTGCGGTAAGCAGTAGGCAAGCCGTGAGAGGCCCCGTCACACGATGAGCAGTACTACGAATTCGCCGACGCATCACACGTCCACGATCGGCGCCATCGGCGCGCCGAGCCGTCGCAACACCGAGCTGGCCCTGCTCGTCTTCGCCGTGGCCATCCCGGTGTTCGCCTACGCCAACGTGGGCCTGGCCATCAGCGACGAGGTCCCGTCCGGCCTGCTGAGCTACGGCCTGGGACTCGGTCTGCTGGCCGGCGTCGCCCATCTCGCCGTGCGCAGGTTCGCGCCGTACGCCGACCCGCTGCTGCTGCCGCTGGCCACCCTGCTCAACGGGCTGGGGCTGGTCGTGATCTGGCGGCTGGACCAGTCCAAGCTGTTGCAGTCGCTGCCGGGCTTCTCGCCGTCCGCACCGCGACAGCTGCTGTACACCGCGCTGGCCATCGCCGTGTTCGCCGTCGTGCTGATCTTCCTGAAGGACCACCGTGTCCTCCAGCGCTACACCTACATCTCGATGTTCGGCGCCCTGGTGCTGCTCATCCTGCCGCTGGTGCCCGGTCTCGGCGCCAACATCTACGGCGCGAAGATCTGGATCCGCATCCCCGGCCTGGGCTCCCTCCAGCCCGGCGAGTTCGCGAAGATCGTCCTCGCGGTGTTCTTCGCCGGCTACCTGATGGTGAAGCGGGACGCCCTGGCCCTGGCCAGCCGCCGCTTCATGGGCCTGTACCTGCCGCGCGGGCGCGACCTCGGTCCGATCCTGGTCGTCTGGGCGATCTCGATCCTCATCCTGGTCTTCGAGACGGACCTCGGCACCTCGCTGCTGTTCTTCGGAATGTTCGTCATCATGCTGTACGTCGCCACCGAGCGGACCAGCTGGATCGTCTTCGGTCTGCTGATGTCCGCGGCCGGCGCCGTCGGCGTGGCCAGCTTCGAGCCGCACATCCAGACCCGGGTGCGCGCCTGGCTCGACCCGATGCGCGAGTACGAGCTGAGCCGCCAGATCACCCACGACGGCATCCTGCACTCCGACCAGTTGCAGCAGTCCCTGTGGGCGTTCGGCTCCGGCGGCACCCTCGGCTCCGGCTGGGGCCAGGGCCACTCGGACCTGATCAAGTTCGCCGCCAACTCCGACTTCGTCCTCGCCACCTTCGGCGAGGAGCTGGGCCTGGCCGGCGTCATGGCGATCCTGCTGGTCTACGGCCTGATCGTGGAGCGCGGCGTGCGCACCGCCCTCGCCGCCCGCGACCCGTTCGGCAAGCTGCTCGCCGTCGGCCTGTCCGGTGCCTTCGCGCTCCAGGTCTTCGTGGTGGCCGGCGGTGTCATGGGCCTCATCCCGCTGACCGGTATGACCATGCCGTTCCTGGCCTCCGGCGGTTCCTCCGTGCTGGCCAACTGGGCGCTGATCGCCATCCTGATCCGCATCAGCGACACCGCCCGCCGCCCGGCGCCCGCTCCCGCCGCCAACCCCGACGCCGAGATGACCCAGGTGGTCCGCCCGTCATGAACAAGCCCCTGCGCCGGATCGCGCTCTTCTGCGGCCTCCTCATGCTGACCCTGCTGATCCGGGACAACTGGCTCCAGTACGTCAAGGCGGACGGCCTCAAGGACGACCCGAAGAACCGCCGCGTCACCATCGCCCGGTACGCCACCCCGCGCGGTGACATCGTCGTGGACGGCGATCCGATCACCGGGTCCGCGGAGAGCAGCAAGACCGGTCTGAACGACCTGAAGTACAAGCGGACGTACAAGAACGGGCCCATGTGGGCGCCGGTCACCGGCTACGCCTCGCAGGCCTTCGGCGCCACCCAGCTCGAGTCCATCGAGGACGGCATCCTCACCGGCGACGACGACCGGCTGTTCTTCCGCAAGACGCTGGACATGGTCACCGGCAAGGAGCAGCAGGGCGGCAACGTCGTCACCACGCTCAACGGTGCGGCCCAGAAGGCGGCGTACGACGGTCTGAAGAAGCAGGGCGGCAAGGGCGCGGTCGTCGCCCTGGACCCCTCCACCGGCAAGATCCTGGCGCTGGCCTCCTACCCGTCGTACGACCCCTCGTCGTTCGCGGGAAACAGCGACGACGACGCGGCGGCCTGGAAGAAGCTCCAGAAGAAGTACAACCCCAGCGACCCGATGCTGAACCGGGCGCTGCGCGAGACCTATCCGCCGGGCTCCACCTTCAAGGTGGTCACGGCCGCGGCGGCGCTGGAGAACGGCAAGTACACCTCGGCCGACGAGAAGACCCAGTCGCCGCTGCCGTGGACCATGCCGGGCACCACCACCCAGCTGAAGAACGAGGGCAACATCCCGTGCGAGAACGCGACCATGCGTGAGGCGCTGCGCTGGTCCTGCAACACCGTCTTCGGCAAGATCGGCGCGGACCTCGGCAACGACAAGATGCTCGCGGAGGCGAAGAAGTTCGGCTTCGACGCCGAGCAGTTCACCCCGGTCCGCTCCAGCGCCTCGGTGTTCTCCGACGACATGAACCAGTCGCAGACCGCGCTGTCCTCCATCGGCCAGTACAACACCGCCGCCACGCCGCTCCAGATGGCCATGGTCGCCTCGGCGGTCGCCAACGACGGCAAGCTGATGAAGCCGTACATGGTCGACTCGCTGCAGTCCTCGAACCTGGACCCGGTCACCAAGACCGAGCCGGAGGAGCTGAGCCGGCCGCTGTCGCCGAAGAACGCGCAGGTCCTCCAGGACATGATGCAGACGGTGGTCGAGAAGGGCACCGGCACGAACGCGAAGATCGACGGCGTCACGGTCGGCGGCAAGACCGGTACCGCCCAGCACGGTGTGGAGAACAGCGAGAACCCGTACGCCTGGTTCATCTCCTACGCCAAGCTGCCCGACGGCAGCTCGCCGGTCGCCGTGGCCGTGGTGGTCGAGGACGAGAGCGCCAACCGCGACGACATCTCCGGTGGCGGCCTGGCCGCGCCGATCGCGAAGAACGTCATGGAGGCGGTCATCGACTCCAAGAAGTGACCGCTCCCCAGCCCCTGGAAGTGACGACCCTCACACCTCCTGCGCATCGCCGCACGTTGCGGTACCGGTCCTGTATCGGGTTACGGGCTTGGCCAGGTCACACAGAGCGAGCCGGGTACGGTAGGCCCGGACGGCAGCCTCCGGCCGCGCACAGGGGTGCGCGGCCGAGACCGACGGAGAGGGCTGGTAGGTAGCTATGGAAGAGCCGCGTCGCCTCGGCGGCCGGTACGAGCTGGGCCAGGTGCTCGGCCGCGGTGGCATGGCCGAGGTCTACCTCGCGCATGACACCCGGCTCGGCCGCACCGTGGCGGTGAAGACGCTGCGCGCGGACCTCGCACGCGATCCGTCCTTCCAGGCCCGGTTCCGCCGGGAGGCCCAGTCGGCCGCCTCGCTCAACCATCCCGCGATCGTCGCGGTCTACGACACGGGCGAGGACTACATCGACGGGGTCTCCATCCCCTACATCGTGATGGAGTACGTCGACGGGTCCACGCTCCGCGAGCTGCTGCACTCCGGGCGCAAGCTGCTGCCCGAGCGGGCGATGGAGATGACCATCGGCATCCTCCAGGGCCTGGAGTACGCGCACCGCAGCGGCATCGTGCACCGCGACATCAAGCCGGCCAACGTCATGCTGACCCGCAACGGCCAGGTCAAGGTGATGGACTTCGGCATCGCCCGCGCCATGGGCGACGCCGGCATGACCATGACCCAGACGGCCGCGGTCATCGGCACCGCCCAGTACCTCTCGCCGGAACAGGCGAAGGGCGAGCAGGTCGACGCCCGGTCGGACCTGTACTCGACCGGCTGTCTGCTGTACGAACTGCTGACGGTACGGCCGCCCTTCGTGGGCGACTCCCCGGTGGCCGTGGCCTACCAGCACGTCCGCGAGGAACCGCAGGCGCCGTCGGTCTTCGACCCGGAGATCACGCCCGAGATGGACGCGATCGTCCTGAAGGCGCTGGTCAAGGACCCCGACTACCGCTACCAGTCGGCCGACGAGATGCGCGCCGACATCGAGGCGTGCCTGGACGGCCAGCCGGTCGCGGCCACGGCCGCGCTCGGTGCGGTGGGCTACGGCGGCTACCCCGACGAGCAGGCGACGACCGCCCTGCGCTCGGACGCGGGCCCGGGAGCCACCACCATGCTCCCGCCGATGGGCCCGGACGACGGCGGCTACGGCTACGACGACCGCCCGGACCGCCGCCGCCAGCAGAAGAAGAAGTCCAGCACCTCCACGGTCCTCCTGGTGATCGCGGGTCTGCTGGTGCTGGTCGGCGCGATCCTGATCGGCAAGTGGGTGACCGCCGGCGGCGGGAACGACGACACCACCTTCCCGGCGCCGAACTTCGTGGGCTCCACCTACGCCAAGGCCCAGAAGATGGCGGAGAACTCCGACCTGAAGCTGGCCGAACCCGTCCGCAAGGCCTGCGAGGACCAGCCGAAGGGCAACGTCTGCTCGCAGGACCCCAAGGCCGGCGAGGACGTCGACAAGGGCGCGACGGTCAGCCTGGTGATCTCCACGGGCGCCCCGAAGATCACCGTGCCGGACGTGCTCGGCGCCCAGTACGAGCAGGCGGAGGCCCAGCTGAAGGACAAGGGCTTCGAGGTCGAGAAGAAGACCGAGGTGTCCGACCGCACGCCCGGCGTGGTCACCGCCCAGGACCCGTCGGGCGGCACCAGCAAGGAGAAGGGCAGCACGATCACGCTCACGGTCGCCAAGCCCGAGGAGAAGGTCGCCGTCCCGGACCTCACCGGCAAGTCCTGTGACGAGGCGAAGGCCGCGCTCCAGGCGCAGGGTCTGGTGCCGAACTGCGTCGACACCCCGGTCACCGACCCGGCCCAGGACGGCAAGGTGCAGAACACCAACCCGCCCGCCGGCCAGCCGGTCGTCAAGAACACCAGCGTGACGGTCAACGTCGGCAAGCTGCAGCAGCAGCAGACCCCGGTGCCGAGTGTCGTCGGCAAGCAGGTGAAGGAGGCCAAGAAGATCCTCCAGCAGGCCGGCTTCAACAACATCCAGTTCGCGCCCGGCAGTTCCGGCGACGACAACGCGTTCGTCAGCCAGCAGGACCCGCAGGGCGGCGGCAACGCCGACCCGAACGCCACCACGGTCACGCTGACCACGATCTCCTTCGGCGGCGGCCAGGGCCACGACAACGGCAACGGCAACAACGACAACGGCGGCAACATCTTCGGCGGCCTCGACGGCTGACGCGTCCGCCACTCACGCGTGGGCCCTGCCGGGACGTCCCGGCAGGGCCCACGCGTCGTACCGGCCCGGGGTCAGCGCAGTTCCGCCGGCGGGGTGCGGTGGCTGTCGACCTTCTCCACGCGGACCAGCTCGCCCCAGACCACGTACCGGTCGCGGGAGGTGTAGACGGGGGTGCAGGTCGTCAGGGTGATGTAGTGGCCGGGCTTGGTCCTGCCCGACTCCTTCGGGACCGCGGAGAGGACCTTGACGTTGTACTTCGAGGTCTCGGGCAGGATCGAGAAGACCTTGTAGACGTACCAGTCGTCGCGGGTCTCGAAGACGATCGGGTCGCCCTCGTCCAGCTTGTCGATGTTGTGGAACTTCGCGCCGTGGCCGTCGCGGTGGGCGGCGAGGGCGAAGTTGCCGTCCTTGCCGGTCGTGGGCAGCGTGGCCTTGACCGGATCGGTGTAGTAACCGGCGACGCCGTCGTCGAGGACGTCCGTGCCCGTGCCCTTCTCGACCAGCACCTCGCCGTTGCGCATCGCCGGCACGTGCAGGAACCCGATGCCGTCCCTGGTGTCGAGCGCGCCGGGACCGGAGTCCTTCTGCCGTGCCCAGTGCTCCCGCACCTTGTCGGCCTGCCGGTCCGCCTTGCGGTCCGCTATCACGTTCGTCCACCACAGCGAGTAGACGACGAACAGACCGAGCACCAGGCCCGCCGTGATGAGGAGTTCCCCGAAGACGCTGACCGCCAGCGCGATCCGGCCGGGGCGGCGGCGCGGGGCCGGGCCGGGTCCGGACGCGTCCGTGGTGTCTTCGGTCTCGTCGGCGGTCGCTGCCACAGTTTCTGCCCTTACTCGCTGAGCCGTATTCGATGCCCTACTCGATGAGCGCGTCCGGTTTGCCCTCGCTGCGGGGGCGTTCCTGGACCATCTTGCCCCAGACGATCAGCCGGTACTTGCTGGTGAACTCGGGGGTGCAGGTGGTGAGGGTGATGTAGCGGCCGGGCCCGGTGAAGCCGGAGCCCGGCGGCACGGGGTCCAGGACGCTGACGTTGGACGGCGGGGTCACCGGGAGCGTCGAGGTCACCTTGTACACGAAGTAGGTGTCCTGCGTCTCGACCACCACGGGGTCGCCGGGCACCAGCCGGTTGATGTACCGGAAGGGCTCGCCGTGCGTGTTGCGGTGCGCCGCGAGGCCGAAGTTGCCGGTGCGGTCCTGGGGCATGGCCGTCTTCAGCGGGGCCTGGCCGTAGTGGCCGACCATGCCTTTGTCGAGCACCCGCTTGTTGCTGACGCCCTCCGCGATCGGCGCCACCACGTCCAGTTTCGGGATGTGCAGGATGGCGAAGCCCTGGCCCGGCTCGAAGACGCCCGGGTTGCGCTTGCCGCTGGCCCAGTCGTCCTGGAGCTGGTGCGTCTCGTCGCCGGCCTGCGCGTGGGCGCGGACGTTGGTCCACCACAGCTGGTAGGTGACGAAGAGCAGCATCAGCACGCCGGTGGTGATGAACACCTCGCCGACGGCGCGGCTCGCGAGGGTGGCCGGGCTCGGCTTGCGCAGCCGCGCCTGCCGCCGGGCCTCCACCCGGGTCAGGGGCCGGTGCGGGTCCGGCTCCGCCGGGGCCGGGGCCGTCCGGTGCGCGCCACCGCCGTGCCGGCCGCCGCCGCGGTGCTTGGCGGCCTTTCTGCGGGCCGCACGGCCGCCCGGGGCGACCGGAGCGTCCGAGGCGGCGGAAGAGGCCGCAGCGGGACGCCCAGCGGCCCCCGCGGGTCCTACGGCCCGCAACGCCATCGTCTCGTCATCGCGGGCGCCCACCGGCACAGCACCGCTCCCGCGGGGCAGCGGCACGCTCCGACCGTCCCCCGCCGACCGCCCCGACGACGTCATCCGAGGCATGGGCGCGGTCGGCGGATCATCGGCCACGCGGGCCACCGGGGCGCTCCCGGCCTCACCGTGCCTCGGCGTCGACCGGTTCGCCCCGGCCACCCGGGGCATGGGGGCAGTCGGCGGATCATCCGTCACCCGGGCCACCGGCACGGACGGGCCTTGCCCGGCCGCACCCGGCCTCGGCGCACCCCCGGCCTGCCCAGCCACGCCGGGCAGCGGCGCACCCCCGGCCCCACCGGACACACCATGCCTCGGCCCGGACCGGTTCGCCCCGGCCACCCGGGGCATGGGCGCGGTCGGCGGATCATCCGTCACCCGGGCCACCGGCACAGACGGGCCTTGACCGGCCGCACCCGGTCTCGGCGCACCCCCGGCCTGCCCAGCCACGCCGGGCAGCGGCGCACCCCCAGGCTCGCCCGACACACCGTGCCTCGGCGCCGAGCGGTTCGCCCCGGCCACCCGGGGCATGGGCGCAGTCGGCGGATCGTCCGTCATCCGGGGGGCCGGCGCGTCCCGTCCCGCCGCGCCGGGCGTGCCGTGCCCCGGTGCCGGTCGGATCGGGGCGGGCAGGCGGGGCATCGGGGCTGTCGGTGGGTCGTCCGCCGGGTGGGGGGCCGAGGTCGGTCGCGCGCCGCCGGGGGACTCGTACGGTCTGTCGCCGTCGTACAAGTCCTCGCGCTCGGGGCGCAGCGCGGTCACGCCGTGGCCCTGCCCACCACCGGGGCGAGCCCCGCCGACCTCGCCACGGCGTCGTGGTCGCCGCACTCCGCCAGCCAGTTGGCCAGCATCCGGTGGCCGTGCTCGGTCAGCACCGACTCCGGGTGGAACTGCACGCCCTCGACCGGGAGTTCCCGGTGCCGCAGGCCCATGATGATGCCGTCGTGGGTGCGGGCGGTCACCTCCAGCTCGGCCGGGACCGTGGCCGGTTCGGCGGCCAGGGAGTGGTAGCGGGTCGCCGTGAAGGGGGAGGGCAGGCCGGCGAAGACGCCCTTGCCCCCGTGCTCGACCGGGGAGGTCTTGCCGTGCAGCAGCTCGGGCGCCCGGTCGACCACACCGCCGTACGCCACCTGCATCGACTGCATGCCGAGGCACACGCCGAAGACCGGGACGCCGGTGGCCGCGCAGTGCCGGACCATGTCCACGCACACGCCCGCCTGCTCCGGTGTGCCGGGGCCGGGCGAGAGCAGCACGCCGTCGAAGCCGTCCTGGGCGTGTCCGGTCGCCACCTCGTCGTTGCGCAGCACCTCGCACTCGGCGCCGAGCTGGTACAGGTACTGGACGAGGTTGAAGACGAAGCTGTCGTAGTTGTCGACGACGAGAATCCGCGCACTCACTGGTTGTCCACCGTCACATCGTTGAAGGGCAGCAGCGGCTCGGCCCACGGGAAGACGTACTGGAACAGGACGTAGACCACGGCCAGGACCAGTGCCAGCGAGACGAGCGCCTTCATCCACGCGTTGCCCGGCAGATGCCGCCAGATCCAGCCGTACATGCCGTCCCTTGCCGTCCCTTCCGTGTCCCCTACGGCACCCGACCCACGCCGTACCTCACCAGACTAACGGCGCGGGGCCTGCCGCAGGCGTGCATCGGCGGGGCAGCCCCCGGCGCAGACGTGTTCTACTCCACGGGCCTGGCGTAGTGCAGGTCGACGGTGCCCGAGTAGCCGGGCAGGGTGACCGTCCCGTCGTCGGTGACCTTCCAGCCCAGGCCGTAGACGTTGACGTACACCATGTAGGTCTGGATCGCCTTGCTGTCCGCGAGGGACTGCTTGAGCCGGTCCGGGTCGCCGACCGCCGTGATCTTGTACGGCGGTGAGTAGACGCGGCCCTGGAGGATCAGGGTGTTGCCGACGCAGCGCACGGCGCTGGTGGAGATCAGCCGCTGGTCCATGACCTTGATGCCCTTGGCCCCGCCCTGCCACAGCGCGTTCACCACGGCCTGGAGGTCCTGCTGGTGGATGACCAGGTAGTCGGGCTGCGGCTCGGGGTAGCCGGGCAGCTTGGCGGTGGCGCCCGGCGGCGCGTCGTTCAGCGTGACGGTGACGGCCCGGCCGGTCAGCCGGTCGGTGCCCGCGCTCTTCTCCAGCCCGCTGCGCGCGCGGTCCTCGGCCTCGGTGCTGCCGTCGTCGCTCTCGGCCAGCGACTCCACGCTGTCGCGCAGGGTGGCGTTGGACTCGTCCAGCTCCTTGTTCTTGCGGCTGCGCTGCTGGATCAGGTCGGACAGCTTCAGCAGGGAGCTGTCCTGACGGATGTCGGTGCCCCGGGCCGTGTTGAAGCTGGTGAAGAAGATGAGCCCGGCGAGCGCGAAGACGGCCGCCGTGAGCACCCGCACCGGCCGCATGCGCGGTCTGCGGGCGGGAGCGGGGCCCGTTGCTCCCGTCCCGGGGGAGTCGGCAGAATTGCTCAACGTACCCTTATCTCCTTCGGCGCCACGGAAGCACTACGCTAACGGACGCCCGGGGGAGCACACGAAGTCGTCATGCCGGCCCTTTGTACGCTGCCCCGAGCCCGACCCAGCTACCTGCGCGGCCACGCAGCGCATCGACAGGAGAGACCCTCGTGCCGAAGTCACGTATCCGCAAGAAGGCCGACTTCACGCCGCCCCCGGCGAGGCAGGCGCAGGCCATCAAGCTGACCAACCGGGCCTGGGTCGCGCCGGTCATGCTGGCCATGTTCCTGATCGGCCTGGCCTGGATCGTCGTCTTCTACGTGACGGACGGTTCGCTGCCCGTCGACAGCCTGGACAACTGGAACATCGTGGTCGGCTTCGGCTTCATCGCCGCCGGGTTCGGTGTCTCCACGCAGTGGAAGTAGCAGGGCGGCCCACAGCTCTGCCCAAGACCCTCCGCCGAGTTATCCACAGCGGTTTTCCACAGTGGGGAAAAAGAACGACGATCTGTGGATAACTCATCGGGTGTTGACGCCGGTGTGACTGGCCCACCACACCTCAGACACCCGTTCGCCCCCTGCCTGAGCTGCGGAAACTCATTCGAGCGGCAGGGGGCACAGCTGTGTCCGCACCGTATGCACAAGATTCGCCACACGCTGTGGACAACGGTTCGGGAACTGTGTGTTCCCCCACTCGGTCAGGTGAGCTGAGCGGTTCTGACCAGCGCGAGGGCCAGCGCCAGGATGAGGACGACCGCGCAGGTGCCGTACTGCACCAGCGACCGGTTCTCCCGGGGCGCGTGCACCATCGCGTACCCCGTGACGACACCCGCGACCAGTCCGCCGATGTGCGCCTGCCAGGCGATGTGCATGGACGGGTTGAACGTGAAGATCAGGTTGACCACCAGCAGCGCGAGGACCGGCCGCAGGTCGTAGTTGAGCCGGCGCATCAGCACGGCGGTGGCGCCGAACAGGCCGTAGATCGCGCCCGAGGCGCCGAGCGAGGCGGTGTCCGGGGCCGTGAGCAGATAGGTCAGCGCGCCGCCGGCCAGCCCGGAGACGAAGTACACCGCCAGATAGCGGGCCCGGCCGAGGGCGGCCTCCAGCGGGCCGCCCACCCACCACAGGCTGAGCATGTTGAAGCCCAGGTGCCAGTACTCCTCGTGGGAGAACATCGAGGACACGAAGCGGTACCACTCGCCCGCGGCGACTCCCGAGGTGGGCGCGAACGGCTTCGACGGCAGGGCGCCGTAGAGCACGAAGTCGTACCCGAGCGAGGGGCGGGCCTTGATCGCGACGAACACCGCGAGGTTGACCGCGATCAGCAGCTTGGTGAGCAGCCGGGGATCGGCCGTGACCGTGCCGCCGGCGAGTGTGCGCGGCCGGGACGCCTGGGGCGGGGGTGTCTCGCCGGTGCCGCCGCGGGCGCAGTCCGGGCACTGGAAGCCGACGGAGGCGCTGACCATGCACTCGGGGCAGATGGGCCGTTCGCAGCGGGTGCAGCGCACGCCGGTCTCACGGTCCGGATGCCGGTAGCACCCGGGCACGCTGCGGGCGTCCCGCGCGCTCCCTGCGGCCTGCTCCATCAGATCCCCTTGGTCGTCTCGTCCGGTCGTCGTCCCGGTGCCCGGCGGCACCGTCCTGCTCCGCTCATCCTTACGGACGAGCGGTGTGTTTGGTTCCCTCCGGGGCCCTCGGTGCGGGCGGCTCAGCCCGCGCGCGACTCGACGAGCACCGTCTCGATCACGACGTCGACGAGCGGCCGGTCGTCGCGTCCCGTCGGCACGCTCGCGATGGCGTCGACGACCTTCCGCCCGGCCGGGCCGGTGACCTCGCCGAAGATGGTGCGCTTGCCGTTCAGCCAGGTGCTCGGGGTGACGGTGATGAAGAACTGGGAGCCGTTGGTGCCCGGGCCGGCGCTGGCCATCGCCATCAGGTACGGGGTGTCGAAGGCCAGGTCGGGGTGGCACTCGTCCTCGAAGCCGTAGCCGGGGCCGCCCAGGCCGTTGCCCAGCGGATCACCGCCCTGGATCATGAACCCGCCGATGACGGAGTGGAAGACCGTGCCGTCGTAGAGCCGGTCCCTGCTGCGCACCCCGGTGCGCGGATGGGTCCACTCGCGTTCGCCGCGGGCCAGTTCGACGAAGTTCCGGACCGTGACGGGCGCGTGCAGCGGGAAGAGCCGCACCTCGATGTCGCCGAGGGTGGTCTTCAGGGTGGCATACAGCTGGTCGGCCACGGTCCGCCTTCCTTCGTCGTCAGCCGCGGTACCCCAGATCCTTCCACGCTCCCGGGCCCGCGTCGCCGGTCCGTCGCCGCACCGGTCCGCCGCCACGCCGGGCGGGTGTCCGGCACCCGTATGCCCGTCCGCGCGTGCTACACCGGCGACCGGCAGGCATGATCCGTAAAAGGGTGGAAAGTCGAATTACCGTACGCCACCGAGGAGGAGGAACCCGTGACCCGCATCGAGAGCGTGCGCGCCGCGACCGGCTCGGCGAAGGACAGCGTGCTGCACGCCGCGGAAGTGGTGGCGCCCTACGCCGACACGGCCAAGGAGCGTGCCGCGTACTACGCGCAGGAGGCACGCGTACGGCTGGCGCCCGTGGTGTCGCAGGCCGCGGGGCAGGCCCGCGTGCAGTACGACGCCCGGCTCGCCCCGCGTCTGGAGCAGGCACTCGCGCACGTCCCGCCGAAGGTGGACCTGGCCGCGCAGGAAGCCGCCGTCCGTACCCGCAAGGCGGCCGCCCAGGCCGCCGCCTACTCCCGTCCCAAGATCGAACAGGCGCGGGCCGCGGCCGGTCCGGTCCGTGACGAGGCCGCCGCGCGCAGCGCCGCCGCCCTGGCCGCACTGCGCGGCCAGGTCTCGGCGCGGGACATCCAGAAGCTGGTCCGGCGGGCCGAGCGGCGCTCCCGCACCGGCCGCACCGTGAAGACGGCCGCGGTGCTGGCCGTCCTCGCGGGCGGTGCCTTCGCGGCCTGGAAGTGGTGGGACAAGCAGGCCAACCCCGACTGGCTGGTCGAACCGCCCGCGGCCACGGAGGTGCCGGACTCGCCCCGGCTCACCTCGGTCGACGGCACCGGTCTGGACCCCGAGGTGCAGGCCAAGCAGTCGGAGGAGGACGAGGCCGGCGACGACCAGCCGTGAGCCCGGCTCCCGTCCCCGTCCGGGCAGGCACTTTCGCGCGTACCCGCACACCGGTCCCACGGTGTGCGGGTACGCGCGCATGCCCCCGGATCACCCCTTCGGGTGGCCGCCCGTCCGCGCGTAGCGGCTCGCGGGGCGCGGCAGGCGCAGATGGCCGCGCAGCGTCGTCGCGTCGTACGCCGTACGGAACGCCCCGCGCCGCCGGAGTGCGGGCACCAGGGCGCGAGTGATCCCCACCAGGTCGTGCGGGAGGACGCCGGGCCGCAGCCGGAAGCCGTCGAGCCCGGCCTCCCGCCAGTCCAGCAGCAGGTCGGCGAGTGCGTCGGCGGTGCCGGTGAACACCTCGGCGTCGGAGGCGAGTTCCGCGCCGTCCAGCTCGTCCAGGCGGGCCTTGCGGCGCGCGGCGGCGCCCGGCTCGCCGTCCAGGAAGACGAGCAGGTCCGCGAAGCGCAGCAGCGGCCGGGCCCGCGTGTCCCGGCCCACGCGGCCGGCGGCCGCGTCCACCTCGGCGAGGATCGCCGCGGCCCCCGCGCGGTCGTGCGGCGTCACCCACACGACGTCGGCGGAGCGCGCCGCGAACTCGTACGGCACGGTGGCGTGCGCCAGGCTCATCACCGGCGGCAGGCCCTGCGGCGGGCGCGGGACGACGGCCGGGCCCCGGACGCCGAAGTACTCGCCCCGGAAGTCGACGGGGTGCACCTTGTCCCGGTCGAGGAAGCGGCCGGTGGCGGCGTCCCTGATCTCCGCGTCGTCCTCCCAGCTGTCCCACAGCCGCCGGGCCGCCTCCACCGCGTCGGCGGCCTCGTCGAACAGCGCGCTCAGCCGCCGGCCGATCCGCTCCGGGTCGCGGGCGTCGTCGTCGCTGAGCAGCGGTGTCGTACGGCGGCCGAAGTGGGCCGCGTCGGCGGCCCGCGCGGCGACCTGCGGGCGCCAGCCGGCCCGGCCGGTGCTCGCGTGGTCCAGGGTGGCGATGCCGGCGGAGACGTGGAACGGCTCGGTGTGGGTGACGTTCGCGGTCGGGACCAGGCCGATGTGCGTGGTCAGCGGCGCCACCCGGGCCGCGAGCAGGACCGCGTCCAGGCTCCCGCGGACCTGGTCGGTGCGGTCGTCGGGCCGGTGGAAGGCGGCCGACCGCATGCCGAGCGCGTCCTCGAAGGTGACGAAGTCGAGCAGGCCGCGTTCGGCCTCGGTGACCAGGTCCGTCCAGTAGCCGGCGCCGAACAGCTCCGCGGGCCGGGCGTCCGCGGCGCGCCAGGCCGCCGGGTGCCAGCCGGCGGCGTCCAGGGCGACGGCGAGGTGCAGCGGGCGCGCGGTCACGAGACCTCCTGCCCGGCGGCGGAGGCCGCCGGCTGTCCGGCGGTGGCCTCGGGGGCCTGACGCGGGGCGGGACCGAGGCCCAGGTGGTCGCGCAGGGACGGGCCCGTGTAGTCCCGCCGGAAGACACCCTTCTCCTGGAGCAGCGGCACCACCCGGTCCACGAAGTCGTCCAGGCCGCCGGGCGTGAGCTGTGGGACGAGGACGAAGCCGTCGGCGCCGCCGCTCTGCACGAAGTGGTCGACCGCGTCGGCGACGGTGTGCGGGGCGCCGACGAAGGTCTGCCCGCCGGACACCTCGATGACCAGCTCGCGGATGCTCAGGCCGCGCTCCTCGGCGAGGGACCGCCAGCGCCGGGCGGTCTCGGCGCGGTCCCGGCGGAACAGCGAGTGGCCCCGGAGCAGTTGCGCGCCGGGCTCCGGATCGATGTCGGGCAGCGGCCCGTCGGGGTCGTAGCCGGACAGGTCGCGGCCCCAGACCGCCTCCAGGTGCGCGAGCGCGGTCCGCGGGCCGACCTGGGCGCGGGTGATCTCCTCGGCGTACGCGGCGGCCTCCGCGTCGCTGTCGGCCACCACCACGGTGGCCGTCGGCAGGATCTTCAACTGGTCCGGGGTACGGCCGTACCGGGCCAGGCGGCCCTTGACGTCCTGGTAGAAGGCGCGGGCCTGGTCGAACCGGTCGTACTTGCTGAAGACCACGTCGGCCTCGGCGGCGGCGAACTCGCGGCCCGGACCGGACTCGCCCGCCTGGATGATCACCGGGTGCCCCTGCGGCGGGCGCGGCGTGGTGAACCGGCCGGAGATGCCGAAGTGCGTCCCGTGGTGCGCGAAGCGGCCGGCGCCGGGCCGGACGAACGCGCCGGCCGCCGGGTCCGCGCGCAGGTCCTCCTCGGCCCAGCTGTCCCACAGCTCGCGCGCGGTGGCCAGGAACTCCGCCGCGCGCCCGTACCGGTCGGCCTCGGCGAGGAAGCCGCCCCGCCGGAAGTTCTCCCCGGTGAAGGCGTCGAAGCTGGTCACCACGTTCCAGGCGGCGCGTCCGCCGCTGAGGTGGTCGAGCGTGGCCAGCCGGCGCGCCACCTCGTAGGGCTCGTTGAAGGTGGCGTTGACGGTGGCGGCGAGGCCGAGCCGGGTGGTGACCGCGGCCAGGGCGCTCAGCTGGGTGAGGTTCTCCGGCCGGCCCGCCACGTCCAGGTCGTACAGCTCCCCTTTGTGCTCGCGCAGCCGCAGTCCCTCGGCCAGGAAGAAGAAGTCGAACCGGCCGCGTTCGGCGGTCCGCGCGAGGTGCCGGAAGGAGTCGAAGGCGATCTGGCTGCGCGAGCGCGGGTCCGACCAGACGGTCACGTTGTGGATGCCGGGAAGCTGGGCCGCGAGGTGCACCTGTCTGCGGGTGGTGCCGGGCCCGCTCATGAGGCGGCCGGGGAGACGGGGCGCTGCGGGAACGCGGCGGGCGCGGGCGGCGGGATCTCGGACACGGGGGGACCTCCAGGCGGGGTCTTGGTGGGAATAGTGGAAATAGGGGGTGGGACAGGGCGACGGGTGCGGTCCGTGGGTGGGGGCGGGGCCGGGTGGGGCGCGTTTCCGTGCTCCGTCCGGGTCGCGGCGGCCGGGGTCACGCCGGGGGCCGTTCGGCGGGGAAGCCGTGGCGCCGGGCGAGCGCGACGACGGCGATCACCGGCAGCATGAGCAGCAGCACGCTCCACGGCAGCGAGTCGCTGCCGCTCAGGCCGAGCAGCACACCGCCGAGGACTCCGCCGCCCGCCATGGCGACGTTCCACAGCGTCACCAGCATGGCCTGGGCCGCGTCGGCCGCCTCGCCGCCCGCGTCACCGGCCGCGGTCTGCAGCAGGGTCGGCACTCCGCCCCAGCCCAGGCCCCACAGCACGGCGGCGACGTAGACCAGCGCGGTGTGGTCCGCGAGCACGGCCAGCACCGCGGCGGCCACCGCGACCAGCACGGAGCCGGCGAGGGTGAGCGCGCGCAGCCGCTGGTGGATCCGGGCGCCGACGATCCAGATGCTCACCAGGCAGGCGGCGCCGAAGACCAGCAGCACCAGGTCGGTCTGCCCGCCGAGGCCGAGGTCGTCGAGGAACGTGGCGATGTAGGCGTAGACGAGGGTGTGGGCCAGGACGAAGACCAGCGTCACGAACAGCACCGGGACCACGCCCGGGACCCGCAGGGCGCGCAGCATCCTCGGCCGCTCGCCGCCCTCCTGGCCCGGGAAGTCCGGTACGGCCACGGCGATCCACGCCAGCAGCACGACCGTCAGTGCGGTCATCGCGAGGAACGCCACGCGCCAGTCGGTCACCTGGCCGAGGAAGGTGCCGGCGGGCACGCCGAGCGAGAGCGCGACCGGGATGCCCGCCATCGCGACGGCGATCGCCCGGCCCTGGAGGTGCGGCGGGGCGAGCCGGCGCGCGTACCCGGCGAGCAGCGCCCAGGCCAGGCCCGCCGCGACGCCGGCGACGAAGCGCGCCGCCATGGTCAGCCCGTAGAGCGAGGACACGGCGGTGACGGTGTTGGCCACGGCGAAGCCGGCCATGGCGGTCAGCAGCAGCCGCTTGCGGCGCCAGCGGGCGGTCGCCGCCGTCAGCGGGATCGCGGTCAGCGCGGTGCCGAGCGCGTAGACCGTGACCGTCTGCCCGGTCGCGGACTCGCTCCGGCCGAGGTCGTGGCTGATCGCCGGGAGCAGGCCCGCGGGCAGCGTCTCGGTGAGGCTGGTGATGAAGACGGCAGTGGCGAGGGCCAGCAGGGCGGACATGGGCAGCGTCCGCGGCTGTTCGCCGGCCCGCCGGGAACTCGGCCCGGCGCCGGTGCGCGCGGACGCACCGGCCTCGGTGTCGGGTGTGGTGCTCATGGCTGTGCTCCAGGAGTTCGGACGTCGGGGATCGGGGCGGGGCGCCACCGGTGTTCGGGGCCGGGGGCAGCCGTGGAGTTCGGTGCGCCGCCGTGGTGTTCGGCGGGCGGTGTCCGGTGCGCCGCCGTGGAGTTCGGTGCGCCGCCGAGGTGTCGGTGGGCGGTGTCCGGTGTGCCGCCGTGGTCGGGCGTTGCCCGGATGCGTGGTCAGGGCCGGCCGAGGCCTCCGTCGACCGGGAACCGGACCCCGGTGGTGAACGTGGCGTCGGTGGCCAGGAAGAGCGCGGCCCGGGCCACCTCCTCGGCGGCGCCGAGGCGGCCCAGGGGCGGCAGGGGCCCGCCCGCGCCGCCCGGCGCCTCGATACAGCCCGGCGCCACGGCGTTCACGCGGATGCCGCGGCGGACCAGCTCGGCGGCGAGCGCCTGCACGGCGGCGGACGAGCAGACCGGGGTCATCAGGACGACCGCGCCGCCGTCTCGCAGGTGCGGCAGCAGCGGCCGGGCGGTGGCCACGACATCGGCGAACAGCAGGTCGGCCAGGCCGCCGGGGCCCAGGCAGGTGGTCACGTCGGCGGGCGCGACGACCCGGGCGGCGGAGCCCAGATCCCCGCCCAGGCGGTGGCGCTCCGCCTCGGTGCGGGCGGTCAGCACGACCCGGGCGCCGCCCTCCACCAGGCGCTTGGCCACGGCCAGCCCGATGGCGGTGGCCTCTTCGACGACTACGGCCGTCCGGCCCGCGTACCTGGTCATCCCGCTGCCTCCTCCGCCGCACCCTGCTTCGACCGCCGGTGCACACGACCCTGCGCCGTGGCACTTCGGGAAACCTTCGGAACGGCTGAGGGTCGGCTGACGGGCGGCTGACGAGCGGCTGACGAGCGGTCGGCCGTCGGCTCAGGGGCCGCTGCGAGCGGCCTGTGCACGGCTCACGAGCGGCGGCGGGCGGCACGATGCCCTGACGTACAGTGACGCGCATGCGGTTTGGGGTGCTCGGCCCACTGGCGGTGTGGGACGACGAGGGGGCGGCCGTCAGGGTTCCGGAGGCGAAGGTCCGGGCGCTGCTCGCCGACCTGCTGGCGCACGACGGCGGACCGGTCTCCGCGGACCGCCTCATCCACGACCTGTGGGGCGACCGCCCGCCCGGCCGGCCCACGGGCGCGCTCCAGGCGAAGGTCTCGCAACTGCGCCGGGTGCTGGGCCGGGACCGCGTACCGCGCCAGCCGGCCGGTTACCGGCTGCGGCTGGACGACACCGACGAGGTGGACGCCGTACGGTTCCGCGCGCTGGTGGAGCGGGCCCGCGCCGTCCCGGACCCGGACCGGCGGGCCGCCCTGCTCACCGAGGCGCTGGGACTGTGGCGCGGACCGGCCTACGCCGACTTCGCCGACCACGCCTTCGTCCGCGGGGTGGCACAGCGCCTCGCCGAGCAGCGGCTGTCCGTGCTGGAGGAGCAGGCCGAGGCCCGCCTCGCGGCCGGCGACCACGTCCTCCTCGCCGGGGAGCTGGCCGGCCTGGTGGCCCGGCATCCGCTGCGGGAACGGCTGCGCGCGCTCCAGATACGGGCGCTGTACGCGGCGGGCCGGCAGAGCGAGGCGCTCGCGGCCTACGACGAGCTGCGCGCGCGGCTCGTCACCGAGCTGGGCGTCGAACCGGGCCCCGAACTCGCCGCCCTGCACCAGGCGGTACTGCGCCAGGACCCCGGTCTGACACCGCTCCCGCGGACCGCGCCCGCCCTCGGCGCCCTCCCCGGGACACCCGCGCCCATGGCACCTACGACCACGGTCACGGAGACGCCCACGGAAGCACCCGTATCCGACGCCCCCGTCCTCCCCGGCCCCTCCGGCCTGCCCGCCTCCCTCACCCCGCTCATCGGCCGCCGCGAAGCCCTCGGCCGGCTCTCCGGGCTGCTGCGCGCCTCCCGCCTGGTGACGCTCACCGGTCCCGGCGGAGTGGGCAAGACCCGGCTGGCCGTGGCGGCGGCCGACGCGCTGGGCGGTACCGCCACCGCCGCCGGACTGCCCGACGGCATCTGGTTCGTGGAGTTCGCCGGGGTCGCCGACGGAGCCGTCGCCGACCTGGCCCAGGTCGTCGCCGCGTCGCTCGGCATCAGCGACCACGCGCCCGCCGCCGTACCGGTCTCCGGCGCCGGCACCGGAGACCGGTCGCCGGCGCGGCGCCTCGCGGCCGTGCTCCGCGACCGGCGCGCGCTGCTCGTCCTGGACAACTGCGAACACGTCGTCGACGCCGCCGCCGAACTCACCGCCCTGCTGCTCGGCACCGCGCCCGGCCTGCGTGTGCTGGCCACCAGCCAGGAGCCGCTCGGGCTGCCGGGCGAGGAGGTCTTCCTGGTCGAGCCGCTGCCGACCGCCGACGCGGTGCGGCTGTTCGCCCAGCGCGCCGCCGCCGCGGCGCCCGGCTTCGCCCTCGGCCCCGGCCCCGGCGCCTGCGACGACGCCGACCGGGCCGCCGTCACGGAGATCTGCCGCCGCCTGGACGGCATCCCGCTCGCCCTGGAGCTGGCGGCGACCCGGGTCCGCGCGCTGGGCGTGCGCGAGCTGGCGGCCCGGCTCGGCGACCGCTTCCGGCTCCTGTCCTCGGGCCGGCGCGGCGTGCCCGAGCGCCAGCAGACCCTGCGCGCGGTGATCGACTGGAGCTGGGAGCTGCTGAGCGCGCCCGAGCGCATCGTGCTGCGCCGGCTGGCCGTGTTCAGCGACGGCTGCGACCTGCGGGCGGCCGAGGCGGTGTGCGCGGGCGACGGTGTCACCGGGGCGGAGGTGCCCGACCTGGTGACCCGGCTGGTCGACCGGTCGCTGGTGGTCGTCGTACCCGGACCGGCCGGCCCGCGCTACCGGCTGCTGGAGTCCGTCGCCGCCTACGCGACCGAGCGGCTGCACGAGATGGCGGACCTCGCCGCCGTACGCGACCGGCACCTGCGCCACTGCCTCGCGCTCGCCGAACGTGCCGAGCCCGAGCTGCGCGGTCCCGGGCAGCGGTCCTGGCTCGCCCGGCTCGACGCCGAGTCCGGCAATCTGCGCGCCGCCCTGGACGAGGCCGTGCGCCGGGCCGCCGCGGGCGCACCCGGGCAGGCCGCGCGCCTGGTCGTCGCGCTGGCCTGGTGGTGGCTGCTGCGCGGCCGGTTCACCCAGGCCCGTCGCGCCCTGCGCGCGGTCCTGGACACCCTGCCGGCCGCCACTCCGGACTCCGTGCCGTCCGAACTGACGCTGCTGCACACGGCGTTCGCCCTGCTCACCGGCGACCGGGAACCGGCCGCCACCCTGCCGGACGACACCGCGCTGCCGACCGAGACCGCCCTAGCGAGCGACACCGCCGTACCGAGCCAGGCCGCCGTAGCGGGCGCGCCCGCCGTGCCCCACCCGGTGTGCCGGGCGCGGTCACTGTGGCTGTGCGCGTACGGCCTGTTCAGCACGGGCTCGACGGCCGGCAGCGAGGAACTGAACGACCGGGCGCTGGCGTTGTTCACCGCCGCCGGCGACCACTGGGGCACCGCCGCCGCGCTGGGCCTGCGGGCCACGCTCGCGCTGGTCCGGGGCGACCTCGCCGGGCTGGGACGGGACGGACGGCGCAGCGCCGCGCTCTTCCGCGAGGTGGGCGACCGCTGGGGCGAGCTGCAGACGGTCTCGCCGCTCGCGAACCTCGCGGAGATCAAGGGCGAGTACGAGGAGGCCGCGAACCGCCAGTACGCAGGGCTGCGGATGGCCCGTGAGCTGGGTCTCGCGGCGGAGGTGTCGGCCCGGCTGTCCGGTCTGGGCCGGCTCGCGCTGCTGGCCGGCGACTGGGACCGGGCGCGTGACCTGCACGAACAGGCGCGGCGCAGCGCGGCCGAGCAGGGCTACAAGTACGGCGAGATCCACTCCGGGATGGGGCTCGCGCTCGGTGCCCGCCGCTCCGGCGACCTGGACGCCGCCGAAGCGCACCTGGCGGAGCTGCGCGACGGCTACGCGGACGTGTCCTCGCAGGCCGGCGACCATCTGCTGCTGGCGGAACTGGGGTTCGTCGCGGAGCTGCGCGGCGACGCCGGGGCGGCCGCGGATCTGCATCTGCGCGGCCTGGACGTGGCCCGCGCGATCGGCGAGCCGCGCGCCCTGGCGCTGTCCCTGGAGGGTCTGGCCGGCGCGGCGGCCCAGTACGGCACCGGGCCCGCCGCCGGCTGCGCGGCCCTGCTGCTCGGCGCGGCCGACGCGGCGCGTCGCAGCGTGGACGCGCCGCTGCCGCCGGCCGAGCGCGCCGACGTGGACCGGATCACGCACGCGGCCCGCGCCGTCCTGGGCGAACGGGCCTTCGGCGAGGCGTTCGAGCAGGGGGCGCGGCTGGCACCGGAGGAGGCGCTGCGCGAGGCCGCGCCGGTGCTGGACGGCCTCGCACGCGCCGCCCGCGACTGAACGGACCGCCCGCTTCAAGCCGTATCAGCCCGGGATGTCCAGTTCGGCGAGCCGGGCCCGCAACTGCTCGTTCTCCCGCTCCAGGGCGTCCAGGCGGGCGCGGACCGGAGCGAGCGCCGACTCCAGTTCCCGCTCGGTGTAGCGCGGGGTGATGTGCTGGCGGCAGTTCCAGTTGAGGCCCTCGACCTGGACGACCATCAGGCGCTCCACCTGCCCGTCGGTGCGCCGGCGGCCGAGGCGCTCGGTGAGCGCGGGGTCCTCGTCGAGCGGGACGGTGCGGGCCCGGCCGAACATCTTCAGCCGGGCCTGCCGGGCGTAGTCCATGAAGAACAGTGCCACCCGCTCCGAGGCCCGCACGTTGCCGGTGGTGACGTACTGCCGGTTGCCGCGCACCTCCGCCCAGGCCAGCCGCCGTTCGTCCAGGACGTGCACGAAGCCGGGCGGGCCGCCGCGGTACTGGACGTAGGGCCAGCCGGTCTCGCTCGCGGTGGCGAGGTAGAACCCGTCGCGCGTGGTGAGGAACGCGGCCTCGTCGGGGCCGAGTTCGTCCGGCCGGGCGTCGTCCTGGGCGAGGGCCCGTAACCCGAGCTGGGCGCTGCCCTCCTCCTCCTGGACCCGGCGCACGCTGTCCGTGTAGACCAGGTGTGCGTACCGTCCCATCCGGTCTCCTCCTTCTCCGCGGCCGCCGGTTCCGGGCGGCTCCGCGGTCCCTGATCCGGTTTCTTGCCCTGGCTAGTCCCCGACCTCGCTCCGGGCCCGGCCGTCGTCGCCCCCGCCCTCGCCCCGGTCCCGGGGAACGGCCGGTGCGGCGCCCAGGACCGCGGTGAGCAGGCCGGGGAAACGCCGGTCCAGCTCCTCGGCGCGGATGCGGCTCACCCGGGTGTTGCCCCGCAGCCGGGTCTCGACCAGGCCGCTCTCGCGCAGGGTGCGCAGGTGGTGGGAGACGGTGGAGCGCTTGACCGGCAGGTCCAGTCCGCCGCAGGGCGCCTCGCCGAGGTCGCCGAGCAGCCGTACGATCCGCAGCCGCACCGGGTCCGCGAGGGCCTGCAGCACGGTGCCGATCTCCACCGTGCCGAGGTCCGGCTGCGGCAGCCGGGTCTCCTCCGTCGTGCGCATCCCGCCTCCAGGCCGTGCCCGCGGGCACCTATGTCGATGTGGCTCGACAGCTACGATACACATCGAACAACTACTACGATGCCCATCGACATAGCCGACGCCCATCGAATGGCAGGTGCCTCCATGCCCCTCACCCACGCGCCGGACGGGCGGACCTGGCGGACCCACGCCGGTGTGCTCGCGCTCGGCACCTTCGCCGTCGGGACCGACGCCTTCGTCATCGCCGGCCTGCTGCCCGAGATCAGCGGCTCCCTCGGCGTCTCCCTCGGCGCGGCAGGCCAGTTGGTGAGCGTCTTCTCCCTGGCCTACGCGCTGCTCTCGCCGGTGCTCGCCGCGCTCACCTCCCGCTGGTCACGGCGTACGGTGCTGATCACGGCGCTCGCCGTGTTCGCGGCGGGCAACGTGGTGACCGCCCTCGCCCCGGCCTACCCGCTGGTGCTGGCGGCCCGGGTGATCGCCGCGGCGGGCGCCGCGCTGTTCACCCCCAACGCGGGCGCGACCGCGGCCACGCTGGCCGGTCCCGAGCGGCGCGGCCGGGCCATCGCGATCGTCACCGTGGGCCTGACCGGGTCGCTCGCCCTGGGCGCCCCGCTCGGCACCGCCCTCGGCGACGCGCTGGGCTGGCGGGCCGCCCTGTGGTTCGTCACCGCGCTGGCCCTGCTGGTGGCCCCGGTCATCGCCGTACGGCTGCCCGACGTCCCCGCCGCCGGACCCGCCCCGCTGCGCCGGCGCCTCGCCCCGCTCACCGACCGCCGGACGGCCGGCGTGCTGGCCGGCACCCTGATCGCGTTCACCGGCATCTACCTGCCCTACACCTACATCAGCGCCCTCTTCGCGCCCGCCACCGGCGGGGACGGCGGCAAAGTGGCCGTCCTGCTGCTGGTGTTCGGCCTGGCCGGCACCGCCGGCAACCTCACCGCCGGCCGGCTGGCCGACCGCAGGGGACCGGCCACGGTCGTCATCGGGGCGACACTGCTGCTCACCGCCGTCTACGCGCTCATGGCCCTCGGCCGCTCCTCCTACCCGGCGGCCGCCGCGCTGACCGCGGTGGGCGGCGTCGCCTCCTGGTCGGTGACCGCGCCCCAGCAGCAGCGCGTCATGGCGCTGGCCGGACCCGGCGGCGCGCCGCTGGCGGTCTCCCTCAACGCGGCCGTCATGTATCTGGCCATTTCCCTGTCCAGCGTCCTGGGCGCCGGCATCCTCGGCACCGCGGGCGCCGTCTGGATCGCCTGGGCGGGCGCCGCCTTCGTCCTCGCCGCGGCGGCCGTCACCGCCGTCACCGCCCGCACGGAGCGCACCGGACCCGCGCCACAGCCCCGGAAGAGCGCGGCACCCGTGCCGGATCGGCCACCGGCCGCTCGGCGCGAGACCTCCTGAGAGGCCCGGACGGCATACGGTGGGCGCTCGGCGAGCCGGTCCCGGCCGGTCCGCCCTCCTCAACTGCCGCCACGAAGGCCCTTCTTGATGCCCACAGCCCGTCCGTCAGACCCGACGTCCACCACCGGAACGCCGCCCATGGCCCCCGGCTCCGCGCCCCCGCGCCGCCCCGTCCCCCTCTGGCTGCTCCCGGTGCTGTGGACCGTCGCGCTCGGTCTGTGGGGGCTGTCGCGGGAGGACAGCCTGTGGCGGGACGAGGCCGCGACCTGGCAGGCCGCCCAGCGCTCCCCGGCCGGCCTGCGCCTTCTGCTGGAGCACGTCGACGTCGTCCACGGCTGCTACTACCTGCTGATGCACGGGCTGTTCACCTGCTTCGGCGCCGGCACCACGACCCTGCGGCTGCCCTCGGTGCTGGCCATGGCGGTGGCAGCGGCCTGTGTCACCACCGTCGGCCACCGGCTGGGCGGCGCCCGGACGGGCCTGGCGGCCGGAATGGCGTTAGGACTCCTCCCGGCCGTGCAGTTCCACCTCCAGGAAGGCCGCCCCTACGCGCTGGTCGCGGCCGGCGCCGGCCTCTCCACCCTGCTCCTCGTCACCGCGCTCCAGGGGCCCGTCCGCACCCGGACCTGGGTCGCGTACGGCGGCACGGTCGCGCTGACGGGTTGGCTCAACTGGCTGTCGCTGCTGCTCCTCGCGGCCCACCTGACGACCTTGCTGTGGGTACGGCCCGGACGCGGGACCGGGTGGCGCTGGGCACTGGCGTCCGCCGCCGCCACGGCCGGTGTGCTGCCGCTGATCCTCGTCAGCCGGGACCAGTCCGGGCAGGTGGCGTGGATACCGCCCCTGTCCTGGCACCTGCTGATCGGCCCCGCGGTCCTGCTGGCGATCGGCGGCGCCTGCGCCCTGCTGGAGCGCCCCCGGGACCCCCGGCTGTCCGTCGCGGCCGTCGCCTTGCCGCTGCTGGCGGTGCCTCAGACCTGTCTGATCGCCGTCTCCCTGGTCGAACCCCTGTTCCTGGACCGCTACGTCCTCTTCGGCATGCTCGGGCTGGCGCTGCTGATCGGCACCGCCGTCGACGCGGCGGTCCGGGCGGCCGTCCCCCGGTTCCCCGGGGCCGCGAAGTGGCTCCTGCCCGCCGTCGTCGTCACGGCGGTGCTGGCCCTGCTGCCCGAGTCGCTGGCCATGCGGTCACCGGCGAGCAGGGTGGACGACGTCCTGGCCGTCGCTGCGGACGTACGGCGGATGAAGCCGGACGGCAGCGCCGTGCTGTTCCTCCCGTCGGACCGCCGGGACACCGCCGTCGTCACCCCGGACGCCTTCACCGGTCTGCGCGACATCGCCCTGGTCCGCGGCCCCGAGGAGTACGGGAACTTCCGGGGCGTGGAGGCGCGCGCGGCCGACCTCCGCACCGCGATGCTGGCCGAGCGCCGCATCGTCCTGGTGACGGACGCGGCCGGGGCGGCGAGAGCGGCGGTCACGGAACAGGACAGGACGAAGATGTCCGTGCTGCGCGGCCACTTCACGCCGGTGGCGGACCGGCAGGTCCGCGGCCGCCGGGTGACGCTGTACGAGCGGACCGCACCGCCCTCACCCTGAGCGCACCCCGGCCGCACGTGACCGGCGCTCTCCTGGGCAAGGCCGGTCCGGAGGACCGGGCCCGTGCCGAGGACCGCGCCCGTGCCGAGGACCGCGCCCGTGCCGACGACCGGCGCAGGCCCCGCAGCCCCTCAGGCGGCGACCAGCGTCCGGCGGTACCACCGCGCCGACTCCGCGAACCCGGTCTCGAAGTCCGCGGCGGGGGACAGCCGCAGGTCACGCCAGAGCGGCCCGCCGTCGAACCAGTGGTCGGTCCGCAGCATGTCGAGCGCGTGCGCCAGCCGGGCGTCCCCCGCCAGCCGCGCCCGGGCCTCGGCCACGGTCAGCTCCCCGCGCGGCCAGGGCAGCCCGGCGCACGCGGCGACCGCGCGCAGCAGCGTCGCCGCGCCGACCGGCACCGGATGGGCCGCGTGGTACGTCCGGGCCGTCAGAGCGGGCTCGGGCGCGAGACCGGTCCCGACCACGAGGCGGGCCAGGTCCGGCGCGGAGACCAGCGAGACACGGGCGGTCCAGCCCTCCACCGTGCCGGGCAGCGCGCGCAGCAGCCGGACGATGCCGGGGACCACCCACCTGTCCCCGGGACCGTGGACCAGATGGGGCCGCAGCACGATCCCGCCGGCTTCGAGCACGGCGTCCTCGGCCCTGGCCCGGCTCACCGACGTCGGCGAACTCGGGTTCCTGACCAGTTGTCCGGGCGCGGCACCCCGGAAGGTGCCCCGGCCGTAGACGGACGCGGTGCTCACGTACACGATGCGGGGCACGCCGCAGCGGCGGGCCTCGGCGACCAGGTTCCTCGTGCCGCGGGCGTTGACGGCCTCGTTGCCGCCGGGCTCCGCGCCGATGTACGACGCGCAGTGCAGCACGACGTCCACGCCCTCGCACACGCCGCGCAGCGACGCGGGGTCGGTGAGATCGGCCGGCAGGAGGCGCTGCCCGGACCCGGCGGTGACCGGACGGCTGTGGGACAGCAGGGTGAGGGCCGCGCCCTGCCGCGCGGCCTCGTGGACCACGTGGCCGCCGACGAAACCCGCGGCCCCGGTGATCAGAACGGTACGCACGTGGGACTCTCCGTGGGACGCGTCGGCATCAGGCGGCCGGGCGGCGCAGGGACAGGGTCCCGGCGAAGACCCGCGCCCCCTCCTGCGTGGCGGTCACCCGGACCCGGAGGTCCCCGGTCGTGCCGGATTCGTCGACACGGGCCTCGATCCAGCACGGGGCGTCGAGTTCGGCGTACCGCGTGAACTCGGTCTCCAGGCCGAGGAGCAGGGCCCGGGGCTGTCCCGTCGCGGCCCGGGCGGCCTGCCGGGCGGCCTCGATCAGCACCATGCCGGGGACGTGGTCCACCGGGTGGTCGAAGAAGCCCGCGTGCCCGGTGTCGACCCGCAGCTCCCACCGGTTCTCGCCGGGTTCGGCGCGGGCGGCGAGCAGCACGTGCTCCGGGTCGGTCCGGCCCACCTCGGCCGGGTCGGCCGGTGCCGGCAGGGCCCGGCCGGTGGCGGTGGGCCGCTCGCCGCGCAGCCGCCGGTAGGCGGCCGGGCTGGTGCAGCTGAAGCCGGCGCTGCCGGTGGCGACGGTCACTCCGTCACGCCGGACGTGCACCTCGTAGCGCATGCCGGCGATGGTCCTGCCCCTGCGGACGAGGTCCCGGCAGACCGTGTGCAGTTCGACCTCGGTCGGGGCGGAGCCGATCCGGAACGCCGCCGCGGAGGCGGTGAAGGACATGTCCCGCATCAGGAACTGGTGCCCGAACGGGACCGCGTACTCGGCGTGGGCCAGCAGGCTTCCGGTCTGCCGGATCGACTCGACCATCAGCAGCGGGTCCTGGTGGCCGTCCACCGGTGCGAAGAGGGCGTGGCTGCGCGGCCACTGGGCCCGCACCACGAAGGAGTCGGACGAAGCGTCCGGGACGGACTCGTCGGGCACCCACCCGGTGAGGAACACCTCCGCCACGGAGGCGCGGTGGACGTACTCGCGCGGAACCGTGGTGGTGAGAAGCGGGCCCGTGGTCGAAGCACGGTCGATCACGGTCGTCTGAGCCGTGGTCACGATGCGGCACTCCTGCTCTGTTCATGGACAGGGGCCAGCCAGACGTGCGCCCCTCCCCCCCGTCCCCCCACGGAAGGCGCACCCCTTGAACATACAGACAGGTCGGCTTGATTCCAAAGTAAAAGATGCATAAAAAGCGGTTCCCCGACCGGTTAACGCAATAGCCACACGCACCATACGTAGCTGTCACGCAGCAATTGATGCCAATAGATGGGCATTTGAACGGCCATGTCCGTGCCCTCTCCATGCAAGTTCTCCGTTCAGTGAACCCTCAACCAACCCGCGCCCAGGCCGCCGTGCGGACCTGATCGCGTTGACAAACAGACAACCTTGCCTGGTACTCTGACGGTCAAAAGTTCTGTTGCGCCCTTGGGGGAAGGAGCGTTACGTGAATCGGCAGGTCATGGATCTGGCGAGACCACACAGCGGGGCAGGGCAGTCGCCGGCGGGGGTACAGGCCGTGCAGGTGCTCGTCGTCGAGAACGACACCCCGGCCGCGGATGAGCTGACGCAGGAGCTGCGCAGAAACGGTTATGTGGCCAGCAGTGTGTCCACCGGTGCGGAAGCCTTGCAGGCGCTCGGCGGTGTCGACATCGTCCTGCTGGACCTCGATCTCCCCGATCTGGACGGCCTGGAAGTCTGCCGCCGGATACGGGTGGCCGGCAATGTGCCGATCATCTCCATGACCGCGCGCGGTGCCGAACTCGACTGTGTGCTCGGGCTCCAGGCCGGCGCCGACGACTACCTGGTCAAGCCCTACGGCCTGCGGGAACTGCTGGCCCGCATGGAAGCGGTGCTGCGCCGGGTGCGCCCCCGGTCACCGGCGGCGCGGGTCATCACCCACGGCCCGCTGCGGATCGACACCGGCGCGCGCGAACTGCTCCTGGACGGACGGCGGGTGGACCTCACACCCAAGGAGTTCGACCTGCTGTGCCAGCTCGCCTCGCAGCCCGGCACCACCCTCTCCCGGCGTCAACTGCTCAGCCAGGTGTGGGACGACGAGTGGTCGCACCGCAGCCGCACCATCGACACGCACGTCAGCAGCCTGCGCAGCAAGCTGGGTTCGAGCCGCTGGATCGTCACGGTGCGCGGCGTCGGTTTCCGGATCGGGCATGCGTGACTCAATACGGCTGCTCGTACCCGAGGACAGGGCACCGGTGGAATATAGTGCAGGCAAGTTTGTATGTTTTAGAACCTGAGATGTGAGGATCCGACGGATGGCCCGACAGGAGCGAGGTATCAGGTCGAAACGCTCGATCCTGGAGGCCGCCGCGGCTGTGTTCGGCGAACGCGGGTACGACGCGGCGAGCACGAACGAGATCCTCGCCAGGGCCGGCCTCACCCGCGGCGCGCTGTACCACCACTTCCCCTCCAAGGAGGCGATCGCCTCGGCGCTGGCGGAGGCACAGGGCGAGGCCCTGGTGGTACCGGACCATCCCGTGAAGCTCCAGTCCGTCATCGACCTCACGCTGGCGTTCTCGCTCCGGCTCCAGACGGACATGGTGCTGCGGGCCAGTGTGCGGCTCGCCGTCGAACGGTCGTCCTTCTCGGCCTCGGCGCAGGCGCCCTACAACCAGTCGATCACCCTGGTCGAGGACCTGCTGTGTCAGGCCGAGAAGCAGGGCGAACTGCTGCCGGGAGCCGATCTGTCGGAGGTCGCCGCGACCATCGTCGGCGCGTTCACCGGCCTTCAGGTGATGTCGGAGGCCTACAGCAGCCGGCGGGACCTGCCCGCCCGCATCTCCGCGCTCTGGCGGCTCCTGCTGCCCGGGCTCGCCGCGCCGGGAATGCTGCCGCGGCTGCGCACCAGCCTGCCGCCCGAGCCGTCCGAGCAGCCCGAGCCATTCACGTCTTCCGCGCCGTCCGCGCCGTCCGACTGACAGCGTCAAGCACCGAAAAGAATCGGGGTCGAGAGCCTTCCGGGCTCTCGGCCCCGATTCTTTTCCTCCCGGCCCGGGACCCGGCCGAGCGCCTCTCCCACCAGCATCTTTGAAGTTCTCTGACATTCCCTTGCAGACGCTTACAGAGCCTCACAGAGGCTTGGAGAAACCTGTATCGGAACGTGTTGAAACGGGTTCTGGCGAACCGAAAGAATAAATACCGTACCCGGGAATGAGGATTTGATTCCCCGCGCCCAAAGGCGAGCGTGCGATGTTACCGCCCAGAAGAACCCGAGAGGCGATGCTTGTGTCCCGCTCTCTGTCCCCCGCTCCTTCCCCCGCCCACCCCGCACTGGCCCCGGCCGCACGGCCCGCTCTCGTCGACGACGTCCTCAGCACCAAGGACCGCATCCGCGTGGCCGGGTTCTTCCCCGGCCTGGGCAGCCGGGGCTTCTACCGCGGCCTCGGCCGGCAGCTCCTCGACTCCGGCATCCCCGAGGTCACCGGCGTCTACCGGGAAGCCGCCCGCGCCCTCGGCTTCCCCGGCCGCCCCGACCTGCTCCTGCTGGACCCGGAGAACCTCCCGGACGGCAAGATGGAGCGCCAGGGCTTCATCGGCGCGTCTTTGCTGGTGCACAGCCTCGCCCTGGACGCCTACCTCCGCGACCGGACGGCGAAGAACGGGGTCCCCGTCGACTTCGTCGCCTACACCGGCGAGAGCTTCGGCGTCCTGACGGCCGCGGTGGCGAGCGGCGCCCTCTCCGTCTTCGACGGCACCAAGATCGCCCAGGCGTTCACGCCGCTGATGCTCCAGGCCGCCGGCGCGCACAGCACGGACGAGCCCTTCGCCCGGGACATCGCCTCCTACCTGGACGAGTCCGTCCGGCGGACGCCCCTGGTCGGCGAGCCGCACCACGTGGTCGCCGTACGGGCGCCGAGCCCGGACGCCCTCGCGGTGGTCCTGGACGGCATCCGCGCGGCCTTCGCGCTCACGGACGTAGAGCTGCACAAGACCTACGCGCCGACGCAGGCGAACCTCTACGTCCGGGCCGGGGCCAGGCCCGCATTCGACGCGTTCCTCACCACCTTCACGGAAGCGACCAGCTGGGACCTGAAGGAGCCGACCGTCTTCCTCGCCCACTCGGCGCGGATGCGGCCCGCCCGGGAGGCCCTGGAGCGGTTCTTCGTCACCCACCGGATCCACTTCGCCGGCCCCCGCGTGCCCGTGGTGTCCAACCATGACATGTCCCTGCTCACCACGGCCTTCGACGTCCGCGAGGGCGTCCTGGCCATGACGGACCGGGTCATGGCCTCCCGCGACACCTGCGAGAGCCTGAACAGCCTCGACGTGGACATGGTGCTGGAGCTGGGACTGGGCGCGAAGTCCGTCCGGCTGCTCCAGGACAACGACGTCGCCTCCCCCGTCACGGCCTACACGGGAAGCCACGAGGACACGGCCAGGTTCCTGCGCGCCGTCAACGCGGTGAGCGCCCTGATGTCCCGGCTGGAGGAGCTGTACGGCTCGGAGGAGGAGCTGACGCGCGAGGACCACCACCTCCTGCACGAGATGTTCCGCCTCGCCGCCGACAACGCCTTCTGCGACGACTACTTCTCCCGCACCCTCGGGCGCGTCATCACCGCGGAGATGCTGCGCCCCGACCGGGAGGGCTCGCCCGCCTTCTACCGGTTCCTGGAGATCTTCCAGCACACCCGCGCGCACCGCGAGCACATCGCCGTCGACCGGGGCGAACTCGTCACCCGGGCGCGGACGAAGAAGCGGATCACCGCGGGGGACTCCACGCTCCTGGGCAAGGCCTACGTGGAACTCACCGTGCGGGACGCGACCGGCGACGTCCGCACCCGGACCCTGCACACCACCCGTCCGGAGGTGGTCGTCTTCCACTTCGGCGGCCCGTCCGGCCCCGGCGGCGAGGCGCTGGCCCGCAAGACCCGGCTGCTGCTGGACACCCAGCCGACCGCGTACGAGACGCACGACCGGATGCTCGGGGGCCCGCACCCCGACGGCGCCCTGCACCCGGCGGGACAGCGGGTCGTCTACCAGTACCTGCTGTTCAGTACGCTCGCCCAGCACCGGCCCGCCCTGTTCGCGCAGAGCGACCACTACCTCGAAGGCGACGACGTCCCCGGCTGGCTGGCCGCCCTGGCCGTCTCCGGCGCCGTCTCCCTGGCCGACGCGGTCACCCTGAGCACCGGCTCGGCCCCCGAGGACGTGACGGAGCGCATCCTGAGCGGGAGCGGGCTCACCCCGGCCGGGATACCCCTCGTCTCCCCCGAGGGCGTACCGGTCCAGTCCCGCAAGGACCTGGCGGACGCCACCCGCGCCGTGCTCCGGGACGGCGCTCTCGACACCCCGGTCCGGCGCATCCACCTGAACGGCAACTGCCAGCTCGTCGCCCTCGGTTCGGAGCCGGCCGCGACCGACGTCGACACCGGGCCGTACGCCACGCACATCGTCGCCGTCACCGAGCCGGCCGAGGTCTGGAAGAAGCGGGTCAACCCCGCCCTCGACGCCTTCGAGTACGCCTGCGTCCTCGACCTCACCGAGGAGAACGCGGCCGTCCTGGCCAACGCGCGCAGCCGCCGGGTGCTGTCCAGCACGGTCCACGCCTACATCCACAGCGACGAGACGATCGTCGGCTTCGGCCAGGGCGGCAGCGAGTCCATGACCGTCTTCGTCCGGAAGGAGGGCGAGGAGCACATCACGGTCCGCAAGGTCCTCAGCGAGGCGCTGACCACCGCGCGCTGGGACCCGGACGGCGACGGCGTGATGCTCCCGCCGTTCACCAAGGCCAGGAAGCAGGCCGAGTACCTGCAGTCCCTGCCCGAACCGGTGCGCGCCTACTTCCCCGAGGTCTTCTCCGTCCTGGAGCGCGAGACCCCCGTCCCGTCCCACCTGCGGACCGACGAGCACACGGTCGACCGGGAAGTCATCTACGAGATGAGCTACATCGCGGGCGAGGAGGTGAGCCGGTACGTCGAGAAGCACACCCCGCCGCCCGCCGTGGTCGCCCGGCTCTACGAGCAGATCATCCGGGTGCTGAACGACGAGGTGCACAGCATCGGCCGCGTGCCGGCACCGGGCGAGACACTCGACACCTCGTACTTCAGGAAGATCGAGGACCGGCTGGACCTGTGCCGCCGCACGGCACCGCGCACCTTCTGCGCGCACCTCCTCGACACCGAACGGATCGTCGTCAACGGCGTCTCCTACCTGAACCACACGGCCCTGCTGAAGCGGTTCCGGGACACCCCGCAGTACGCGGAGATCCTCGAACCCGCCTTCCACTCCCTCGTCATGGGGGACACCAACACGGAGAACATCAAGCTCACCCACACCGAGCCGCTGCGGCACGCCCAGCGCCTGATCGAGTCCGGGGCACCGCGCGAGGACGTCGACGCGGCCCTGGCGGCCATCACCCCCGCCACCCTGGGGATCAGGTTCCTCGACCCGCGGGCCATCGGCTTCAAGAGCGAGGGCAAGGACACCCGCGACGACGCGATGTACGACAACAAGCCGTGGCACAACTCCATCGGCCACTACGACGAGATCCACTTCGAGCAGTTCGCCATGAGCGTCGACGTCGGCGAGGGCCGCACGCCCAGCGTCGACATCGCGTTCCGGCACGGCAACCCGTACCAGAAGGCGTACCGGGTACGGGACGTGATCGCGGCCGGGGGCACCGTCGACCCCGAGGCCCCGCAGGGGATGGAGGACTACTTCGCCCCGGTCATGACGGCCGCGCTGGGCCTGGACGACCCCGAGTCGCCCTATCTCAGGGACGACCCGTACTGGCTGATCCGGTTCGTGTTCATGATGGGCCAGCACTTCACGGCGATGCCCCCCTTCCATTTCCAGAAGGAACTGGACGGCACGCTCGTCGACACCTACCAGACCCAGCGCCGCCCGGTCGCGATCTACTGCGAGGGCATCAAGTGGCTGAACTGGGCCCTGCACATGCTGGAAGGCAGCAGGACCGAGTTCCTGGGCCTCGCGGTGCCCCCGCTGCCCTATCCGGAGAGCTAGGGCCTCTCGTTTGGATCACGCCGGGCTCGCGGGCTGCTCCAAACGAAAGACCCTAAGGGCACCCCTCGGGAACGGCCCCCGTTCACCCGCCCCTCGAATTCCCTGAAAAAAGCCCTCGTACGGCGACCGTCCCTATTGGAGGACCGCACCCATGAACGCTGTCCCGCGTTCCCTTCCCCTTTCCGGGCTGAACGAGATGCCCAACGAGTCCCGGATGATCGCGACCCCGTGGAGCCGCATGCTCCGCGGCATCGGACTCGGCCAGTACCCCATCGACTACGACCCGGCGATCGCCGGCCACATCCGCGACAGCTTCGACCAGCTCGCGAAGAAGGTGTCGCCGTCCGACGGCTACACCCTGTTCAGCCGGGACATGGCGGACTTCACGCTGCGGGTCCTCGAACCCGGCAGCGACCGCGCCTGGATAGAGCCGGCCGTGGGGCCGCTGCTGGACGCCGTCCGGGCCGTGCCCAACCCGTACTACCGGGCCACGGCCGGCAGCATCCTCATGGACGCGTTCGCCAAGCTGGACCTCGACCTGTCCCTGCTGGTCAACGAGGACGTGGACTTCCCGGCCGAGGTCCTCGGCATGCTCGACGAGATCGCTCCGGACCGGATCGAAGACGACAACCAGGGCCGGCACGGCGAGTACGAGCGGGTCTCCGCCTGCTGCACCGTCTTCCTCGCCCTCGGACAGCTCGGTCTGCGCGACCGCCTGGTCACCGCCGAGCGCAACCACGTCGTCGAGGCGCTGAACCTGCTGGACCGCATCCCCATCCCCTACTTCTGCGGGCGCGTGGGCGGCATGCTGATGTCCGTGCTCGCACTGCTCGACTACACCGAGCACATCTTCGACGGCGAGCGCGACTACATGCGGGAGGTCCTCGAATACCTCACGCGGGCCGACGAGGTGGGCAACTGGCCGGCCTTCCCCAACCCCATGCCGACCCCGTGGAAGAAGGTCTATCCGCTGCTGACGATGCTGAACGCCATCGCCATGTGCGGCAGGCCGGAGTATCTGACGCAGCCGATCGACGCCCTGGCCGAGGCCAGGGACCTGATGGGCCGGATCCCCTGGGACACCCGCGTCCACATGTCGCAGTACTACGTCATCGCCCTGCACAACCTGGGTCGCCTGGCGGACGAACTGCCCGACCTGGACACCTTCATGAAGGACGTCGCCGCGGTCCTCGACACCGTCGACCCCGGGGAGAACTACTCGCCCCGGGGCAACGCCTACCCGTACATCATCGAACTGTCGATGATGACCGGCCGGATGGACCTGATCCCGGACGAGGCACTGGTGCGCATGGCCGACTCGTTCCCCGACCTGGACCGCACCGGCCCCTACGAGAACCGCATCGACGACAACCGGGCGAACCGCGCGTTCCCGGTCAGCTACGTCCTCAACATCCTCGGCGAGATCGGCGCCCCGGAGCTGATGTTCGCCCCGCGGGACCGCTACGAGGGCCGCTCGGCCATCGCCTGGGTCATCGAGGACCTGTCCGAGGGCGCCAGGGAAGAGGGCGACCGCATCTCGATGCTCGACCACTCCCTGCTCAGCTACGCCCTGCGCCTGCGCGGCGCCGACGCGGGGGAGACCGACCTGTTCAAGAACTTCACGTTCCCCTTCACGGCGTAAGACCGCAGCGCGCCACCCCCCACCCCTCGGCCTCGCCTGGCCGGCCCCCGAATCCCGGGAGCCGGCCAGGCGAGGCTTCGGCGTGTGCGGGGTCCGTTGCGGTGCCTACGCACGGGGTGCCCACCCACCTTGCGTGTACGGGACGGGGGGCCGGGGGTACGCCTTCTCGTCCCCGGAGTCCGGGGGCACGCCGTCTTCTTCTCGGGGTCCGGGAGAGTCCGGCACGCACGGCACGCACGGCACGTGCGGAGTGGGCGGAATGGGCGGGGGCGCTCGGTGGGCTCGGCGGGCTCGGCGGGCTCGGCGGGCTCGGCGGGCTCGGCGGGCTCGGCGGGCTCGGTGGTGAGGGCGGCCCGCCGAGCCCCTGTGGGGCCGCCCGCCTGAAGGCGTCCGATACGCCCGCTCACCCGCTCCGTCCCGCCGCGCCTGCCGCAGGTCCCGGGGCACGAGAAACACGCCCGGTGCGGGCGTGGAGGAGTGGCGGCGAGGGCTCGTCGTCGAGTCGTACGGGCGGGTCCGGGCCAGGCCGCCGAGGACCCGGTGCTCCCGGCCGGCCCGCCCGTCTCTCCCCCCTCTCTCCGCCCCTCTCCGCCCGTCTCCCCTCGTCTCCCCTCGTCTCCCCTGCTCCTCATACGCGTGCACCGCCCTCCGGGTGGAGGGCGGTGCACGGGAGGGGAAGCCGGCCGGTGCCGTGCGCGGTCAGTGCGCGGGGGTCCGGTCGCTGCGCAGGAAGACGGCGCTGGTGAGGACACCGAGGAGGACGATGGCCGCGTTCACCGCGATCGCGACCTTCAGACCGCCGAGGATGGCGGTGGCTCCCGTCCCTGCCATGGCCGCGGTGACGACGGCGCTCATGATCGGCGTGCCCATCGTGATGCCGACCTGCTGGGTCATGGTGGCGAGGCCGGTGGCCAGACCCTGCTCGTGGTTGGGCAGACCCGTGGTGGCGGTCACCATGAAGCCCACGATGACGAGCATGTTGCCGACACCGCCGAGGAAGCTGGCGACCAGCATCAGCCACAGCCACGAGCGGTCGTCGCCGAGGCCGACCAGGGCCGCGGTGAACACGGTCTGCAGGATGCCGCCGACGATCAGCGTCTGCTTGCTGCCCAGCTTGCCGATGAACTTCGGGGCCGTGACACCACCGGTGACGGTGCCCAGGCCGAGGATGCCGAAGGACAGACCGGCGGCGAGCGCGGAGAAGCCGAGCACGTCCTGCAAGTAGAGGGTCAGCGGGAAGACCAGGGAGCACTCGGTGAGGAACGCGATCAGACCGGCGACGTTGCCCCAGGCCACCGACCGCTTGCCGAGCACGCTGAGCGGCACCAGCGGAGCGGACACCTTGCGCTCGACGGCGTAGAACACCACCAGCAGCACCGCGCCCGCGGCCAGCGACAGCAGGGCCTGCGCGGAACCCCAGCCCTTCTCGCCCGCCTGGGTGAGACCGAAGATGATGGCCAGCAGGCCGAGCGTGACGCTGATGGCGCCGGGCAGGTCCAGCTTGGGACGCTCTTCGAGGCGGGACTCCTTGATGACCGTCGGCGCGATGATCAGTACGGCGATGGCGACGGGCACGTTGATGAAGAAGGACCAGCGCCACGACAGCAGGTCGGTCAGCACGCCGCCGAGGATGGCGCCGGTGGTGAAACCGCTGGACATCAGCGCGCCGTTGAGGCCGAGCGCCTTCTGGCGCAGCGGGCCCTCCGGGAACGAGGTCGTCATCAGCGACAGCGCGGCCGGGGTCACGGCAGCGGTGGCCAGACCCTGGAACACGCGGGCCACGATCAGCATCTCCGGGTTCTGCGCCAGGCCGCCCACGAGGGAGGCCGCGCCCAGGACCACGAGACCGCCGAGGAACAGCCGGCGGCGGCCGAACAGGTCGGCGACCCGGCCGAACAGCAGGGTGAAGCCCGCCGCGCACAGCGCGAACGAGGTACCGATCCACTGCAGGCGCGACAGCGAGAAGCCCAGGTCATTGCCGATCACCGGCAGCGCCACGTTCAGGATGGCGAAGTCCACGGCGAGCATGAACTGCGTGGCGAGCAGCAGTACCAGCACCAGTCGGAGCCGGGGGGTGAGCACCGCTGGTGCCGGGTCGACGGCAGTGCCGGGCGCGGTACCGGCCGCCTCCGTATCAGTGACAGACATGACGTCGAGTCCCTTTCCTCTGGATCCTCTGGTTCTCTGGTTCCTGACACGCGGCGCTCTCGTTCGCGGCACGCGCCGTTGAGGAAAAGGCTCGTCGGCGTGCGGATTCCAAGCCAGAACCCTGCGTTGCACAGCCAGTACGAGGGTAGTCATCACAGGACCACCCTTACGGCTTCCAGCCTTTACGCCCGGCGGGCATCATGGGAGATCACTGGCACAGCCTGTCGCACTCCGCCGCCCTGGAGGCATGAATGGACGCCTCGTCCGAGCTGGGAGACTTCCTCAAGTCGCGCCGCGCCGCGCTGCGCCCGGAGGAAGTCGGCATCACCCCGCACCCGACCCGCCGCCGCGTCACCGGTCTGCGCCGCGAGGAGCTGGCGATGCTGGCCAACATCAGCATCACCCACTACACCCGCCTCGAGCAGGGCCGCGCCACCAGTGTCTCCGACGGCCTGCTGGACGCGCTCGCGCGCACGCTGCGCCTCACCGACGACGAGACGGCCCACCTGAAGGACCTCGCCCGTCCCGCCACCGCCTCGTCCCGCCCCGCACCGCCCCGGGTGGCGCACGCCAGCGCCTCCGCCCGGCAGTTGCTGGCGGCCATGACCGACGTGCCGGCCCTCATCCTGGACCGGCGCAACGACGTCCTGGCCTGGAACCACCTCGGTCACGCGCTGCTCGCCGGCCACCTGGCGCCCGAGAGCCCGGAGACACCGGCCACCCGCCCGAACCTGACCCGGATGCTGTTCCTGGACGAGCAGTACCGCGAGCTGTACGCGAACTGGGACGACCAGGCGCAACTCGCCGTGGCCGCCCTGCGGCTGGAGGCCGGCCGCCACCCCGACGACCGCTCGCTGGCCGAGCTGGTCGGGCAGCTCACCATGAACTGCGACGAGTTCGCCTCCCGCTGGGCCCGGCACCCGGTGCGCACCTGCACCTCCGGGGTGAAGCACCTGCGGCACCCGCTGGTCGGCGCGATGGAACTCAGCTTCGAGAACCTCGTCCTGCCGGGCACCTCGGGTCAGCGCATGATCGCCTACACCGCCGAGCCCGGCTCGCCGTCCGAGGCGGCACTGCGACTCCTGGGCAGCGCGACGGCCCCGGTCGCACAGGACACGACGACGGCCCGCCGCGTCACGACCCCGGCGACCCGATGACCCCACCCACCCCCTGACCCGGGCCCGTCCCACCCGCGCCCCGTCGACAGCCTGACGTCACGCGTGCGCGCCTTCGACGGATACGTGCCCGAGTTGTCCGGGCGGACACGGCAGCGAGGCATCGAGCCGCCGGCGCCGGCCGGGCGGAGGCGAGTCTGATCGTGGGCCCTCTCTCGCCTCCGGGCGGGGGAGGGCCCTCCGCTGCGTTTGCGCGCAATCCGCAGCACGCCCGGAGTACCTGCAATCGCTCGCAATCACAGCACGCCACCGAGCCATCCCGCGCATTCTGGTACCCCACCAACCCGGCAGCGGAGGCGTGATGACGCTCAGGTTCATCGGCACCACCAGCGACGAAGGCGACTGCCCCACCCTGTACGAGATCGAGGGCACCGACGAGATCCTCGTCCAGGGCGACCGCGAGACCGACCCCGAGCACCTGGTCCAGCTGCGCGACGTGAAGCCGACCGAGACGTTCGTCCGCGTACCGCGCAGCCTGCTTACCCGATACGCCCCGCGCACCCCCGCCCCTGAACTTCAGCCGTTCTCGGCGATCAGCCACCTGTTCCGCGAGTTCCGCCACACGGCCTGGCGGCTGGAGACCCGCCGCGGGTACGCCTCCGACCGGCGCAGCCCGAAGTGGGCACGCTGGCAGGCCGGCGAGGACATCGCTGCCGAGCCGAGCACCTGGCTGGAGAACGTGGCCCAGCAGACGGCGGCCGGGAAGAGGTTCGAGCGCGTGCGCCTGGTGGACGACCCGCCCACCGACGGCCAGCGGTTCCTGCTCGCCAGCGCGCCCGGAAACGTCGGGGCCGGCGAGGACATCCGCAACCTCACCCGCGCCCAGGCCGAGCATCTGCGCCTGCCCGACTACGACTTCTGGCTGTTCGACTCCAAGATCCTGGCCCGGTTCGCATTCGACGAAGACGACACCACCCTCGGCGTGTACGTCACCGAGGACCCTGCCGAGGTGCTTGCCGCCTGCCAGGCCCGCGATGCCGCCTGGCACCACGCTGTGCCTACGCAGGAGGTCGCGCGGCAGGTAGCTTCGACTGTGTGACCACCGACTTCCAGACGGCCCGTGAAGCCCTCGGCGCGCGGCTGCGCGAGCTGCGCACCGAGGCCGGGCTGGAGGGGAAAGACCTCGCCGCCCGGCTCGGCTGGCAGACGTCGAAGGTGAGCCGCTTGCAGAACGGCAAGCAGACCCCCACCCGCGACGACCTCACCGCATGGGCGAGCGCACTGAACCGGCCGGGCGTCGGACCAGAGCTGCACGGGCTGCTGGCCGGGCTCGATATGAAGCAGCGGAACCGGTCGTGGCGGAAGCAGCTGGCCGGCGGGCACCGCGGCCGTCAGGAAATCGCGGTACGGCTGACGGAGAACACCCAGCAGATCCGCGGCCTCGAAGTCTCGCGGATCCCGGGGCTGTTCCAGACCCCGGAGTACGCGCGCGTCGTCTTCGACGCCCTGGCAGAGTTCCGCGGCATCCCGGCTACGACCGAGGCGGCCGTGGAAAAGCGCATGCGCAGGCAGGAAGCCCTGTACGACCCGGACAAGTCGTTTCGGTTCGTGCTGTGCGAGGCAGCCTTGTACCACCGCCCGTGCCCGGTGGACGTGATGGCCGAGCAACTCGACCGGCTCTACAACCTCGTCGGGCAGAAGCGTGTGGAGCTGGGCATCATCCCCTTCGGCGCGCAGCTGCGCCGCACCGCCCCGCACGCGTTCTGGATCTACGACCGGCGCCTGGTCATCGTGGAGACGATCAGCGAGGAACTGTGGCTGACCGGCGACGAGGACGTGCAGCTGTACGAACGGGCCTGGGAGTGGCTCGCTGAGTCCGCCGAGTACGGTGCCCCGGCGCGGCGCCTGATCGGCCGTGCACGGGCCTCTCTCGACCTCTCGTAAGCAATCAGCAGCAACCCGCCCGCCGCCATGCGCAATCCCGCGCAATCGGCACGCAGGTCCGCAACCGCCCTGCATACGGTCGCGCCATGGCGACCTTCATCCCCATCGCCCCACTCGGCGAAGGCCAGGCATGGCTGCTGTCGCACGCTCCGGACCCGGCCGCAGTCCAGCAGACGTGGGATGCCGGGCAGCTGGCCGCGATCCCGTCTGGCCCGTACTGGCGCGTGGCCCAGGTAGAGCTGTCCCGGTCCCTGGACGCGCTCGGCAGGCTCGGCTCGATCCCCGTCGGCCCGATACTCACCGACATCTACAGCAGCATGGTCTGGTGGCTGCTGTTGCCCGAACTCGCGGACCAGCTGGACGACATCGCGGGCCTCGCTGTGCACCCGGCCGGCTGGGCACTGGAATGCCCGCCCGTCACACACTCGCTCGGCGGCCGATGGTGGCTGGCCTTCCCGGACGGGTCTGGCCGACTCACCGACCCCACGCTGCTTGCTGCCGCCCTGGGCCCTGGAGGCTACCGTCAGGAAGTGAGGGACCCGGAATGACCTCGGCTCAGCGCAGCCATCTGATGGAGATCCCCGTCGACTTCGTACCTCACATTCCGCTGCCCCGCCTGGAGCTGCTGTCCGACGCCCGGACCCGCGGCGCGCAGTGCGTATGGGGCGGGGAGGTGCTGACCACCAATACCGCCATCGACCTACACGAACGCGTCACCGACAACGGCGCGCACTGGTTCCCGCGTGCCTGCCGGCGCTGCCTGCGCAGCGCCGTACACACCGCCCGCGGCCGGCACCCCGCCGATTGCCCGGACTGCAAGAGCGTCACCGACCTCTGCCCGGTCCGCCATGCCCTGCACGACCTGCTGCTGGAGCTGGGCCGGTGACCGTGCAGGATGCCGGTGAGCTGTTACGCCTGCACCAGCTCATCGCCGTACACGAGTTCCCGCAGACCCTGCCCCCGGCAGCCCTGGCCGGTGAGGCGTGCGTCTGGTGCACCAGCCCGGCCGACGCCACCGCCGTGAGGTTGTCGGCTGCTCTTCCCTGGTGGGGCTGCCTGCCCTGCTACGCGGCGCGGCTGGCCTGGTATGTCACCTGGTACGACTGGCACGACCACTACGAGAGCTGCGTCGCCTGTCGGCAGCGTCGGACCTGCTACGTCGGCCACGGCCGCCGCATCCTGCACGAACAGACGGCAGGCCCGGCCGCCAAACCCCAGCCGACCTGCTTCCCCTGCCGGGGCCCGCTGCTCCCGGCGGAGCTGACCGCGCCGCTGCTCTGGCACAGCCCGAGCACCTTCGCACCCCGCCTCGGCTACGCCCACGTCCGCTGCCTGACCGAGAGGGTGACCGTCCGGTGAGCATCCCGGTGTCCCCGCCGCCACTCGTACAGCTCCCGCTCGATCCACCGCGGCCGGTGCGCGGCTGCGCTCAGTGCGCCGCCCTGGTCCAGCAGCGCGTCGAAGCGCACGCCGCTGGCGACTTCTCCCGGGTGAGTGACTGCCACGTGCTGATGCGCCGGCACGCCCGGCAGGCCCGGCACAAGGTGACCTGAGATCTACCGCTGCCACCTGACGGCGATCGGCCGCGGCGGGCCGGACGTCCGTCCCTGCCCCCATCGGGGGCGGCCGTCATCCAACGAGGTCTCGCACAAGGACTCTTGCTGCGGCACCACGCCGACGGCAGGAACGCCCGGACCGACGGATCCGCGAAGAACCCGGCCCGGGCGCCGACCCCATCCGCTCCAGCGAAGGAGATCATCGTGACCATACCTCCCGGACCCACCCCGGACGGTGGTCCTCCCGGCCCCAAGCCGCCGCCGATGGCCCGCATGCTCATCACCGACGAGCAGTTCACCAGCTACCGCAGCACGGTGTTGGACGCCAACCCGGCCATGGGCGAGGAGCTGGCCGGCCGGATCGTGGAGGAGGCCCTCAAGTTCGTGGCGGCCTGCTCGGCGAACCCGGGCGCCGGGCTCGTGCCGTCGCGGATCGTGGACGAGGGCTGGCACGCCCTGCTGGTCCACACCGAGATGTACGCGGGCCTGTGCGAGCGTCTCGGCGGCCGGTTCGTGCACCACGCCCCGGGCTACGGTCCGGAGAGCTACGACCCCACCGTCCTGGACCGCACCCGCGAAGCCATCGCGGCGCTCGGCTGGGACGTGGATGAGGAACTGTGGGTGGCGCCGTCGGACGAGACGCTCGTGCCGGTCGCGGCCAAGTGCCAGCACTCGGACGACGGCGGACCGATCGAGACCCGTCGCAAACCCAAGCCCGAACCCAAGCCCGACAAGTAGCCTCTCCCGCGAAAGGAGGCCGCATGTCCGAGTGGATCGACCCGAAGTACGCGGATCTGGTGGCGGCGTGGAGGCGCGCGCAGCAGCCGGACTCGCGTGACCCGGAGCCGCAGCCGCAGCGGATGTTCCTCATCCCGCCGAAGGGCTGACGGTAGTACCCCGAACCCCCGGCCACACCCCCCGGCCGGGGGCTCTCCGCGCCCACCTTGCCAGCGCGAGGACGGCCGAGGCCTTGGCCGACCGGGAGCTGGAAATCGTCCGGGTGCCGCGATGACTCCGCGGCCGGCGTGCCGACGCGTCGGCCGGGCCCTCACGCGTTCAGCGGACGAGGCCGGCGAGGGGCACGTCCAGGACCTCGGCGATGAGCAGCAGGTCTAGCAGGCCGGGGATGCGCTGCGCGTGCTCCCAGCGGTGGATCGTCCGGTTTTCTCGGCCGACGCGGTCGCCGAGCTGTATCTGGGTGAGGCCGGCATGTACGGGACGCGCATCTCAGGCGCGCGTGGGGAGACGCGCATGCCCGTCCCGGCGGCGGGACTCTACGTGCCTGGCGCACACAGTCCAGCCACTCGAACAAGTGAACGGTCGACAAGATCACTGGGGATGTGGACTCTATGTGGAATCCGGATGCAAGAAGGCCCCGCACCCAACCGGGTACAGGGCCTGACCTGCTCGTTCCTACCTGTGGAGCCTAGGGGAGTCGAACCCCTGACATCCGCCATGCAAAGACGGCGCTCTACCAACTGAGCTAAGGCCCCGCGCAGCGGCTCCCGGCCGGACGGTCTGCTTCCCGGTGGGTGCCGCAGACCAGAGTACCGGGTCACCCCCCGTGTTCCGCAAAAAGATTGGGGGTCCCCGCGGATGACCACTCTCCGTAAGATGCTCGACGTGGTTCGCTACAGCGAACCGCGGTTCTTCAGGGGAAGCGATGGGGAGACGCCATGGACGCCGCACAGCAGGAAGCCACCGCCAGAGCGCGCGAGCTGCAGCGGAACTGGTACGGGGAGCCGCTGGGGGCGCTCTTCCGTAAGCTCATCGACGATCTCGGGCTGAACCAGGCGCGGCTCGCGGCGGTCCTCGGCCTGTCCGCTCCGATGCTCTCCCAGTTGATGAGCGGTCAGCGTGCCAAGATCGGCAATCCCGCGGTCGTCCAGCGGGTGCAGCTGCTCCAGGACCTGGCGGCCCAGGTCGCGGACGGCAGCGTCAGCGCCGCCGAGGCGACCGACCGCATGGACGAGATCAAGAAGTCGCAAGGGGGATCCGTGCTCAACAACACCACCCAGACCACCACCAGTTCGGGCGCGCCCACGGTCAAGCGCGTGGTCCGCGAGATCCAGTCGCTGCTCCGCTCGGTGGCCGCCGCCGGCGACATCATCGACGCCGCGGACGCCCTCGCGCCGAGCCACCCCGAACTCGCGGAGTTCCTCCGCGTCTACGGCGCCGGCCGCACCGCCGACGCCGTCGCGCACTACCAGTCCCACCAGAACTGATCCACTCCCGCCCGAACTGATCCACGGGCCGGTCCGCCGGGGGAACCGGACCGGCCGGGGCACGGGATGTCCGCGAGCGGTCGGCCGCACAGGGCCGGGAAGAGGAGCGGCGGCTGTCATGGGTGAGGTCTTCGCCGGCCGGTACGAGCTGGCCGACCCGATCGGGCGCGGTGGCGTGGGCGCCGTATGGCGTGCCTGGGACCATCGCCGACGGCGTTACGTGGCCGCGAAGGTCCTGCGGCAGCGCGACGCCCACTCCCTGCTCCGTTTCGTCCGCGAGCAGGGGCTGCGCATCGACCACCCGCACGTCCTCGCCCCGGCCAGCTGGGCCGCCGACGACGACAAGGTGCTGTTCACCATGGACCTGGTCGCCGGCGGCTCCCTGGTCCACCTGGTCAACGACTACGGCCCCCTGCCGTCGGCCTTCGTGTGCACGCTCCTCGACCAGTTGCTGTCCGGGCTCGCCGCCGTCCACGCGGACGACGTCGTCCACCGGGACATCAAGCCCGCCAACGTCCTCCTCGAAGCCACCGGCACCGGCCGGCCACGCCTCAGGCTCTCCGACTTCGGCATCGCCATGCGGCTCGGCGAACCCCGGCTGACGGAGACCAACCTCGTGGTGGGCACGCCCGGTTACCTCGCCCCCGAGCAGTTACAGGGCGCCGAACCCGACTTCCCCGCCGACCTGTTCGCCGTGGGCCTGGTCGCCCTCTACCTCCTCCAGGGCGCCAAGCCGGACGCCGGCGCCCTCGTGCGGTACTTCGAGGAGCACGGCACGCCCGGCGCGCCGAAGGGCGTCCCGGAACCGGTCTGGGGCGTCGTCGCCTCGCTGCTCCAGCCCGATCCCGCACGGCGTTTCCGTACGGCCACGGGGGCGCGCAAGGCGCTCGCCGACGCCGCGGAACTCCTGCCGGAGCCCGGCCCCGACGACGAACTCGTCGAGATCTTCGACCAACTCGGCCCCCTGCCCCCCGGTTTCGGCCCCGCCGGCCCCCTCCGCCAGGCCTCCGGCGTCGCCTTGGACCTGGTGCCGGGGAGGAATACGACGCCGGGCACAGGCGGGATTACGGGGGCCGGCACGGGCGCAGGCGGGGCTACGGGCGACGGCACGGGCACGGACTCGGCCAGGCGCCCGGGTACGGCACCGGGCACGGGCGACGGCACCGGCACCGGCACTGGCTCGGGCGGGCACTCGAGTACGGGAGCGGTGCCGGGCGCGCGGGCGGACCTGGGCGCGGGTGTGAGCGCGGGTACACCGGGCGCGCGGGCAGACGCGAGCGCGGGCATGAGCGCGGGGACGAGCGGGAGCCTGGTCACGGGTTCCGGCACGCCCGCCCACGGTTCCGGCGAACCCACCCACACCGGCTCCCTGTCGGACACCGGCAGCTTCCGGCTGCCGCCACCCCAGCACCCCCCGGCCCCCGATCCCGTACCCGCCCCCGCCCCGCACCCACACACCTTCCCGCCCCCTCCCGCACCCGTGCCGATGCCGACGCGGGCTCCTGGGCCCTTGCCGCTCCCGCCCCTCGACACCACCACCGACACCGCCGCGTACACGGCCCGCGACCCACGAGCCACCGCAGCGGCCCCTCCCGCCTCTCCCGCCCGTCCCGCCTCGCAGCCCCGGCACCGGCGGGCGCGGCGCGCGGCCCCGCGGCCCGGACCGCCCGCCCGCGCCGTACTCGTGATCCTGCTGCTGGCGCTCGCCTGCTACGCGGTCGGCTTCTGGGCGCTGACCCGCTACTGACCGGCCACTGCCCCCGCCACCGACCGGCCACTAACCCTCTACTGGCCGGCTGCTGACCGACCACCGACCGGCTCTGCGTCGCCCGAGCCGGTCGTCGCCAGGGCCGGGCCGGGCCCGCTCACCTCACCGGGAGCGCGCGTGCGAGCGGCGGGCCGCCACCGTCCAGCCGCCGAGGACCAGCAGCAGCGCGGTCCCCGAGCCGATCCCGCCGACGGCGACCAGCCGCATCGCCCGGTTCCCGCCGCCCGCCCCGCCCGGTCCCGGTCCCGGGCCCCCGGTGCCTCCGGTGTCCCCGGCCAGCGCGGCCGCGCGGTCCCGCTCGGTGACCGTGAAGACACCCCCGGGCTCGGGGCTGCCGGCGTATCCGGGTCCCGCGTGCGTCCGCCCGGCCACCCGTACCCGCAGGGTCACCTCGAACGGCCCCTGCCCGAACGTGTCGGCCAGGCGGGTGCTGAGGTGCAGGACCACGTAGTAGTGGCCGGCGAACCGGACGGAGGTCACGCCGGCCGGGACGGCGTACCGGTTGGCGTACTCCACCGGCGGCAGCGGAGCGAGCGCGGCGGACTTCGCGGCGCCGGTGTAGCCGAGGGAGACGCCGTCGACGTAGCCGCGGACGGGGTTGTAGAGGGAGAGGTTCAGGGCGCCGCCGGCGTAGCCGTGGCCCGGGGCGCCGCCCAGCCCGGCCGAGGCGTGCAGGCGCAGGCCCCAGTCCAGCGGCACCGCGTAGAACCGGGTCTCGCCGGGGGTGAGGGCCGTTCGCCAGACGCCCTGGCCGAGCGGGCGCGCGGTGGCGAACCCGGTGCCGCCGGTGCGGTCGCGGGGCCGGCCGGGGAGGGGCGCGGGGGTGGCGGAGTCCCAGGCGCGCGGCGGGTCCGTGGCGCCGGCCTGGGCCAGGCCCGGTTCCGTGGCGGGCGTGATCTCCAGGTCCCACCGCCCGGACGTGGCCGCCGCGCCGGCACCCTGGGCGTCGAGACGCTCGACGAGCAGGTAGTACGTGCCCGCCCCCTGGCACAGCGCCTTGCCCGCCTCGCGCTGCCCCAGGGCCGTGACCGGGCGCGGGCTGAGCCCGGCGCCGAAGCGGGCGGAGGCGTAGGAGCAGGAGGTGCCGTGCGCGTCCCGGAGCGAGACGCGGATGCCGTCGGTGGCGGTGACGGTGGCGTCCGCGGGCGGTACGGCGGTGACGGGGACATACGCCGTGTCCGTGGCGGTGAGCCGCAGCCGGTAGTAGAGCCTGCCGCCGCGTGGGAGGGAGCTGCGGTAGGGGTGGCCGGCCTCCAGCGCCTCGGCGGCCGAGGTGTCCGCCGCGCCCGCGACACTCCGGGCGCCGGGCACGAAGGCGTACGACCCCGCCTCCGACACCGCTCCCGAGCCCAGCCCCGCCTCCGGCACCGCTCCCGATGCGCGCCCCGACTCCGACCGCGCACCGGCGACGGCCGGAGCGGCGACAATCGGAGCGGCGACAGCCGGCGCGGCGGCTGCGGGACCGGCGACAGCCGGCGCGGCCACAACCGGAGCGGCGGCCGCCGACGCGGCGCCGGCCAGGGCGGTCGCCGGGCCGGACAGCGCGACGGCCCAGGCCGCCGGCAGCACCAGTGCGACGCGCCGGGCCCTCGCGGCGGCCCGCCGCCACCGTCCCGCCGCAGCCCCGCCCGCTCGCCTCCGCACGCGCCACCACCCCCGTCGTCGCCCCACCCGCCGGACCGGGCCCATCCTGCCCCGGCCGGCCCTGCGCCATCCGGGCAACGGGTACACCCGTCCGAAACCGGCGCCACCCCGGCACACCCCGCCCCTCCGCCTACCCCACCCGGCACGCCCCCGCAACGCGAGACGCCCCGGAGGCCCGGCGGGAAGCACAGAACCCCGGCCGCTCAGGCGGCCGGGGTCCGTACAGATTCGGTATGTGCTTCGGTTTCGGGACTCACGAACCCGTGGGCACGGAGTCAGTCGCCTCCGTCCACAGGTCCTGCTCGGCGCGATCCGCCTGGATCTGGCGGTACACGAGGAGCCCGCCGATGGCGGCCAGTGCGACCAGGAGCAGCTTCTTCACCGCGCGACCTCGTCTTTCCTTGACGTAGGGGGACCTCTGGCGCCCGACTATACACACCGACCGATATCGATCGGTGACCTGCGCCGGGCCCCAACTCCCGCCCCCGCGAGCGCGATAGCCCAGGTCGGACGCCGTCTTGGCCGCAGGGTGACCACACCCGCACGTACAGTTACCTTGCTCCCCTTTCGCTCGTGCTCATCGGCTTATGGGAGCTTTCCGACCGCCTTGCGGCCATCCGGGTGGTGTTCATCGGAACATCGACGCGCCACGGGCGTCGGTCCACCACTTCCCCGCCCCCATACACATGATGAACAAAGTACGCAAATCGCCCAACCCGAAAGTGAGGGGTCATGGCCCAGAACAAGGTCATGAAGCTGTGGACCGCCATCGTCACCGCCTTCCTCGCGCTGTGCACGGCGCTCGGTCTCGTCACCGCGGGCACCGCCACCGCCGCCGCGGCCGGTCCCCGGACCGAGAGCCCGCGCACCGGCACCGCGCACCGCACGAACCCGGCGGTCCCGGCGACGCGCCACTGGGCCTGGTCCCACGCCAGGGCCCTGCCCCCCACGATGAAGCAGCGGATCAGGGCCGAGGCCCACGGAAAGTCCCCGAGCTGCCGCCACCGGCCCCTGACCCCGGCCCAGACGGAAGTCCAGACGGAAGCATCCGCGGAAGCCCAGCCGCGGCAGGCGGAGGTCCCGGCCCCGGGCCACGCCCCGGCGCCGCTCCTGTGCTGAGCCGGCCCGCGCGCAGTACCGCAACGTCTCGACACCACGGCGACTTGCGTACGCACCAGTCGAAACGGAAAGACCCCCGGCCGCACCGGCCGGGGGTCTCGCGTTTTCCCGGGCCCGCCGTAGGCCATGCTGGCAGCGCAACTCGCCCCGCCCCACGGAAAGGTGGTGAGCGCTGCCGTGAGCCGGCGCGTCACCGTAGTCACCGCTGTCCACGGCCCGTCCGCCCGGTTCCTGCCGGACGCGTACGCCTCCCTGTGCGCACAGCGGCTGCCCGCCGGCTGGGAGTGGGAGTGGCTCGTCCAGGAGGACGGCACGACGGACGAGGTCCGGCCGTACGTCCCGGACGACGCGCGCGTCTCCTTCCGGCAGGGCCGGCCCGGCGGCCCCGGCGTGGCCCGGACGCTCGCGCTGGCGCGCGCCGAGGGCGGGTACGTCAAGGTGCTGGACGCCGACGACCAGCTCACGCCGGGCGCGCTCGCCCGCGACCTGGCCGTGCTGGAGGCGCACCCGGCCGTCGGCTGGACGGCCTCCCGCGTCCTGGACCTGCTGCCCGACGGCTCCACGGCCGGCTTCCCCGGCGACCCCGACGACGGCCCGGTGGAGCGCGGGACCGTGCTCGCCCACTGGCGGCGGAACGGCTTCCGCCTCCCGGTCCATCCGGCGAGCCTGTGCGTACGGCGTGAGCTGCTGCTCGCCCTGGGCGGCTGGATGGCGCTGCCGGCCTCCGAGGACACCGGGCTGCTGCTGGCGCTGGACGCGGTCAGCCGCGGCTGGTTCACCGCGCGGACCGGTCTGCTGTACCGCAAGTGGGACGGACAGGTCACCGGCCAGGCCGCCCATGTCGACCCCGCCGAACTGGCGGCCCGTACGGCGGTCGCGGAGGCCCGGGCCCGCGCGCTCGCCGGCTACGACTGGAGCTGGCCGCCGGCTGACGTCCCGCCGGCCGGCTGAACTCCCACGGCGGTTGAGCTCCCACGACGGCTGAACTCCCACGGCGGCCGGGGCACCGCCGAGGCGCACGGGCGGCGTGGGCGGCGACGCGTACGGAGGGCATGTGCGGCGTGTAGGGACGACGGGTACGGACGGCGTGGGGAAGACCGCCGGTCTCAGCTTCCCGCCCGCCCGGCACCGGTCCCTCCCCTCGTGGGGACCGGTGCCGAACGGTGCGGGGCCGTCGACCCGTGCCATGTCGGCGCGGCACGGATCGAAGATCGGGGCCGGAGTGCCGGCTCTCTGGGTCGCGCGTGGCTCAGCCGCCGCACGCGACGCGGGGTGACCGAATTTGACCGAGAACGTTCGGTGCCGTGGGCTGTCTCTCCGAGCACTGAGCCGGTGGCCTGTCCGGACAGTGGGTGACCGGTCCACTACCGGGTTCGGATCCTGCCATCTGTCGTCCCCCACGAGGAGGTTCCGGACTGAAGTCCTCCCCTTAACCGCAGGTCAGACGTATAGGGTGGGTTTTCCGGTCCGGACGTCCACACGCGGGGGAAAGTAAGGGGTGGGGCCTTGAGTTCCGACTCAGGGGCACGCACAGCCTTCGCCGAGCGGCTCGCGCTGCTGTACAAGGAGGCCGGAAACCCTCCCCTGAAGAGTGTCGCCGAGGCGGTCGTACGGCTGCAGCGGGTCGACGAGCGCGGCCGGCCCGTGCGGGTGTCCGCACAGCGGATCAGTGACTGGCGCCGGGCCAGGAACGTACCGGCCCAGTTCGCCGCCCTCGCGGCGGTCCTCCAGATCCTGATCCCGGAGGCCCGGCGGCTGCGCCCCGCCCCGGTCTCCACCGGACTCTACGACCTCGCCCACTGGCAGCGGCTGTGGGAGCTGGCCCTGACCGGCCCGGCCGGCGACCGCCACGCGCCGCCCGCCGAGGAGAACCGGCGGCCGCCGGCCCAGGCGCCGCCCGTCGCCGGCGGTGTGTGCCCGTACCGCGGGCTGGCCCCCTACCGGTGGGAGGACGCCCGGTGGTTCTTCGGCCGGGAACGCAGTACGAAGGCCCTCGTCGCCCAGCTCCGCGCGGCCGAGCGGTCGGGCGGACTGGTCATGCTGGTCGGCGCGTCCGGCGCCGGGAAGTCGTCCCTGCTCAACGCCGGCCTGGTCCCCGCCATCCGCGGCGGCGCCCTGAGCACCCCCACGGCCCGGCAGGACAAGGCGGCCCACCCTGCCCAGGCCGCCGGTCCCGCCGGGCGGATCTCCCTTCCTCTCCCGTCCCAGCCCGCCCCGGCCGAACCGGACTCCACGGCCCGCCCGTCACCGGCCGACCCGAAGGCCACGGCCCGCCCGTCCCCGGCCCCGCCCGGCCATCCCGCCCCGCACGACCAGGCGGCACCGCTCCACCCCGCCCCGCAGCGAACGGGCCGGCCTCCCGGTTCCACCGGCACCAGCAGGCCCACGGGTGCCCCGGGCACCACTCCCAGCAGCACCAACGGCCCCACGGGTACCGGGAATCCCACCGCATCCCCCGCACCTCCCTCCCCCTCCTCCCCATCCACAAGCCCCGCTCCCGCCCACCCCGCCGATCCCCCCGGCCCCGTCCTCCAGCTCGTCCCCGGCCCCGATCCGCTGGGCGAGCTGGTGCGCCGTATCCCCGAGCTGGCCGCCGTGGCCGCGAAGGCGTGCCGGGCCGAGCGGGCGGCGGCGCGGAACCCGGCGCTGCCGGGCTGCGACGCCCCGCACATCGCGCGGGCCGTACGCGAGGCGGTCGCGGTCTGGGCGGGCCGGGCGACCGCGCCGGACGCCCGGCCGGTCGTCATCGTGGACCAGTTCGAGGAGGCGTTCACCCTCTGCGCCGACGAGGCGGACCGGCGTACCTTCATCCGCTTCCTGCACGCCGCCTGCACCCCGCCCCCCGGCTCCGCCGGACCCGCGCCCGTCCGGGTCGTCCTCGGCATACGGGCCGACTTCTACGAGCAGTGCCTCGGCTACCCGGAGCTGGCCGACGCCCTCCAGCACCGCCACATGGTGCTCGGCCCGCTGACCGGCACCGAACTGCGCGAGGCGGTGACCGGCCCGGCGAAGGCGGTGGGGCTGGAGCTGGAGCCGGGGCTCGCGGAGCTGATCGTGCGCGAGGTGAGCGCCGACGGCCCGCGCGGGGCGCACGACGCGGGCGTGCTGCCGCTGCTGTCGCACGCCCTGCTGGCCACCTGGCAGCGCCGCAAGGCCGGCCGGCTGACGCTGGCCGGCTACCGCGCGGCCGGCGGCATCCAGGGCGCGGTCGCCGCGACCGCCGAGCGGGCCTGGTCCGGCCTGGACCCCGCGGCCCGGGCCGCCGCCCGGCTGCTGCTGCTGCGGCTGGTCCGGCTGGGCGAGGACACCCAGGCCACGCGCCGGCGCGGCACCCGGCGGCAGCTCGCCGAGGAGTCGGCGGACCCGGACAAGACCGAGGAGTCGCTGGAGGCCCTGGTCCGGGCCCGGCTGGTGACGCTGGACGCGGACACCGTGGAGATCACCCACGAGGCGCTGCTGCACGCCTGGCCCCGGCTGCGGCACTGGATCGACGAGGGCCGGGGCGACCACCTGCTGCGCCAGCGGCTGGAGGAGGACGGCCGGGCCTGGGAGGACTCGGGCCGGGACAGCTCGCTGCTGTACCGGGGCTCGCGGCTGGAGCAGGCCCGTAGCTGGGCCCGGTCGGCCGGGGACACCTATCTGACCCGCAGCGCGGTGGAGTTCCTGGCCGCCTCGGTGCGGCTGCGCAAGCGCACGGTGTGGCTGAGCCGGGCCGCGGTGGCGGCGCTGGTGGCACTGGCCGTGCTGGCCGCCGGCTCCGCGGTGATCGCCTGGAAGCAGCGCGACGACGCCGTGTTCGAGCAGGTCCTCGCCGAGGCGGACCGGGTGCAGCACAGCGATCCGTCGCTGGCCGCCCAGCTCGACCTGGTCGCACACCGGCTGCGGCCCGACGACGAGGGCACGTACAGCAGGCTGCTGTCGATCGTGAACGCGCCGCTGGCCACCCCGCTGTCCGGCCACACCGGTGCCGTCTACCTCACCTCGTTCAGCCCGGACGGCAAGACCCTGGCCACGGCGAGCTACGACCACACGGTCCGGCTGTGGAACGTGGCCGACCCGCACCGCCCGGCCCCGCTCGGCAAGCCCCTGACCGGGCACACCAGTTGGGTGAGCAGCGCCGTCTTCAGCCCGGACGGCCGCACCCTGGCCAGCGCCGGCGACGACGGCACGGTCCGGATGTGGGACGTCGGCGACCCCGCGCGCCCGCTGCCGCTCGGGGCGCCGCTCACCGGCCACCGGGGCACGATCTACCTGGTCGCGTTCAGCCCGGACGGCCGCACCCTGGCCACGGCCGGCGAGGACAGCACCGTACGGCTGTGGAACGTGGCCGACCCGCGCCGGCCCGTCGCGCTGTCCGTGCTGCGCGGCCACAGCGCCGCGGTGCGCTGTGTGGTGTTCAGCCCGGACGGGCGGACGCTGGCGACGGGCGGCGACGACGAGACGATCCGGCTGTGGGACGTGTCCGCGCCGCGCCGGCCCGCCCAGGTCAGGACGCTGCGCGGGCACACGGACCTGGTGCACTCGGTGGCCTACAGCCCCGACGGGCACACCCTGGCCAGCGGCAGCGCGGACGACACCATACGGCTGTGGGACGTACGGGTGCCCGGCCGCGCGGCGCCGGCCGGCTCGCCGCTGACCGGGCACACCGGGCCGGTCTGGTCGGTGGCGTTCAGCCCCGACGGGGACCGGCTGGCCGCCGCGAGCGCGGACAGCACCGCGAGCCTGTGGAACGTCAGCGACCCGGCGTCCCCGTCCCAGGTCGGCGAACCGCTCGCGGGCAGCAGCGGGGAGATGTACGCGCTCGGGTTCCGCCCGGACGGCCGTACCCTCGCCACCGGCAGCGGGGACGGCAAGGTGCGGCTGTGGTCGGTGCCGGCCACGGACATGATCGGCCGGACCGGTGCGTTCCGGCCGGACGGCCGGGTGCTGGCCACGGCCGCCCGGGACGGCAGGCTACGGCTGTGGAACGTGACCCGGCCCGGCCGGCCCGTGCCGCTCGGCAGGCCGTTCATGCGGGCCGACGGCGACCAGCGCTCGCTGCTGTTCTCCCCCGACGGCCGCGTCCTCGCCGTCCTCACCGGCGCCCGCACGGTGCACCTGTGGAACGTCACCGACCCCGCCCACCCGGTCGCGGCCGGCCCGCCGCTGATCCTGCGGACCCGTTTCATGGGCCCGGACGCGCTGGCCTACAGCCCCGACGGGCACACCCTGGCCACCGCCTACGACGACCGCACCATCCAGTTGTGGGATGTCACCGATCCCGCGCACGCCGTACGGCTCGGCACCCCGCTCACCGGCCACCGGGGCTATGTCAACGCCCTCGCCTTCGCCCCGGACGGGCACACGCTGGCCAGCGGCAGCGCGGACAGCACGATCCGGCTGTGGGACGTCACCCGCCCGGCGCACGCCGCGGCGCTCGGCAAGCCGCTCACCGAGCACACCGGGCCGGTCAACACGCTCGCGTTCAGCCCGCGGGGGGACACGCTGGCCAGCGGCAGCGACGACGACACGGTACGGCTGTGGAACGTCACCGACCCGGCCGCGGCGAGCGCCCTGGGCGCCCCGCTGACCGGCCACACCGAGGCGGTGACGTCCCTGACGTTCGCCGCGGCCGGCCACACGCTGGCCAGCGGCGGCAACGACAACACGGTCCGCCTGTGGAACGTCGCCGACCCCGCCGACGCCACCCCGGTCGGCCAGTCGATGAGCCCCAACGCCAAGACGGGCACGTTCCTGTCCTTCAGCCCCGGCAGCCGCGTCCTCGGCGTCTCCAGCGGTACGGACACGGTCCGCCTGTGGAACCTGGACACCGGCACGGCGATCCGCCACATCTGCGCGGTCACCCGGGGCGTCCTGACGAAACAGCGCTGGCACGAGTACCTGCCCCGCCTCTCCTACGACCCTCCGTGCGGTCGATGATCGGCCAACCTGCTTGATTCCCCCCGGACTTGGCCCCACGCCACCGGCAACCTTGTTACCCTTGGCCATAGCCCGATCGCTGGTGCATCCCCCGTCGCCAGCGGTCGGGCATTCCCGTCTTCCCGGCCCCCTTCGGCACCGGGATACCGACGGGCAGGAGAGGTCACCCATAAACGTCAAGAACCCCCAGCCGTTAAGACTGGGGGTTCTTCTCGCTGGTGGGGCTAACAGGATTTGAACCTGTGGCCTCATCCTTATCAGGGATGCGCTCTAACCAACTGAGCTATAGCCCCGCCGCGCTCTGCGGTGTGTGTCCCGCGCGCTGACTCCTGAAGGTTAGCGCACGACCCCGTCAGTCCCAAAATCGGTTGTCGGGGGTCGTCACTCGTCCTCCGCGAGGGTCAGCTCGATGCCGCCCACGAAGCCCGCGGAGAGGTTGTAGATGAACGCGCCGAGCGTCGCGAGCGCCGTGGCCAGGACCACGTCGATGACCGCGATGACCGACGTGAACGTGAGGACGTGCGGCAGGGACAGGAACGCCTGGAGGTCGAAGCCGTTCGCCTCGTTCGAGCCGGTCGCCTCCGAGATCGTGCCGCCGACCGTCGAGAACACGCCCATCGCGTCCATGACCATCCACAGCACCGCCGAGGCGACGATCGTGCAGATGCCGAACGCGATGGAGAGCAGGAAGCTGACCTTCATCACCGACCACGGGTCGGCCTTGGCCACCCGCAGCCGCGCCTTGCGGGTCCGCGGCGCCGTCGGCTGGCGCACGCCGGTGCGCGGCTTGCGGACCGCGCCGGCCGGGGCCTGCGCCGGATAGGCCTGCGGCGGGTGGTACGGCCCGCCGGGCTGCTCCGGGTGCCGCTCGCCGGGGAGCGGCGACGCCGCCCGTGCCTCGCCGGCCGCGGCCGGACCTCGGGTGTCCGTCAACGTTCCCCCCTGGGATCCAGACGTACGGGAAGAGTCCCTCTCGGACGCCTTCACCGGCTTCAGGTTCGTCGTGTGCGGGTCGCTCGCACTTGCCGTACGCGCGGCGGAGCCACGGCCGCCGCCGTCCGTTTCCGTACCCGTCGAGGTACCGGCCGATCCGGCGCCCGTGGCTCCGCTCACGATGACTCACTCCTCGTGCTACTCGGCCGAGGGTGCCTCACCCTCGTCCGTGCCGGCGGTCGCGGCACCCTCGGCGGTCTCGTCCACGGCCACGTCGCCGTCGACTTCCTCCGCCTCGCGCCCGGCCTCGGCGTTACGTGCGATACCGACCACGGCATCGCGCTTGCCCAGGTTGATCAGTTGGACGCCCATCGTGTCACGGCCCGTCTCCCTGACCTCGCTGACTCGCGTACGAATCACACCGCCGGAGAGGGTGATGGCGAGGATCTCGTCGTTCTCCTCGACAATCAGCGCGCCGACGAGCGACCCACGGTCCTCCACGATCTTGGCGGCCTTGATGCCGAGGCCGCCGCGGCCCTGGACGCGGTACTCGTCGACGGCGGTCCGCTTCGCGTACCCACCGTCGGTGGCAGTGAACACGAACGTACCGGGTCGGACGACATTCATCGAGAGAAGCTCGTCGCTCTCCCGGAAACTCATCCCCTTGACACCGGAGGTGGCACGGCCCATCGGGCGCAGGGACTCGTCCGAGGCGGTGAACCGGATCGACTGGGCCTTCTTGCTGACCAGCAGGAGGTCGTCGTCGGCCGAGACCAGTTCCGCGCCGATCAGCTCGTCGTCGCTGCCGTCCTCGCGCTCGCGCAGGTTGATCGCGATGACACCGCCGGAGCGCGGCGAATCGTAGTCCTTCAGCGGCGTCTTCTTGACCAGACCGGCCTTCGTGGCCAGGACCAGGTACGGCGCCGCGTCGTAGTCCCGGATCGCGAGGATCTCGGCGATCGCCTCGTCCGGCTGGAAGGCCAGCAGGTTCGCCACGTGCTGTCCGCGCGCGTCCCGGCCGGCGTCGGGCAGCTCGTACGCCTTCGCCCGGTACACCCGGCCCTTGTTGGTGAAGAACAGCAGCCAGTGGTGGGTGGTGGAGACGAAGAAGTGGTCGACGATGTCGTCTTCCTTCAGCTTCGCCCCGCGCACGCCCTTGCCGCCGCGCTTCTGCGCCCGGTAGTCGTCCGTCTTCGTCCGCTTGACGTAGCCGCCGCGCGTGACGGTGACGACGATGTCCTCCTCGGCGATCAGGTCCTCGATGGACATGTCGCCCTCGTACGGGATCAGCTTGGTCTGCCGGTCGTCGCCGTACTTGTCGACGATCGCGGTCAGCTCCGCGCTGACGATCCCGCGCTGGCGGACCGGCGAGGCGAGGATCTGGTTGTACTCGTTGATCTTCGCCTGGAGCTCGTCGTGCTCCTGGACGATCTTCTGCCGCTCCAGGGCCGCCAGCCGCCGCAGCTGCATCTCCAGGATCGCGTTGGCCTGGATCTCGTCGATCTCCAGCAGGCCCATCAGTCCGCCGCGCGCGACGTCGACGGTCTCGCTGCGCCGGATCAGCGCGATGACCTCGTCGATGGCGTCCAGGGCCTTGAGCAGACCGCGCAGGATGTGCGCCCGCTCCTCGGCCTTGCGCAGCCGGAACTTCGTCCGGCGGACGATGACCTCGATCTGGTGCGTCACCCAGTGCCGGATGAAGGCGTCCAGCGAGAGGGTGCGCGGCACGCCGTCGACCAGCGCCAGCATGTTGGCGCCGAAGTTCGTCTGCAGGTCGGTGTGCTTGTACAGGTTGTTCAGCACGACCTTGGCGACCGCGTCCCGCTTGAGGACGATCACCAGGCGCTGGCCGGTACGCGACGAGGTCTCGTCCCGGACGTCCGCGATGCCGCCGATCTTGCCGTCCTTCACCAGGTCGGCGATCTTCTGCGCGAGGTTGTCCGGGTTCACCTGGTACGGCAGCTCGGTGACCACCAGGCACTGGCGGTTCTGGATCTCCTCGACCTCGACCACCGCGCGCATCGTGATGGAGCCGCGCCCGGTGCGGTACGCCTCCTCGATGCCCTTGCGGCCGACCACCAGCGCGCCGGTCGGGAAGTCCGGGCCCTTGATGCGCTCCAGGAGCGCGTCCAGCAGCTCCTCGTGGGAGGCCTCGGGGTTCTCCAGGTACCACTGGGCGCCGGCCGCCACCTCGCGCAGGTTGTGCGGCGGGATGTTGGTGGCCATGCCGACCGCGATGCCGGCCGAGCCGTTGATCAGCAGGTTCGGGAAGCGGGCCGGCAGGACGGTCGGCTCCTGGGAGCGGCCGTCGTAGTTGTCCGTGAAGTCGACGGTCTCCTCGTCGATGTCGCGGACCATCTCCATCGACAGCGGCGCCATCTTGCACTCGGTGTAGCGCATGGCCGCCGCCGGGTCGTTGCCCGGGGAGCCGAAGTTGCCGTTGGAGTCCACCAGCGGCATCCGCATCGACCACGACTGGGCGAGGCGCACCAGGGCGTCGTAGATGGAGGAGTCGCCGTGCGGGTGGTAGTTGCCCATGACGTCGCCGACCACGCGGGCGCACTTGTAGAAGCCGCGCTCGGGGCGGTAGCCGCCGTCGTACATCGCGTACAGCACCCGCCGGTGGACGGGCTTGAGACCGTCACGGACGTCGGGCAGCGCGCGGGAGACGATGACGGACATCGCGTAGTCGAGGTACGAGCGCTGCATCTCCGTCTCGAGCCCGACGGGCTCGACACGCATCACGATTTCGCCGCCCTCTTCCGGGGTGACGGGGGTGTTCTCGTCGGCCATTGCTGGTGGGAATCCTTCCTGGTGCGGTCAGCTGAGACCGACTCAGATGTCGAGGAAGCGGACGTCCTTGGCGTTGCGCTGGATGAACTGGCGGCGCGCCTCCACGTCCTCGCCCATGAGGACCGAGAACAGGTCGTCGGCCTGGGCGGCGTCGTCGAGGGTGACCTGGCCGAGGACCCGGTGCTCCTGGTCCATGGTGGTCACGCGCAGCTCCTCGGCGTTCATCTCGCCGAGGCCCTTGAAGCGCTGGATGGAGTCCTCGCGGACCCGCTTGCCGCGCTGGCGGCCCAGCTCGATCAGCGCGTCGCGCTCCCGGTCCGAGTAGGCGTACTCCACATCGTCCCGGCCCCACTTGATCTTGTACAGCGGAGGGCGGGACAGGTACACGTGCCCGGCCTCGACCAGCGGCCGCATGAAGCGGAACAGGAAGGTCAGCAGCAGGGTGCTGATGTGCTGGCCGTCGACGTCGGCGTCCGCCATCAGGATGATCTTGTGGTACCGGAGCTTCTCGATGTCGAAGTCCTCGTGCACACCCGTGCCGAAGGCCGAGATCAGCGCCTGGATCTCCTGGTTCTGCAGGATCTTGTCGATCCGCGCCTTCTCCACGTTCAGGATCTTGCCGCGGATCGGGAGGATCGCCTGGTACTGCGGGTTGCGGCCGGACTTGGCCGAGCCGCCGGCGGAGTCGCCCTCGACGATGAAGATCTCGCACTTGGTGGGGTCGTTCGACTGGCAGTCGGACAGCTTGCCCGGCAGGGAGGCCGACTCCAGCAGGCCCTTGCGGCGCGTCAGGTCGCGCGCCTTGCGGGCCGCCACGCGCGCGGTCGCCGCCTGGATGCCCTTGCGGACGATGTCCGCGGCCTCCACCGGGTTGCGGTCCAGCCAGTCGTTGAGGTGTTCGTAGACCGCCCGCTGCACGAAGGTCTTGGCCTCCGTGTTGCCCAGCTTCGTCTTCGTCTGGCCCTCGAACTGCGGCTCGCTGAGCTTCACCGAGATGATCGCGGTCAGACCCTCACGGATGTCGTCGCCGGTGAGGTTGTCGTCCTTCTCGCGCAGCAGCTTCTTGTCGCGCGCGTACTTGTTGATCAGGCTGGTGAGAGCCGCGCGGAAGCCCTCTTCGTGGGTGCCGCCCTCGTGGGTGTGGATGATGTTCGCGAAGGAGTACACGCCCTCGCTGTAGCCGCTGTTCCACTGCATGGCGACTTCGAGGGACAGGCTCTTGTCCCTGTCCTCGGCCTCCAGCGAGACGACCGTCGGGTGCACCGCCTCTCCCTTGCGGGAGTTGAGGTACTTCACGAAGTCGACGATGCCGCCCTCGTAGTGGTACGTGACGGCCTTGACCTCGGCCTTCTCGTCGGCGCCCGCCTCGTCCGCGCCGCTGGTGGCCTTCGCCGACTCGCGCTCGTCGGTGAGCCGGATCGTCAGGCCCTTGTTGAGGAACGCCATCTCCTGGAAACGCCGGGACAGCGTCTCGAAGGAGTACTCGGTGGTCTCGAAGATCTCCGGGTCGGCCCAGAAGGTGACCGACGTGCCGGTCTCCTCGGTCGCCTCGTGCTGGACCAGCGGCGCCGTCGGCACGCCCATCTTGTAGTCCTGCGTCCAGCGGTGCCCGTCGGTCTTCACCTCGACGGCGACCTTCATGGACAGCGCGTTCACCACGGACACACCGACACCGTGCAGACCACCGGAGACCGCGTACCCGCCGCCGCCGAACTTGCCACCCGCGTGCAGCACGGTCAGCACGACCTCGAGGGCCGGCTTCCCCTCGGAGGGCACGATGCCCACCGGGATGCCACGGCCGTTGTCGACGACGCGCACGCCGCCGTCGGCGAGGATCGTCACGTCGATGGTGTCGGCGTAACCGGCCAGCGCCTCGTCGACCGAGTTGTCGACGACCTCGTACACCAGGTGGTGCAGACCGCGCTCGCCCGTGGAGCCGATGTACATGCCGGGCCGCTTGCGGACCGCGTCCAGCCCTTCGAGCACGGTGATGGCGCTGGCGTCGTAGGAGGCGGAGGCCGCGGGGGTCCCGGCGGCCTCGCCGCTCACGCCGGCGTCGGTGGACGGGATGTTCTCGTTGGGGTTGCCGGAATCGGCCACGAAGCGCCCTTTCTGGCACAGCACGAGCCGGGCTCGTCGGCAGGTTGCCGGAGCGGCTGCGGCATGTTGCGTTGGTAAGCCTTGATCAGCGTTGCTCAGCTTTTCCCGGGCGGTCCCCACATTGGGGCGGGATTGTCTTCCAGTCTACCGGTAGCACTGACATCGATGGGGGTTTGCGGGCACCTGGGCTCCCATGTGCCGCCCTCAACCGGTCTCCGCCGGGTCCCGATATACGGAAGGGGCCCCCAAGGGGCTCACAGCGGCACTCAGCGCTTCGGGCCGTCAACCCCTGGCTACCGGCGGGTCAGAAGGCCGTCCCGGGCCCGTCCGGCCCTGGTCCACACCGGTGGCACGCGGCTACGACGGCCCTCCGGCGCACCTGGCAGGACGTGAGGTACGTCACCCGTACGTATCGCCGGGGCCGGTGCTCCCCGGGGCCCGCAGCGGGCCGTAGCGCCGGGGCGGACCGCCCGGGTTGAGCACCTTGATCACCCGTACGCTGCCGTGCCCGAGGTCCTCGTTGAGCCGGGCCACCAGCGCCGGGGCGAGCACCCGGAGCTGGGTCGCCCAGGCCGTCGAGTCGCAGCCGACGGTCAGCACGCGCTCGTCCTCGTCGTACCGCTGCGGCACGCAGTGCTTGGCCAGATCCTCGCCGACGATCTGCGGCCAGCGGCCCATCACACCGCCCACCGCGGCCGGCGTCTCCCAGCCGCGCTCGGTGATCAGCCGGTTGATCGCCGAGCCCAGCGCCATCGGATCGCGGCCGTCGGCGCGCGCCCCGGACCGCAGCCCGGCACCGCGCCGCACCTGCTTGCGCTGGCGCGCCGCGTCCCCGCGCGCGCGTGCCTGCTCCTTCGCGGCGCGCAACGCCACGCGCGCGAGGTCGACACCGGAGGGCTCCTTCGCGCCCCGGGCGGCCGGCGCCTTGGGCGCCGCCGGGGTGCCGCGGACGTCCGGGGCGTCGGGTGCGGGTTCGCCGGTGCTCATACGCGCTCCACCGTCCCGCCGGCCACCGCGTACCGGGCGCCGGCCAGCACCTGGGGCACGTCGTCGTCCACGGCGGCGGTGACCAGCACCTGCTCGCCGGGCGCGACCAGCTCCGCCAGCCGCTCCCGGCGGCGGGCGTCCAGCTCGGCGAAGACGTCGTCCAGGATCAGCACCGGCTCGTTGCCCTCGGCGCGCAGCAGGTCGTACGAGGCCAGCCGCAGGGCGAGGGCGTAGGACCAGGACTCGCCGTGCGAGGCGTAGCCCTTCGCGGGCAGCTCACCGAGTTTGAGGACCAGGTCGTCCCGGTGCGGGCCGGCCAGCGTGACGCCCCGCTCGATCTCCTGCTTGCGCACCTGGGCGAGCGCCGCCCTCAGCTGCTCGTACAGCTCCTCGCGCGTGTGGGCCTCGCCCGGCGCCGACGACCGGTACTCCAGCGCCACCGGACCGCCGCCGGGAGCGAGCTGCTCGTACGCCTTGTCGGCCAGCGGACCCAGCGCGGCGATGAGATCCAGCCGCTGGACGAGCAGTTCGGCGCCCGCGCGCGCCAGATGCTGGTCCCACACGTCGAGCGTGGACAGGTCCATGGACCGCCCGCCGTGCCGGCGCGCGAGGGCGGCGGTCTTCAGCAGGGTGTTGCGCTGCTTGAGCACCCGCTCGTAGTCGGAGCGCACGCCCGCCATGCGCGGCGAGCGCGCGGTGACCAGCTCGTCCAGGAACCGCCGCCGCTCCCCGGGATCCCCCTTCACCAGGGCGAGGTCCTCGGGCGCGAACAGCACGGTCCGTACGATGCCCAGCACATCGCGTGGTTTGGCCTGCGAGGAGCGGTTGATCCGGGCCCGGTTGGCCTTGCCCGGGTTCAGCTCCAGCTCGATCAGCTGCTGCCGGTCGCCCTGGCGGACCTGCGCCCGGACGATCGCCCGCTCGGCGCCCATGCGGACCAGGGGCGCGTCCGTGGCGACCCGGTGGCTGCCGAGCGTCGCCAGATAGCCGACCGCCTCCACGAGGTTGGTCTTGCCCTGCCCGTTGGGGCCGACGAAGGCGGTGACGCCCGGGTCGAGCGGGACCTCGGCCCGGGCGTACGAGCGGAAGTCGGCCAGCGAAAGATGCGTGACGTGCATGGTCGTCCCGCCGACCTCCCTGCTCCTGCTGCGGCTTACTTCTTCTCTACGGCGTGGCCGCCGAACTGGTTGCGCAGCGCGGCGATCATCTTCATCTGCGGCGAGTCCTCCTGGCGGGAGGCGAACCGCGCGAACAGCGACGCGGTGATCGCCGGCAGCGGCACCGCGTTGTCGATGGCGGCCTCCACGGTCCAGCGTCCCTCACCGGAGTCCTGCGCGTAACCGCGCAGACCGTCCAGGTGCTCGTCCTCGTCCAGCGCGTTGACCGCGAGGTCCAGCAGCCAGGAGCGGATGACCGTGCCCTCCTGCCAGGAGCGGAAGACCTCACGGACGTCCGTGACGGAGTCGACCTTCTCCAGCAGCTCCCAGCCCTCGGCGTAGGCCTGCATCATCGCGTACTCGATGCCGTTGTGGACCATCTTGGCGAAGTGGCCCGCACCGACCTTGCCCGCGTGCACCGCGCCGAAGTCGCCCTCCGGCTTCAGCGCGTCGAACACCGGCTGCACCTTGGCGACGTGCTCGGCGTCGCCGCCGTACATCAGCGCGTACCCGTTCTCCAGGCCCCAGACGCCACCGGAGACACCGCAGTCGACGAAGCCTATGCCCTTGGCGGCCAGCTCCTCGGCGTGCCGCTCGTCGTCGGTCCAGCGGGAGTTGCCGCCGTCCACGACCACGTCGCCGGGCTCCAGCAGCTCGGCCAGCCGGTCCACGGTCGACTGGGTGGCCTCGCCGGCCGGGACCATCACCCAGACCACCCGCGGGCCGCTGAGCTTGCCGACCAGCTCTTCCAGGCTGTCGACGTCCGCGAGGTCCGCGTTGCGGTCGTATCCGATGACGGTGTGGCCCGCGCGGCGGATCCGCTCGCGCATGTTGCCGCCCATCTTGCCGAGGCCGACGAGACCGAGCTCCATCAGTTGTGTTCCTTAGGTCGCTGTGTGGCGTGGAAGGCACCGAGGTGCCGAGCCGAGCCTAAACCCGGACGCTCATGCACAGCTGTGGGCATAGCCGCTCACCTGCGGAGACCCACGTGCTCCCGGCCCGGCGCCGGGCATCCACACCGGACGCCCGGCCCGTGCACACCCTGTGGACGACGGTCAGCCGCTGAGCCGCACCGGCATGATCAGGTACTTGTACGCGTCGTCGGCCTCCGCGTCCACCGCGGGCCTGCCGCTCAGCAGCGCCGGCTTCGTGGACGTGGTGAACGACAACTGCGCCACCGGCGAGTCGATCGCGCTCAGGCCGTCCAGCAGGAACGTCGGGTTGAAGGCGATCGAGATGTCGTCGCCATCGAGCTGCGCGTCGACCCTTTCCACAGCCTGTGCGTCGTCGCTGGAGCCGGCCTCCAGGATCAGCACGCCCTGCTCGAAGCTCAGCCGCACCGGGGTGTTCCGCTCGGCGACCAGGGCCACACGCTTGACCGCCTCCACGAACGGCGCGGTCTCGATCACGGCGACGGAGTTGAACTCGGTCGGGAACAGCGTGCGGTACTTCGGCAGGTCGCCTTCGAGCAGGCGGGTGGTCGTCCGCCGCCCGGCGCCCTCGAAGCCGATCAGGCCCTCACCGGCACCGGCCCCGGCCAGCGCCAGCGTGACGGTGTCCCCGGCGCCCAGCGCCTTGGCGGTGTCCAGCAGCGTCTTGGCCGGCACCAGGGCGACGGCGGAGGCGTCCGGGTTCTCCGGCTTCCACAGGAACTCGCGGACCGCGAAGCGGTAGCGGTCGGTGGAGGCCAGGGTGACGGTGTCGCCCTCGATCTCGATCCGCACACCGGTGAGCACCGGCAGGGTGTCGTCCCGGCCGGCGGCGATGGCCACCTGGGCGACGGCCGCGGCGAAGACCTCGCCGGGCACGGTGCCGGTCGCGTTCGGCATCTGCGGCAGCGCCGGGTACTCCTCCACCGGCAGGGTGTGGAGGGTGAAGCGCGAGGAGCCGCAGACCACGGTCGCCCGTACACCGTCTGTGGAAATCTCCACCGGCCGGTTGGGCAGGGCACGGGAGATGTCGGCGAGCAGCCGGCCGGACACCAGGACGGTGCCCTCCTCCTCGACCTCCGCCTCGACGCTCACCCGGGCGGAGACCTCGTAGTCGAAGCTGGACAGGCTCAGCTGGCCGTCCTCGGCCTTCAGCAGCAGGCCGGCGAGGACAGGCGCCGGCGGACGGGCCGGGAGGCTGCGTGCCGCCCAGGCCACTGCCTCCGCGAGTACGTCGCGTTCCACCCGGATCTTCACCGTAAGCCGCCTCCTGCTGTTGCTACTGAGTCCTCCGACTCGGTGTCACCGCCCACTGCGACGGGCAGGACACCGGGGACCAGTCTGACGCACGGCACTGACAGTAGGCGCCCGTCGGGGTCAAGTCGGGCCGAGGGGCAGCCGGGCCCGAGACAGCGAGTTGTGCACAGCCCCCGCTTCGAAACGGTCGCCGAACTCTCTCTAGTCGGGAGTAGTAGTAGGGCCTGTGGATACCGTGGATAACCACGTTTGCCCAGCTCAGCGCAGGAATTTTATCCACCGACCCTGTGTACGGAGGCGGTGGACAACCAGGCCCTTCTGTGGAGAACAGAAAGTTCTGCACACAGCGCCCACAGGCTGAGGGCAGTTCTCCCCAGCTGTGTCCCCAGGAATACCCAGGTTTCCCACAGCCCAATCCGGCAGCTTCCTGTGACGCCTTTCACTCGACGCGGTGAGCGGGTGCGTCGGGTTGCCGAACAGTGGACAGCGATGTGGAGAAGCCCGGTTCTGCTGGGGACAACCGTCCCCAGCCTGTGGGGTAGCCGTGGACAACCTCGGCCCTCGTTCGCGGGTCCGTAGGTTATCCACACCCTGTGGAGATCGTTTGTCCACGATTCCACAGGGTGCTGAGCTGGGCGGACGTCCTGGCCCCAGCCTTCCTGTGGACAGCGTTCTGGACAACTCGGCAGTCCCCAGGGTGTGGACGGAAGAAAGTCACCGAATCTGTGGAGGAAGGCCGTAACCCGGCAGGTAATCGAACACCAGGTGACGACCCAGGAACGGTCCCCGGCCCGCCCGAAGCCACCGGAAGCCGGCCCGGACGGCCCGGAACGGGCTTGCGCGGGGGTGGAGGGGGGCCGGATGGGGCTTGAGCGGGGTGGGACGCGGCCGGGCGGGGGGAGGCTGGGCGGGCCGGGGCCGGTCCAGCCGGGCGAGGGCGGGGCGGGCGTCGGCTGGGGGCGCGGCAGGGCCTGCGGCGGTCGAGCGGGGCCCGGCCGGTCCGGCGCAGGACACCCAGGCGGCGACGGCGTGCGTGGCGGCGGGTGCGACGGCGGGAACGCCGGCCAGGGGGACCTGGCGGGTCAGGGGCACCAAGCGGGGCAGGGTACCGAGCGGGTAAGCGGCCGTCCGCGACGGCGGCACCGGGTACCGAGGCAGGGCAGTGGACGACCGCGACGGCGGCACCGAGCGGGTAAGTGGCCGCCCGCGACGGTGGCGCGTGCGTGCGGGGCCTCCCTGACACGAGAAGGCGCCCGCGGGACCGCGTGGATCCCGAGGACGCCCTCCGTACCGGCCTGCGGCCGGTCTCAGCCGTTCTTGATGCGGTTGGTCAGCTCGGTGACCTGGTTGTAGATCGAGCGCCGCTCGGCCATCAGCGCGCGGATCTTGCGGTCGGCGTGCATCACGGTGGTGTGGTCACGGCCGCCGAACTGCGCGCCGATCTTCGGCAGCGACAGATCCGTCAGCTCGCGGCACAGGTACATCGCGATCTGCCGCGCGGTCACCAGCGCGCGCCCGCGCGAGGTGCCGCACAGGTCCTCCACCGTCAGCCCGAAGTAGTCCGCCGTGGCGCCCATGATCGCCGTGGCCGTGATCTCCGGCGCGCTGTCCTCGCCGCCGGGGATCAGGTCCTTCAGGACGATCTCGGTCAGGCCCAGGTCCACCGGCTGCCGGTTGAGCGAGGCGAACGCCGTCACCCGGATCAGCGCGCCCTCCAGCTCACGGATGTTCCGCGAGATCCGCGAGGCGATGAACTCCAGCACCTCCGGCGGGGCGTTCAGCTGCTCCTGGACCGCCTTCTTGCGCAGGATCGCGATCCGCGTCTCCAGCTCGGGCGGCTGGACGTCGGTGATCAGCCCCCACTCGAACCGGTTCCGCAGCCGGTCCTCCAGGGTGACGAGCTGCTTGGGCGGCCGGTCGCTGGAGAGCACGATCTGCTTGTTGGCGTTGTGCAGCGTGTTGAAGGTGTGGAAGAACTCCTCCTGCGTCGACTCCTTGTCCGCGAGGAACTGGATGTCGTCGACGAGCAGGATGTCCATCTCCCGGTAGCGCTTGCGGAAGCTGTCGCCCTTGCCGTCGCGGATGGAGTTGATGAACTCGTTGGTGAACTCCTCCGAGCTGACGTACCGCACCCGCGTGCCCGGGTAGAGGCTGCGCGCGTAGTGCCCGATGGCGTGCAGCAGGTGGGTCTTGCCGAGCCCGGACTCCCCGTAGATGAACAGCGGGTTGTACGCCTTGGCCGGCGCCTCGGCGACCGCGACCGCCGCCGCGTGCGCGAACCGGTTGGAGGCGCCGATGACGAACGTGTCGAACAGGTACTTGGGGTTCAGCCGCGCGGTCGGCTCCCCAGCGCCCGGCGCTTGCGCCGGCTGTGCGGCCGGCGGACCGGGGGCGCCGCCGGCGGACACGTCCGGGCGGCCGGTGCCGCGGTGCGCCGCCGGGTCGGGCAGCTCACGGCGGACCGGCTCGCGCTGGTCGTACTCGCCGCGCCCGGAGTCGTAGTCCTGGCGGGACGGCTCGTAGTCCCCGCGCTGCTGCTCGTACGGCGGCCGGTCCGCGCCCTTCGGGCGGTAGTCCCGGGGCGAGCCGTAGGCGTCCTCGCCGGAGCCGTAGCCGTCCTGGGAGGACGGCGAGGCGTACGGGTCCCGCTCGGGGAAGCCGAGCCGGGGCTGCTGCCAGCCGTACTCCTCGTGCCCGTGGCGCGGCCAGGCGCCGGGCTCGGGGCGCTGGTACTCGGACGGGTAGACGGGGCGCACGGTGGGAAGCTGGTCCGGGCGGCCGGACGGATGCTGCTCGGACCGCGGGTCGGGCCCCGGGTGCTGGTCGCCGCGGTGGCGGCCGTAGCCCTCGTACGGCCCCGAGGGCAGCTCCGGTTCCTCGTAGCGCGGCTGCGGCTGCTGGGCGGGGGGCGCCGGCGGTTCGCCCGCCGAGTCGTCCACGGTGATCGCGATCCGGATGGGACGGCCGCACTCACGGCTCAGGGTCTCGCTGACGACCGGCGCGAGCCGGCCCTCCAGTACGCCCTTCGCGAATTCGTTCGGCACCGCGAGGAGGGCGGTGTCCGCGACCAGCGCGAGCGGCTGGCAGCGCCGGATCCAGTGCTCGTCCTTGGACTCCACGCCCTGTCCGCGGCCCTCGCCGAGGAGCTGTTCCAGCACTCGTGGCCACACTGCGGCAAGATCGGCAGGTACGTCAGCCACAGGGCACGCTCTCTCACAGGTCCCACGAACGTGTGGTTCAGGGACGGGTCGGGATCAAAATCGGATCGGGCGGGGATAAGGGAACGAATCGGAGTCCAGCCACGGTAGTCAGCGCGGCGGGTAGGGTTCAAGTCGTTGTCCCCAGCCTGTGGATAGTGTCTCTCGTCGACCCCCGGTTTGACCGAATGGCGCAGTCCCGCGTACCGTAACCAGGTCGAGTTGTCGATGGCTGCTGCCGCCTGCCTCCGATGGGCACAGATCACGTCAGGTGATCGGGAAGCGGTGCACTCGGGCGTGAAGCGAGCTACTCGTGGGCGCACGGTGACAGCCAGGACGGCACCCCGCCACTACTGATTCTTCTGGAGCCCCCGAGTGAGCAAGCGCACCTTCCAGCCGAACAACCGTCGTCGCGCGAAGACCCACGGCTTCCGGCTGCGTATGCGCACCCGTGCCGGCCGCGCGATCCTCGCGTCCCGCCGTAGCAAGGGTCGCGCCCGTCTGTCCGCCTGATCCCGGTCAGGTCATGACATCGTGCTGCCCACCGAGAACCGGCTGAGGCGGCGCGAGGACTTCGCGACCGCGGTACGACGAGGGCGCCGGGCCGGTCGCCCGACGCTCGTCGTCCACCTTCGTAGCGGTGCCACGGACCCGCACGCGCCAGGGGAGAGCGCTCCCCCGACGCGTGCGGGTTTCGTCGTCAGCAAGGCCGTGGGTGGCGCGGTCGTGCGCAACACGGTGAAGCGCAGACTGCGTCATCTGATGCGTGACCGAGTCGCCCTGTTCCCCCCCGGTAGCCTGGTAGTCGTACGAGCGCTGCCCGGAGCGGGCGACGCAGACCACGCACAGCTGGCCCGAGACCTGGACGCCGCTCTCCAGCGGCTGCTGGGAGGGGGCACGCGATGAAGTACCCGCTGCTGGCTCTGATCAAGCTGTACCAGTGGACGATCAGTCCGCTGCTGGGGCCGGTGTGCAAGTACTACCCGTCGTGTTCTCACTACGGCTACACGGCCATCGACCGGCACGGTGCGATCAAGGGAACGGCACTCACCGCCTGGCGCATCCTCCGGTGTAATCCGTGGTCGCTGGGCGGTGTGGACCATGTTCCGCCGCGCAAGCGCCCGCGGTGGCACGAAATGCTGCGCAACGCGTGGCGCGCACGCAAGGCGGGGCCCTCCGCCGCCGAACCGGCCACCGAGACGGAGCTTCATCGCGAGTCTCCTTCGAGCCCGGCCGCAGAGACCTCGTCCCATGCCCAAGGAGCATGATTAGTGGACACGATTGCCAGCCTCTTCAGTTTCATCACCTGGCCCGTCTCCTGGGTCATCGTCCAGTTCCACAGGGTGTACGGAGCGATCTTCGGGCCTGACACCGGGTGGGCCTGGGGCCTGTCCATCGTGTCCCTGGTGGTCCTGATCCGCATCTGCCTGATCCCGCTCTTCGTGAAGCAGATCAAGGCGACCCGGGCCATGCAGACGCTCCAGCCCGAGATGAAGAAGATCCAGGAGCGCTACAAGAACGACAAGCAGCGTCAGTCCGAAGAGATGATGAAGCTGTACAAGGAGTCGGGCACCAACCCGCTCTCCTCGTGCCTTCCCATCCTGGCGCAGTCCCCGTTCTTCTTCGCCCTGTACCACGTGCTCAACGGCATCGCCTCGGGCGACACCATCGGTGTCATCAACGAGTCGCTGCTGTCCAGTGCCCGTAACGCCCACATCTTCGGGGCCCCGCTCGCCGCCAAGTTCAAGGACGGCTCCAGCACGATCCACGCGCTGGGCGCCTCGGTCACCGACGTCCGCGTCGTGACCGTGATCATGATCGTCATGATGTCGGCGTCGCAGTTCTACACGCAGCGCCAGCTGATGACGAAGAACGTCGACACCACGGTGAAGACGCCGTTCATGCAGCAGCAGAAGATGCTGATGTACGTCTTCCCGCTGATGTTCGCCTTCTTCGGCATCAACTTCCCGGTCGGTGTCCTCGTCTACTGGCTGACCACCAACGTGTGGACCATGGGCCAGCAGATGTACGTCATCCACAACAACCCGACCCCGGGTTCCAAGGCCCAGGCCGCCTACCTGGACCGGCTGACGAAGCACGTCACGCAGCACGGCAAGATCCGCCGGCGCAGCGAGAAGACCATCGTCAAGGCGATCGTCGCCAAGGGCCGCGACCGCAACGAGTTCGAGCGCAAGTTCATCAACGCGCTGAACAAGGCCGGCCTCGCCGCCCAGCCCGACGGCTCCGTGACCAAGAGCGTGGTCCAGGCCGCGGCGCAGACCGAGGACGGTGAGGTCACCGGCACCGACACGGCCGCCGTCGCCGCTCCCCGGCGCCAGCAGCCCAAGCGTCAGTCCAAGTCCCAGCGGCAGTCCGGGGTGACCCGGACGGACGACTCCCTGTCGCTGGAGAAGACCGACGAGCCGCGGGACGCCAAGCCCGCGGCTGCCAAGCAGCCCCAGAAGCCCGGCTCCGGCACCCGCAGCAAGGCCCAGTCCGGCCAGCGCAAGGGTGGCCCGCAGCGGCCCAAGTCCCCGTCCAAGAAGTAAGAAGGAGCCCATCCCGTGACGGAAGGCACCACCTCTGCCGCTGCCGAGGGCGCAGACACCCTCACCCGCCTGGAGCAGGAGGGCGAGATCGCGGCGGACTACCTGGAAGGTCTGCTGGACATCGCCGATCTCGACGGCGATATCGACATGGACGTCGAAGCCGACCGCGCCTCCGTGTCGATCGTCAGCGACACCGGCAGCCGTGACCTGCAGAAGCTGGTCGGCCGGGACGGCGAGGTGCTGGAGGCGCTGCAGGAGCTGACGCGTCTGGCCGTGCACCGGGAGACCGGTGACCGCAGCCGGCTGATGCTCGACATCGCGGAATACCGTGCCAACAAGCGGTCCGAGCTGTCCGAGCTGGGTGCCAAGGCCGCCGCCGACGTGAAGAGCACCGGTGAGCCCGTGAAGCTCAAGCCGATGACCCCGTTCGAGCGCAAGGTCGTGCACGACGCGGTCAAGGCCGCTGGACTGCGCAGCGAGTCCGAGGGCGAGGAGCCGGAGCGCTTCGTCGTCGTGCTGCCCGCCTGATCGGCCTCGATTCCACCGGCCCCGTCTGTTGAGCAGGCGGGGCCGAACTTTGTCAGCCTGGTAGTTCTGATGGCCGGTGCGCGAAGCACCGGCGCGGTACGGAAGGACGGTCCCCGTGACGGAGGCAGCGGAGCTTCCCCCCGCGCCCGAGCAGGCGCGGGAAGTGTTTGGTGATCGCTTCGCCGATGCGGTCCGCTATGCGGAACTTCTCGCCGAGGCGGGCGTGCAGCGTGGCCTGATCGGCCCGCGGGAAGTGCCCCGCCTGTGGGAGCGGCACCTGCTGAACTGCGCGGTGCTCTCCGAGGCCGTTCCGGAGGGAGTGACGGTCTGCGATGTCGGCTCCGGTGCCGGACTGCCCGGCATCCCGCTGGCCCTGGTCCGCGACGATCTGAACATCACCCTGCTGGAGCCGCTGCTGCGGCGCACCAACTTCCTCACCGAGGTCGTCGAACTGCTCGGCCTGGACCATGTCACCGTGGTCCGCGGCCGTGCCGAGGAAGTCCTGGGCAAGCTGCCGCCGGTGCATGTGGTGACGGCACGGGCCGTGGCCCCGCTGGACCGCCTGGCTGCCTGGGGCATCCCGCTGCTGCGTCCGTACGGCGAGATGCTCGCGCTCAAGGGCGACACCGCCGAGGAGGAGCTGAAGGCCGCTGCGTCCGCGCTGAGCAAGCTGGGCGCGGTCGAGACGTCCATCCTCCACGTGGGTGAGGGCGTGGTGGATCCCCTGTCGACCGTGGTGCGGGTCGAGGTCGGAGAGAGCCCGGGTGGAGTGCGCTTCGCCGCGAAGCGCGCCAAGGCGGCTCGTACTGGTCGCGTCCGTCGCCGTCGCTGACCCTGGGGGACGGGCGGCACTGACCCATCCTGACGACGGGACGTACTCCACCCAAGCTGCGCCACGTATGTCGGGCGGAGTGTCGCGGGGGTCCCGTTGCCGACGCTGTGCATCGTGTTTCACGTGAAACGTCGCTCACTGCTGCACGGCATCATCAGTCGCGGCCGCGCCGCGGCCGAACCTCGCGACCGGAAGCCTCTCGGTGGACTCCGGGAGGATGATCCAGTTCCTACGTCGGCTCCGTCCCGCTCCGGGGGGACGGAGTTGTCCACAGAGGTGGATTTCTCCACAGAACACCAGGCCTCACTGGTTCACGACCCTGAAGACATGGGAGGCTCTGTTCATCGCGAGCCTGAAGTCGAGGAGAGTGAATCCTTGCGGTCCGACGCCAACATCGCGGGACCGATGACCGATCCGGTCCCCGGTCCCCGTACCGAGTCGATGGGGGTGGATGTTTCACGTGAAACACCGCCCCCGATGGACGACACTCCCATCGGTCGTGCGGCCCAGCTGGCGGTGGAGGCTATCGGCCGCGCCGGCGAAGGGCTGCCGCGACCCGAACAGACCAGAATCATCGTGGTCGCCAACCAGAAGGGCGGGGTGGGCAAGACGACGACGACCGTCAACCTTGCCGCCTCGCTGGCTCTGCACGGCGGCCGCGTCCTGGTGATCGACCTCGACCCGCAGGGCAACGCGTCCACGGCCCTCGGGATCGATCACCACGCCGAGGTCCCCTCCATCTATGACGTCCTGGTGGAGAGCAAGCCTCTCGCCGGGGTCGTCCAGCCCGTCGCGGATGTGGAGGGCCTCTTCTGTGCCCCGGCCACCATCGATCTCGCCGGTGCGGAGATCGAGCTGGTGTCGCTGGTGGCCCGGGAGAGCCGGCTGCAGCGGGCCATCCAGGCGTATGAGCAGCCGTTGGACTACATCCTCATCGACTGCCCGCCCTCGCTCGGCCTGCTGACGGTCAACGCGCTCGTCGCCGGCGCCGAAGTGCTCATCCCAATCCAGTGCGAGTACTACGCGCTGGAGGGCCTCGGTCAGCTACTGCGCAATGTGGACCTGGTGCGCGGGCACCTGAATCCCACCCTGCATGTGTCGACCATCCTGCTCACCATGTACGACGGCCGGACGCGCCTCGCGTCCCAGGTCGCGGAAGAGGTGCGCAGCCACTTCGGCGACGAGGTGCTGCGGACGAGCATTCCCCGCTCGGTCCGTATCTCGGAGGCGCCGAGTTATGGGCAGACGGTGCTGACTTACGATCCAGGATCTAGCGGTGCCCTCTCGTATCTCGAGGCGGCCCGAGAAATCGCGCTGAGGGGTGTCGGCATCAGCTATGACGCGAGCCAGGCCCATATCGGCGCACAGAACGACCCGAGCATGGTGGAGGGGATCCAGTGAGTGAGCGACGGAGGGGGCTGGGTCGTGGTCTCGGCGCACTGATTCCCCCGGCCCCGACGGAGATGGCGTCGGCCCCGGCGACGATCGGAGGCGGAGCGTCCCGCTCTCCCGCGGCCGTCCCGGTGCTGACGAGCGACCGCGGAGTGGCCGCGGCGAAGGTGGCCACGCTGCCGTCGGTCGCCCAGGAGGCCGAGCCGGTTCCGGCGAGCCCGGCCGCCGAGGTGCCCGCGCCTCCGGTGGGAGCCCACTTCGCCGAGATCCCGCTGGACGCCATCACGCCGAACCCGCGCCAGCCGCGTGAGATCTTCGACGAGGACGCGCTACAGGAACTGGTCACCTCCATCAAGGAGGTCGGTCTGCTCCAGCCCGTCGTGGTGCGGCAGCTGGGTCCCGGCAGCTATGAGCTGATCATGGGCGAGCGGCGCTGGCGTGCGTGCCGCAAGGCCGGTCTGGAGGCCATCCCGGCCATCGTGCGGGCCACGGAGGACGAGAAGCTCCTCCTGGACGCGCTGCTGGAGAACCTGCACCGGGCGCAGCTCAACCCGATCGAGGAAGCGGCCGCGTACGACCAGTTGCTGAAGGACTTCAACTGCACGCATGACCAGCTGGCCGACCGGATCGGGCGGTCCCGCCCGCAGGTGTCCAACACGCTGCGTCTGCTGAAGCTGTCCCCGACCGTGCAGAAGCGGGTGGCCGCCGGGGTGCTCTCGGCCGGCCATGCCCGGGCGCTGCTGGCCGTGGACGACTCGGAGGAGCAGGACCGGCTGGCCCACCGGATCGTGGCCGAGGGCCTGTCGGTGCGGTCCGTGGAAGAGATCGTGACGCTGATGGGCTCGCGGCCGCAGAAGGCTTCGCGCGCCCGGGGGCCGCGGGCCGGCTCCGTGCCCTCTCCGGCACTGAACGAGCTGGCCACCCGGCTGTCGGACCGTTTCGAGACCCGGGTGAAGGTCGAGCTGGGTCAGAAGAAGGGCAAGATCACCGTCGAGTTCGCCTCCGCGGACGACCTGGAGAGGATCCTCGGCGCCTTCGCCCCCGGCGAGAAGCTGGCCCTCCAGCACAGCCTTCACGACGGTGACGGCGAGGAGACGCAGGACTGATCCCCGACGCCGTCGCGCCTGGTGAGCCAGTGGAGCGGGCCGTGTCCGATGGGTACCGGACACGGCCCGCTCTTTGCTTTGAGACGGTATCGAGTGAATCCGATCGTGGATACGATGCGATCAGTAGGGCCCATCCATCGGACAGCAGCCGGCAGCCGCAGGTGATGCGGCGGGCGAAGGAAGCGAGGATCAGCCTTCATGGGGCGTCGGCTCGTGCCGCTCACTCTGGACAACCTTGAGGATCTTCCCCACCGCTGTCGCTCCTGTGTCTTCTGGGAACTGGATCCCGTCAGCGGCGAAGCGGCGCTGAAGGCGGGCACCACCGCGCTGGAGAAGGAAGCCTGGATCTCCGCCGTCCTGCTGGACTGGGGATCGTGCGGCCGGGTGGTGTACGTCGACGACGTGCCGGCGGGCTTCGTGCTCTATGCCCCGCCGGCGTATGTGCCGCGCTCCACGGCCTTTCCCACGAGCCCGGTCTCCCCGGACGCCGTCCAACTGATGACCGGGCTGGTCCTGCCCGGCTACCAGGGGCAGGGACTGGGCCGGGTGCTGGTGCAGACGGTCGCCAAGGATCTGCTGCGCCGGGGCTTCAAGGCGATCGAGGCGTTCGGCGACGCCCGCTGGGAGCAGCCCGCCTGTCTGCTGCCCGCCGATCATCTGCTGGCCGTGGGCTTCAAGACGGTCCGTCAGCACCCCGTGCACCCCCGGCTCCGGCTGGAGCTGCGGTCCACGCTCTCGTGGAAGGAAGACGTGGAGATGGCGCTCGACCGGCTCCTGGGAGCGGTCCAGAAGGAGCCCGCGCTACGGCCGTTGTGAGACGCCCACGCGGAGGCCGCCACAGCGAAGGGGCCAACCCGAGCGGGTTGGCCCCTTCGTGTTCCACGTGGAACATCACTTGGTGATGAACTCTTCGAGGTCGCGGATGAGCGCCGCCTTGGGCTTGGCGCCGACGATGGTCTTGGCGACCTCACCGCCCTGGTAGACGTTCAGAGTCGGGATGGACATGACGCCGTACTTGGCGGCCGTGCCCGGGTTCTCGTCGATGTTCAGCTTGACGATCTCGATCTTGTCGCCGTACTCGGCGGCGATCGCCTCCAGGGAGGGGGCGATCTGGCGGCACGGGCCGCACCAGGCTGCCCAGAAGTCCACCAGAACGGGCTTGTCGCTCTTGAGGACGTCCTGGTCGAAGGAGTCGTCGGTCACAGTCTTCAGATTGCCGGCCACGGAGGGCTCCTTACCGTGCGTGCGGTGGGGTGGGGAAAGGGGAGGGTCAGACAGCGGTCTTCTCGGGCTCCGCCTGGTCCTCGTCCGCGAGGGCGGCGAGGAACCGCTCGGCGTCCAGGGCGGCGGAGCAGCCGGTGCCGGCCGCGGTGATCGCCTGACGGTAGGTGTGGTCGACCACGTCACCAGCGGCGAAGACACCGGTCAGGTTGGTGCGGGTGGACGGGGCGGCGACCTTCAGGTAGCCCTCCTCGTCCAGGTCCAGCTGGCCCTTGAACAGCTCCGTGCGCGGGTCGTGACCGATCGCGATGAACAGACCCGTCACGGGCAGCTCGGACAGCTCGCCGGTCTTGAGGTTGCGCAGCTTCAGACCGGAGAGCTTCGGGTCGCCCTGGATCTCGGCGACCTCGCTGTCCCAAACGAACTTGATCTTCGGGTCGCCGAAGGCGCGCTCCTGCATCGCCTTGGAGGCGCGCAGGGTGTCCCGGCGGTGGACGATGGTCACCGACTTGGCGAACCGCGAGAGGAAGGTGGCCTCCTCCATCGCGGTGTCGCCGCCGCCGATCACGGCGATGTCCTGGTCCTTGAAGAAGAACCCGTCACAGGTGGCACACCAGGAGACGCCCCGGCCGGAGAGCGCGTCCTCGTTCGGCAGGCCCAGCTTGCGGTGCTGGGAGCCGGTGGTGACGATGACGGCCTTCGCCCGGTGGACGGTGCCCGCGGTGTCGGTGACGGTCTTGATCTCACCGGTCAGGTCGACGGAGACGATGTCGTCCGGCACCAGCTCGGCACCGAAGCGCTCGGCCTGGGCCCGCATGTTGTCCATGAGGTCCGGACCCATGATGCCGTCGCGGAAGCCCGGGAAGTTCTCCACCTCGGTGGTGTTCATCAGCGCGCCACCCGCGGTGACGGCGCCTTCGAACACCAGGGGCTTCAGCGACGCACGGGCGGTGTAGAGCGCCGCCGTGTAGCCTGCGGGCCCGGAGCCGATGATGATCACGTTACGGACGTCGCTCACGGCTAAATTCCTCGTCTCTGGTCTGCGTCAGTCGACCGGGTGAGAGCCCCTTTCGGGACTCTCACCCCACCCAACGGATCCTACGGGGCCCGCATTCCCGGTGTGTCTGGGCACACGCGGCCGGGGACGGCCGCAGGAGTGTTCGCGCGGAAACTCAGGGGCGTGCGAGGGACTGCTTCAGCAGGACCGTTCCGGCTGGCGGAGTCTGCCGCCGCACGCAGGCCGCGTCGACCACATAGGCCGTGATCCGCCTGCTGTCCTGGGTGTCGGCCACGACGACGAGATAGGCGGCCTTGCCGGCGTAGGTGCCCGTCTTGGCACCGAGGACGTCGGTGCTCTGGTGGAGCGCCTGCCGGACACAGTCGGGGACCGGGACAGCGGTCTGCACCAGGGTGCTGGGGCCCTCGGTGGAGCCCGGCGAGTCCGTCCCGCCCTCGGCACGCTGCCCGGGCCGGTCACTGCCCTGCGGCAGCGTCTTGCCGGTGGTGAGGAGGGAGCGGACCTGGTTCTGCACGCTGTCACCGGAGAAGGTGCCCGCGGAGGCGGTCGGAGTGCCCTGGGACGAGGGATGGCCGGAGTCGTCGTGGAGCGAGCTCACGACCAGGCCGCCGGCGCCCAGTACGGCGGCCGTGAGGACGGCACCGAACACGAACCGCCCGCGGCGCCGCCCCTGCCGGGAATCCTTGCGCCCTGGTCCGGTGGCCGCGCGGGAGCGCCCTGCCGGGCGGTCAGGGAGAGACGATGTTTCACGTGAAACAGGAGCCGCCGGATCCTCCGTGCCGACGGCCTCCGCGGTCTCGGCGCGGGTGACCGCCGAGCCTTCCGCGCCGGCGGCCGGCGCGGCCTCGGCGGCCAGGGCGGCGTCGAGGCGCGCGGCCACATCGTCCGGCATCCGCTCCGGCTCCGGAACGGATCCGAGCAGGTCCCGGATCTCCTCCAGCGAGGCACACACGTCCGCGCACGCGGCACACGTGGCCAGGTGGCTCCGGACCCGCCTGTCCCGGTCCGGCGGCAGCAGGCCCTCGGTGAGGTCGGAGATCTCCGCGACGTCCGGGTGTCCGGCCGTGTCCGCCGTGGTCGTCACGCTCGCCCACCTCCGCCCTTCACTACGGCTGCATCACTCGGTTCCGCGGCCCCGCGGTGTCCGCTCGGTGGCCCCGTCGCCGGTGGGACGGATGGACCCTGCCCCTGGTTCCGTACCGGACCGTTTTCCGGGGCGTCTTCCTTGCCGTTGCCGGTACCGCGGTGTGCGGCGTCCCCGGGCCGCAGATGGGTGAGCAGAGGCAGCAGCCTGGCCCGGCCGCGGGCACACCGGCTCTTCACCGTCCCCGTCGGCACCTCCAGGATCCGCGCGGCCTCCGCCACGGGGTAGCCCTGCATGTCCACCAGCACCAGCGCGGCCCGCTGTTCCGGCGGGAGGGTGCCGAGCGCTTCGAGGAGCTGGCGGTGCAGGTCCTTCCGCTCGGCCGGCGCGGCGGCGGACTCCTGCGGCTCCAGCAACTGCTCCAGCCGCTCGGTGTCGTCCACCGGGGCCGTCTTGCGGGAGGCGGCCTTGCGCGCGCGGTCCAGGCAGGCGTTCACCGTGATCCGGTGCAGCCAGGTCGTGACCGCCGACTGGCCCCGGAAGGTGTGGGCGGCCCGGTAGGCCGACACCAGGGCGTCCTGCACCGCGTCGGCGGCTTCCTCGCGGTCCCCCAGGGTGCGCAGGGCGACCGCCCAGAGGCGGTCGCGGTGCCGCCGTACGATCTCGCCGAACGCCTCGGGGTCGCCGTCCACATGACGGGCGAGCAGGTCCCGGTCGCCCACTCCGTCGTATCCGGCGCCCTCCGCCATCTGCCCCTCCGGTCCGGGTGAGACGTCAGCCCGTGAACTTCACTTCGCCGATGGCCTGCTTGTAGCCCTCGCTGCTGAACAGCGTCGAGTCGTAGCCCGAATACGGCACGGCCGTCAGCCAGACCAGGACGTACCGCGTCTTGTCCGGCTTGGAGACCTTCGCCGTCACGGTGTTCCCCGTCGTCGTGGCACTGCCGATCCTGGTCATGGAGTCCAGCGACGCCGGCGTCAGCGAGTCCGCCGCGTACAGCTCGACGGTCGTGTGGTCGCCGTCGTAGCGCAGATCCAGGGTGGCCGTGTCGACCTTCCTGGCCGAGCCGAGGTCGTACACGATGCCGACACCCGGTTTGTACGGGGCGATCGTTGGGCCCTCGTTGAAGGCCCTGGTCCTCCAGTACGACGACGTGTCGTTGTCGTAGGTCTTGGGGACGTCACCGGGGTGCTGGGCGTCGCCCTTGGCGACGAACTCCTGGCCGCCCTGGATCGCTATCGGCACCGGCTTCGGCTTCGTGGCGTTCTTGTCGCCGTCCGTCGTCCGGCTCTTGTGCGTGTCGTCCGACGTGTCCCGGTCCATCAGGGCGTCCGCCAGCTGCCAGCTGCCCAGTCCCAGCGCGGCGATGAGCAGCGCCGACACCGCCCACTTCAGGGCCTTGCCGGTGCGGGTCTGGAGCGGGGGCGGCGGGGGCGCGATCGGCTGTGTGGCACCGGGGTGCGGCGTCTGACGGCCGTAGGTGCCCTGCTGGTAGGTCGTGCGCTGGTACTCGGGCGGAGCCGTGAAGGCGGGCTCGGGCGGACGGATGCGCGGCATCTCGCCGACCGCCCGCACCAGTTCCTCCGGCGTGGTGCACGGAGCCTCGTGCCGGGAGGCGGTGGCCCCGTCGTTGACCAGGGCGCGCATGGCCAGCTCGGACAGGCCGCGGTGCACCCCGGCCCGCACCTGGTCCGGCGCGATGAGGCCGATGTCCTTGGGCAGACCGGACAGGCCGTAGGCGTCGTTCTCGTACGGCCAGCGCTGGGTCAGCGCCGCGTACAGCAGGGCGCCGATCGCCTCGGTGTCGGTGCGCTGCGGAGTGTCGGTGCCGACGCCGCGCAGCGCCGCGTTCACGGCGAGACCGCGGATACGCCACTGACCGGTGGAGGTGCGCAGGACAGCGTTCGGGTTCAGCCGCAGATGGGCGAGGCCCTCCCGGTGCGCGGCGGCCATCGCCGCGGCGACCTGACTGACCATCTGGTAGGCGTCGTGCGGCTCCAGCGGGCCGCCGGCGAGAAGCGTGGACAGCTCGGTGGCGTCGGGCAGCCACTCGTGGACGACGTAGACGAGGTCGTTCTGCTCGACGGCGTCGAGGACCTGGACGAAGCGGGGATCGCCGAGCAGCGCGGAGGAACGGGCCGCGGCGAGGACGGCGCGGGAACGGGCGTGGTCCGCGGGCAGGATGTGGACGCCGACGGCCCGGCGGAGTTTCTCGTCTACCGCACGCCAACTGCTGAACCCGTCCAGACGGGTGACGCACTCCTCCAGCCGGTAACGTCTGGCCAGCTTGTGACCGCTGTGCAGTTCGGGAGGGGAGGCCTTCCGTCCGGGACCCTCGGTGTCGTCGCTCGCCTGTGCCTCGTCGCTGTCCGTGTCCCGCTCCGGGTTCGTGGCCACCCCGTCGGCCGTGGCCTGGTCCGCCTTGGCGGTCAGCGGCTGCTCACCGCTGTTGTCTGCCACGTCGACGGCAGCCGTGCTCCGTTCCGCCACCGTCGTCCCTGCCTCCCCATCCGTTGCGCGCTGTCCGACGCCGAAACCAATTGTGCCCACAGTCCGCCGCTATGCACGACACGCGGCAGCGAACGATGGTTGTGCGCCTACCCCCGCCTCAACGCCCCAGACGCCCGCGCACCATGCCGACGAGCGAGTTGAGTTCCTCGATGCGCATCCGGCGGGCGGCGAGGAAGAAGACGCCGAACAGGACGGCACCGCCGGCGATCAGCGCGGCGAAGGAGCCGACGACGCCCAGGCCCAGGGTGTGCCCGACGCCGTAGCAGGCCGCGCCGCTGAGCAGGACGGCCGGCAGCGAGGCGATGGCCAGCCGCGCGTACGTGCGCAGCACCCGGGTGCCGTCCAGGTCCCCGCCCAGCCGCTTGCGCAGCCGGCGCCAGGCGACGCCCACTCCGATGGCGTAGGCGAGCCCGTAGGCGGCGGCCATGCCCGCGACGGCCCAGCGCGGCGGCAGCAGGAAGTAGCAGAGCGCCGAGGCGCCGGCGTTGACCGCGGCCACGATGACCGTGTTGTAGAACGGGGTGCGGGTGTCCTCGTAGGCGTAGAAGGCGCGCAGGACGACGTACTGCACGGAGTAGGGGATCAGGCCGAGGCCGAAGGCCATCAGCATGTACCCCATGTTGGTGGCGGCGCCGGTGCCGGCGGAGCCGAAGATCAGCGTGCACATCGGGACGCCGAGCGAGACGAACCCGAAGGCGATGGGCACGATGGCGACCGCGGTGGTGCGCAGGCCGTGGGAGATGTCGTCGCGGACGGCGCCCGCGTCGCCCTCGGCGGCGGAGCGCGCCAGACGCGGCAGCAGGGCGGCCATCAGGGAGACGGTGATGATGGCCTGCGGCAGGCCCCAGATCAGCTGGGCGTTGGCGTAGGCGGCGAAGCTGGTCCCCTTGACGTGGGAGTCCGCGCCGGCGGCGATCGACAGCTGGGTGACGACCATGGCGCCCGCCTGGTTGGCGAGGACGAACAGCACCGTCCACTTGGCGAGCATCGCCGCCCGGCCCAGGCCGTGGCCCTTCCAGTCGAAGCGCAGCCTGATCCGGAAGCCGGTCTCGCGCAGGTACGGGATCATCGCCAGGGCCTGGACGACCAGGCCGAGCAGCACACCCACGCCGAGCAGCCGCTGCCCCTCCGGCGGGATGCTGGTGACGTCCATGTGGGAGTTGGCGGCGGTGCCGTAGACCCAGATGAACATGCCGAGGGTCACGATGATGACGATGTTGTTCAGGACCGGGGTCCACATCATCGCGCCGAACCTGCCGCGCGCGTTGAGGATCTGTCCCATCACCACGTGGATGCCCATGAAGAAGATCGAGGGCAGGAAGTAGCGGGTGAAGGTGACCGCGACCTCGTTGGCGGCGGGGTCGCTGGCGACGGGGTTGGCCAGCAGCCGAACCAGCAGCGGCGCCGCGAACATCGCGAGCCCGGTCAGCGCGGCCAGCGCCACCATCACCAGGGTCAGCAGCCGGTTGGCGAAGGCCTCGCCGCCGTCCTCGTCCTCCTTCATGGAGCGCACGAGCTGGGGCACGAAGACGGAGTTCAGGCCGCCGCCGACGGTGAGGATGTAGATCATCGTCGGTAGCTGGTAGGCCACCTGGAAGGAGTCGGCGAGGAAGCCGAGACCGAGTGCGGCGGCGATCAGCGCGGAGCGGACGAAGCCGGTCAGGCGGGAGACCATGGTGCCCGCCGCCATCACGGCGCTGGACTTCAGCAGCCCGGTCGCCCGTCCGCCCTTCTTGGCGGGAGCGGCGGGAGCGGCGGCGCCCGGGACGGCGGGGGCGTCACCGGCCGCGAGGACGTCCGGCCCGCCCGCCCCGAACGGTCCGGCGGCACCCGGAGCGGCGGCCGGGGCGGGCACCGGGGACTGCGCCGGGTAGCCGGCGGCGGGACCGGCCGGGTACCCGGCACCGGCGTACGCGTGGCCCTGCGGGTGCTGCCCGTGCTGCTGCGGATACGGCCCCGGCTGCTGCTGGTACGGAGTGGCGGAGTCGTACGTCCCGCCCGGCGCGGCGGCCGGCCCGGGGCCGGCCTGCGGGTCCATGGGCGTGTGCCCGCCGCTGTGCTGCTGGTCCTTGAAGAGATGCGCGAAGGCGTCCGGCTCGTGGTGCTCCTCACCGGAGTGCGTGACCAGGTCGTCCACCCCCACGAACTGGGTCGTGCGCGGGTCGTCGCCGTACGGCAGGTACGGGGCGGCGCCGTCCGGCTCCGGCGCCGGGGGCTGCGCCCACACGCGCGGATCGGGGGCGTAGGGCGACGGGGCGGGCGGTGCGTACAGCGGCTGCTGCGGGTCGTACGAGCCCGGAGGCGGCGGATGCGCGGCGCGGTCGTACAGCGCCTCCACGACCGGGTCCTGGGCGGCCAGGTCCTGCGCCCGGTAGGGGTCCTGTTCGTAGGCGTCCTGGAGGTACATGTCCGCCGCGTGCTGCGGCGGCACCTGGCCCGGCTCGGGCGGTGGCTCGGGGTAGCCCGAGCCGGCCGCGCCCTGGCCGCGGTCACCGTCGTACGGCGCGTTCATGCTTACCCCACCTCATCGTCCCGGGCCCACCGGCCACGACATCGCTCAACGGTCCACTCTCTCACCCGTCCCGGACGGGTCGGTGCTTTCCGGTGCGGTGTCCGGCGCAGGGTCACTCGGCTGCTCCGGGTCCTCTGCCCCGGGGGCGGAGTCGGATTCTTGGGGGAGACGGTCCCCGGGCGCCCCGGGGTTCCCGGGTTCGTCCGGGCTCCCGGCCGCCGTGCCGGGGCCGTCGTCCTCGGGCTGCCGGGCGGCGGCGCGCTTGCGCTGCGTGTACATCCGGAAGCCGGCGAGGACGAGGAGCAGTACGCCGCCGCCGATGACCAGCATGACGGTGGGGGTGACCTCGGTGACCTTCACGTCGAAGGTGACGGCTTGACCGTAGGGCCGGCCGTCCTCGGTGTACAGCCGGGCGATGACCGTGACCCGGCCGTTGGCGTTGGCCGAGGTGGTGAACTTCACCGACTGGCTGTGTCCGCCGGAGACCTCCACGCGCTGCTCGGAGTAGGCCTTGCCGCCGATCTCCAGACGCGTCGGCATGGTCGACTCCAGGCGCAGCACCAGGTGGCCCACGGGCTGGACGAGGTTGTTCTGCACGGTCACCGGGATCGTGGCGCTGCGGCCCGAGAGCTTGGTCTCGGACTTGTCGATCAGCTTGACCTGGTCGGCCAGCTCGTCGAGCCACGCCTCCACGCCGCCGCGGTAGCTCTCCGCCGCACGGGCATGGCCGCGCCAGGACGTGGACATCTCCCGGTCTATGGCCCGGCCGAACGGGGTGACCACGCGGGACTGGTCGGTGAGGATCACCTGGAAGTTGTCCAGCTTGTCCTGGGTGCGGGCGATCTGCTCGAAGGCCGTCCTCGGCAGTTCCTGTCGGCGCAGCGAGGAGGGGTAGGCCGACGCGGACGGGACCCGGGTGGTGGCGCCCGGGTCGGGCTTGTCCTTGGAGGTCGCGGTGAGGTCCTGGGCCTGGGACCAGGTGCCGCCCTCGAGCGCCTTCACCGCTGCGGCCATGGCCTGCGCCTGGCTCGCCGTGGGCAGGCGCTGCGGGGCGACGACGATGCTGCGCTGGGTGTCCGTCTGCGCGTTCAGCGCCAGGCTCTGGGCCAGGAACCGCTGTACGGCGAGGGTGGCCGAGCCCGCCTTCGTCAGGTCGCCCTGGAAGGCCGTGGACAGCCGGGTGTCGGCGACCACCACCGTGGTGCCGCCGCCAACCGGGCGGGCGGCGGACGGCGTGTACGGCAGTCCGGCGGTCTCCTGGAGGCTGTCGCTGCGGGCTATCACCCGGTCGGCCCCGGCGGAGGTCGCGACCTTCATGATGGACCGGTCCACCGCGCCGTTCACCGGCCAGGCGAAGTCGGTGCTCGGCGTGACGTGGAGCACGGTCTTGACGGTGGTCGCGGCGACGTCGGTGGCGTCCTTGAGGTGGCTGAGCGAGCCGGTGACGCTGGTGCCGTTGTGCGCCAGGGAGGCCAGGTCCGGGTCGGCGAAGGGCAGTGCGACGACCTCCTTGCCGGCCACCGCCTTCTGCAGGGCGGCCAACCACTGTTTGGCGGCCGCCTGGTGCTCCCGCGAACCGGGGGTGCTGGTGCCGTCGGCGCCCTGGATCCGGTAGGTGCCCCCGGCCATCGCGTCCACCGAGGCCAGCAGATCCGGGTCGATCACCCAGGTGACGTCGAGATCCTTGCCCAGCTCGACCATCTGGCCCAGCCGGCCGCCGGGGGCCAGCTCGTCGGCCAGCTCGTCGTCGAGGAACTCCGGCGTCTGCAGGTCGCCCGCGCCCGTCTTGGCCGTCATGTGGACCGTGGAGAGCAGCGGCCACAGGAACGTCGTCTTCGTCTTGGTGCCGGCGTCCGACGGCTGCCACGGCAGGAACGTCCGCCGGATGCCGAGAACCTGGTCCCAGCCCTGGGCCGGTGTCTGCCCGGAGAGCGCGACCCCGAGTTCGTAGACCCCGTCCTCGCCGAGGTCCAGCTTGTCCACGGGGACCGAGATGCTGAAGTGCTCGGCGACGCCCGGGGCCAGCTTGTCGAACTTCTCCTCGTACTTGTCGCCGGCATCGGTGCCGGCGGCGCTCTGTACGTCGTCGGAATTCCTGGCCACGGAGTCGATCGCGGAGCGGCTGGTGAGCGAGGGGCCCACCCGGAGGCCCACATGGGCGTGGGTGACGGGCTGCTTGCCGGTGTTGGTCACCGTGCCGGACACGGTCAGGGTGTCGCCGTCCGTGGGCGCGCTCGGGCTCAGCGAGTCCAGGGAGACGGACACCGGGTCGGAGGAGGCGGCCTGCGCGGGCGCGGCGGCGGGCAACTGGAGCAGACCGGCCAGCAGTGGCGCTCCGGTGAGCAGTGCTCCGGCGCGCCGCAGCCACCGGCGGGCAGGTGAGGCACTGGTCCCCTGGAAGTCAGCCGCCTCGGCCACGCGCTCGCCCGTCCCTCGTCATCAGTGGTCGTCGGATTGTGCGTCCACGCATGGTAACGATGCGCGCCGAAGGGAAGTGCCGCGGTCTCCTTCACAAGATCGAAGAACAGCCGCCTGCCTGTCCCCTATATCCAGTATCGAGGGGAGAGCGGCCGTACGCCGCAAGAGCAGCGCTTGCGTGGGGTATGCCGGGAGCTGTCCCCCCGCTTCCCGAGGGCGCCCCGGGCGCGCGGGGCACGTACCCTCTTCTGTTGTGCCGAACCCCAACGAAGACACTCCCTCCGCCCTGAGCCAGGCGCAGCAGCGCGCGGTCGCCGAGCTGCTGCGGGTGGCCCCCGTCGCCGACGATCTCGCCCGCCGATTCCAGGAAGCCGGGTTCTCGCTCGCCCTGGTCGGCGGATCGGTCCGTGACGCGTTGCTCGGCCGGCTCGGCAACGACCTGGACTTCACGACGGACGCCCGCCCCGAGGACGTGCTGAAGATCGTCCGGCCCTGGGCGGACGCGGTCTGGGAGGTGGGTATCGCCTTCGGCACGGTCGGTGCGCACAAGGACGGCTACCAGATCGAGATCACCACCTACCGGTCGGAGGCGTACGACCGCACCTCGCGCAAGCCGGAGGTGTCGTACGGCGACTCGATCGAGGAGGACTTGGTCCGGCGCGACTTCACGGTCAACGCGATGGCCGTGGCCCTGCCGGCGAAGGAGTTCGTCGATCCGCACGGTGGCCTGGAGGACCTCGCCGCGCGGGTGCTGAAGACGCCGGGCACGCCCGAGGAGTCCTTCTCGGACGATCCTCTGCGCATGATGCGGGCTGCCCGGTTCGCCGCCCAGCTGGACTTCACGGTGGCCCCCGAGGTCGTCACCGCCATGACGGAGATGGCCGGGCGCATCGAGATCGTCTCGGCGGAGCGGGTCCGGGACGAGCTGAACAAGCTGGTCCTCTCCGCCCACCCGCGCAAGGGCCTGACGCTGCTCGTGGACACCGGGCTCGCCGACCACGTCCTGCCCGAGCTGCCGGCACTGCGCCTGGAGAGCGACGAGCACCACCGGCACAAGGACGTCTACGAGCACACGCTGATCGTCCTGGAGCAGGCCATCGCACTGGAGCAGGACGGCCCGGACCTCGCCCTCCGGCTGGCCGCGCTGCTGCACGACATCGGCAAGCCGCGCACCCGCCGCTTCGAGAAGGACGGACGGGTCTCCTTCCACCACCACGAGGTGGTCGGCGCCAAGATGACGAAGAAGCGCATGACGGCCTTGAAGTACTCCAACGAGCTGGTGAAGGACGTCTCACGGCTGGTCGAGCTTCATCTGCGGTTCCACGGCTACGGCACCGGGGAGTGGACGGACTCGGCGGTCCGGCGCTACGTACGGGACGCGGGCCCGCTGCTGGACCGCCTGCACAAGCTGACCCGTTCCGACTGCACCACGCGCAACAAGCGCAAGGCGGTGGCACTGTCCCGGGCCTACGACGGCCTGGAGGAGCGCATCGCTCAGCTGAAGGAGCAGGAGGAGCTGGACGCCATCCGTCCCGACCTCGACGGCAACCAGATCATGGAGATCCTGGGAGTCGGGCCAGGTCCCGCCATCGGCAAGGCGTACAAGCACATGCTGGAGCTGCGCCTGGAGAACGGCCCGATGGGGCACGACGCAGCGGTGGCGGCGCTCAAGGAGTGGTGGGCCACGCAGGGCTGAGCCGGGCCCGGACGCGATGTTTCACGTGAAACATCCCTCCCGGAACAGTGGCGCCGAGGGGCGGTGTTTCACGTGAAACACCGCCCCTCGGCGCGTTGCCCGAAGCGGGCCATGGTCAGGGCGGCCACGCCGTAGACGACGGCGACGAGAACCACCAGGACCGTCGAGCGTCCGTCCGGCGGAAGTATCAGGGCCGCCACTCCCGCCGCACCGACGAAGGCGACGTTGAAGAGGACGTCGTACAGGGAGAAGATCCGGCCGCGGAAGCCGTCCTCCACGCACGCCTGGACGATCGTGTCAGTGGCGATCTTGGCTCCCTGGGTGATCAGGCCCAGGACGAAGGCGGCGGCCATGAGGGGTCCGGTGGCGAACGGAAGACCCAGGGTGGGCTCCAGCACCATGGCCGTGGCGGAGCACACCACGATCCAGCGGCCCGGGCCGAGCCGTCGTGCCGCCCAGGGCGTCACCACGGCCGCCGCGAAGAATCCCGCGCCGGACAGCGCCAGCGCCGGCCCGAGCAGCCGCAGTCCCTCTTCGGGGGTGTCGGCGAGGGTGTAGCGGCAGAGCATGAGCACCAGCACGAGAAGCGCTCCGTAGCAGAAGCGCATCAGCGTCATCGCGGCCAGGGCCCAGGCCGCCTCGTCGCGCCGGGGCGCGGTCAGGTGCCGGAGGGCCGCCGGCAGCTCACGCGCGGTCGCGGCGAGCGCCGTACCGAGGCCGGGACGCGCCGGATGCCGGTCCGGCCCGAGGAGGCCGGGGGCCAGCGACAGCGCGGTGAGGCTCGCGCACAGATAGAGGAAGGCGCCACAGAGCACCACCGCCGCGTCGGAACCGGACGACACCACCCGCACCCCGAAGGCCAGGCCGCCTCCGATGGTCGCCGCGAGTGTGCCGGCCGTCGGCGAGAGCGCGTTGGCCAGCACCAGACGCTCGGCGTCGACGACCCGGGGCAGCGCGGCGGACAGCCCGGCGAGCACGAACCGGTTGACGGCCGTGACGCACAGCGCGGAGGCGTAGAAGAGCCAGTCGGGTGCGCCGCCGGTCATCAGCACGGCGGTGACACCGGCCAGCAGGGCCCGCAGCAGGTTGCCGTACACGAAGACCTGCCGGCGCCGCCAGCGGTCCAGCAGGACACCGGCGAAGGGGCCGACCAGGGAGTAGGGCAGCAGCAGGACCGCCATGGCCGAGGCGATGGCGGTGGCCGAGGTCTGCTTCTCCGGGGAGAAGACGACGTACGCGGCCAGCGCGACCTGGTAGACGCCGTCGGCACCCTGGGACAGCAGACGGACGCACAGCAGGCGCCTGAAGTGGCGTAGGCGCAACAGCAGACGCAGGTCACGGACGACGGGCATGGGTGACAGCCTCACACATGCGGAAGGTCCCCGGGTCGGCCGACCCGGGGACCTTCACCGCCCTGGCAGGAGCGTCTCGTGCGAGCGGTTCTCAGCGCCTCAGCGCTCGACCTCGCCGCTGATGAACTTCTCGACGTTCTCGCGGGCCTCGTCGTCGAAGTACTGGACCGGCGGGGACTTCATGAAGTACGAGGAGGCCGAGAGGATCGGGCCGCCGATGCCGCGGTCCTTGGCGATCTTCGCGGCGCGCACGGCGTCGATGATGACACCCGCGGAGTTCGGGGAGTCCCAGACCTCCAGCTTGTACTCCAGGTTCAGCGGGACGTCACCGAAGGCGCGGCCTTCCAGGCGGACGTAGGCCCACTTGCGGTCGTCCAGCCAGGCCACGTAGTCGGACGGGCCGATGTGGACGTTCTTCTCGCCGAGGTCCCGGTCGGGGATCTGGGAGGTGACGGCCTGCGTCTTGGAGATCTTCTTGGACTCCAGGCGCTCACGCTCGAGCATGTTCTTGAAGTCCATGTTGCCGCCGACGTTCAGCTGCATCGTGCGGTCCAGGATGACACCGCGGTCCTCGAACAGCTTCGCCATGACGCGGTGCGTGATGGTGGCGCCGACCTGGGACTTGATGTCGTCACCGACGATCGGGACGCCCGCCTCGGTGAACTTGTCCGCCCACTCCTTGGTGCCGGCGATGAAGACCGGGAGGGCGTTGACGAAGGCGACCTTGGCGTCGATGGCGCACTGGGCGTAGAACTTCGCCGCGTCCTCGGAACCCACGGGCAGGTAGCAGACCAGGACGTCGACCTGCTTGTCCTTGAGGATCCGGACGATGTCGACCGGCTCCTCCTCGGACTCCTCGATGGTGGCGCGGTAGTACTTGCCGAGGCCGTCGAGGGTGTGGCCGCGCTGGACGGTGACACCGGTGCTGGGCACGTCGCAGATCTTGATGGTGTTGTTCTCGGAGGCGCCGATGGCGTCCGCCAGGTCCAGACCGACCTTCTTGGCGTCGACGTCGAACGCCGCGACGAACTCGACGTCGCGCACGTGGTAGTCACCGAACTGCACGTGCATCAGGCCGGGGACCTTGGCCGCCGGGTCGGCGTCCTTGTAGTACTCGACGCCCTGCACCAGCGACGCGGCGCAGTTGCCCACGCCGACGATGGCTACGCGAACCGAACCCATTCCGGTTGCTCCCTGTGTGTACGAGTGAGGCCCTGACTGGGCTCTCACGTGGCGGTGTCGTCGGGCGTATCCGTGGCGGGAGTGTCCCCGCGACGGGGCAGGCCGCCCGTCGATCCAGTGGTGGTGTCCTGCTGAGCGGGCCCCCCGGTCGCGGAACCCTTCACGTCCCGCCCGGCCCGCTCGCTCTCGATGAGCTCGTTCAGCCAGCGCACTTCGCGCTCCACGGACTCCATCCCGTGGCGCTGGAGCTCAAGCGTGTAGTCGTCGAGGCGCTCCCGGGTGCGCGCCAGCGAGGCGCGCATCTTCTCCAGGCGCTCCTCCAGGCGACTGCGCCGGCCCTCCAGGACGCGCATGCGCACATCGCGCGAGGTCTGCCCGAAGAAGGCGAACCGGGCGGCGAAGTGCTCGTCCTCGTAAGCGTCGGGGCCGGTCTGCGAGAGCAGTTCCTCGAAGTGTTCCTTGCCTTCCGCCGTCAGCCGGTAAACGATCTTGGCGCGGCGTCCGGCGAGCGGAGCGGCGAGCGCGTCCTCGTGGGTGTTCCCGGGCTCCTCGACCAGCCAGCCGTTGGCAAGCAGCGTCTTGAGGCAGGGATACAGCGTCCCGTAGCTGAACGCACGGAACACACCCAGCGATGTGTTCAGCCGTTTGCGCAGCTCATAGCCGTGCATCGGGGATTCCCGCAGCAGGCCGAGGACGGCGAACTCGAGGATGCCGGAGCGCCGGCTCATCGTCGCCTCCTCCCGGCCCCGCGGTTCGATCCCGCAGGTCTCGCAGTGCCTGTCAGCGTCTTTATCTCGCGCTGATGTATCGGTTCGATACATCGTGACGATAGAACAGCCCGTCGTACGCGACAAGGGGAACGGCGGTGAACGGGATCACATCACCGATTCGTACGAGGCAAGTTGCCTGTTTTGGGGTGAACTTCGGGGCTCGGCGGGTTTTGGTGGTGCGTAGTCTGTGCGGCGTGGACGCCACCGGGAACCGCGTGACGCCTGGGGAGCGTCCACGTCCCCGGTGCAGTACGGGTGAATGCGGAACCGACCACATCCGTACTTCGGGGGGACCGGAAACCAGCCGCCGTTCCAGGCGCGCACGGGTGCGCCTGCCCGAGGAGTAATCGTTCGATGAGCGAGCACCGTCGCAAACCGCCGCAGCCGCAGGGAGGCGGACGTGCCGCGGCCCGACGCGGCCCGTCCGGCTCGTCCTCCGGCCGCCGTGCGGCACCGCGAGGCGCCACCGGGTCCCCTGCCGACTCCTATGGGTCCCCGTCCCATGGGCCGGAGTCCACCGGACCGGGAGCCGAGGAGCGTCCCTACGGCGGCCGTGCCGAGGCCCGCCGCGCGGCGCAGAAAGGCGGCCGGCGCCGAACGCCCGACACCGCCGGCCCCGGCGGCCGGCGCGGCGGTCCGGGCGGGCCCGGCCCCGGGCGCGGCAGGGGCCGTGCGACGACGGCACCCGGCAAGAAGCGGTTCATCGACTACCCCCGGGCCGGCATGGGCGGCTGGCGGCGGTGGGTGCCGTCCTGGAAGCTGGTCAGCGGGCTGTTCATCGGCTTCGTCGGCAGCCTGGTGGTGATGGTCGGCATCGGCTACGCGATGGTCTCCATCCCGAACGAGAACGACGCGGCCAAGTCGCAGAACAACGTCTACTACTGGGCCGACAACACCCAGATGGTGGCCACGGGCACCGGCGTCAACCGGCAGAACGTCAGCATCGACCAGATCCCCGAGGCGATGCGGTTCGCGGTGATCTCCGCCGAGAACAAGTCGTTCTACCAGGACTCGGGCGTCGACCCCATGGGCATCGCGCGCGCCGTGGTCAACATGGCGCGCGGCGGCCAGACGCAGGGTGGCTCGACGATCACCCAGCAGTACGTGAAGAACACGTACCTGAGCCAGGAGCAGACGGTCACCCGCAAGTTCAAGGAGATGTTCATCTCCATCAAGGTGGGCGCCAAGCTGAAGAAGGACAAGATCCTTCAGGGCTACCTGAACACCTCGTACTTCGGGCGGGGCGCGTACGGCATCCAGGCCGCGGCCCAGACCTACTACGGCAAGAACGCGGTCGACCTCAAGCCGAGCGAGTGCGCCGTCCTGGCCGCGCTGCTCAAGGGCCCGACGTACTACGACCCCGCGGGCAACCAGGACCTCGACAAGTCGGCGAGCCCGCAGGCCAACGAGAAGCGTTCCAAGGACCGCTGGGCCTGGATCCTCGGCGAGATGCACAAGGACAAGCACCTCACCGACGCCCAGTACCGGGAGGCCATCGCGCAGTACCCCAAGCCCGACGGCCGCAAGGCGACCAAGGGCATGACCGGCCAGATCAGCTACCTGGTCGACACCGCGAAGAAGTACGTCCTCGCGCATTCCGACATCACGGAGGCGCAGTTCGACAAGGGCGGCTACCAGATCTACACGACCTTCGAGAAGGACAAGGTCGGCGCGCTGGCCAAGGCCGTGAAGAACGTGGAGAAGGACCGTCTCGACCCGAAGCACCGAGATCTGGACAAGTACGTCCAGTTCGGTGCGGCCTCGGTGAAGCCGGAGGACGGGGCGATCGTCGCCCTGTACGGCGGTGACGGCTACGAGAACGGGCACTTCACCAACAACGCGGACACCTCCGGCGTCCCCGTGGGTTCGACCTGGAAGCCGTTCGTGCTCGCCGCCGCCATGGAACACGGCACGTACAAGTCCGAGGGGCAGGGCCTGTCCCCGCTGAGCAAGTACAACGGCAACGACCATCTCAAGGTCCAGAAGCCGGATGGGACGTACTACCTCAACAAGGACAACTCCTACTTCTACCAGAACAACGAGAGCGACCATCCCTGGGGCTACATCAGCCTGCGCAAGGCGATGGAGCAGTCCGTCAACACACCGTTCGTGCAGCTCGGCGTCGACGTCGGGATGACCAAGGTCCGGGAGGTCGCCAAGGAGGCCGGCATCCTCCCCCAGAGCATGTCGCAGGACCTCAACCCGTCCTTCGCCATCGGCACGTCCACGCCCAGCGCGATCCGCATGGCCGATGCCTACGCGACCTTCGCCGCGTCCGGCAAGCAGGCGGATCCGTACTCGGTGACCGGCGTCAAGTTCAACGGCGCGGACGCGCCCAGCTTCGTCAAGCCGAAGCCGGCGCCCCGGGAGGTGATGGACCCGAACATCGCCAACAACGTCACGGACGTCCTGGAGAACGTCATCCAGAACGGTACGGGCACCAAGGCCCTGGCCCTCGGCCGGACGGCGGCGGGCAAGACCGGCACCACCGACGAGAACAAGTCGGCCTGGTTCGTCGGCTACACCCAGCAGCTGTCGACCTCGGTGGCGATGTTCCGCGAGAACCCCAAGGACCACAAGCTGCTGTCCATGAACGGCACGGCGAACACCGACTCCATCCACGGTGGTGACATCCCGACGCTGGTGTGGACCGAGTACATGAAGGCCGCGCTCAAGGGCAAGAACGACCCCGGCTTCCCGAAGCCCACCGAGATCGGCACCGTCCAGGACGAGGTGGGGGCCCCCACTCCGACGCCCAGCGCGACGACGACCTCGCCGACTCCCACGCCGAGCGACACGCCGAGCCCGACGCCCACCAAGACGACGACCTCGCCGTCGCCCACGCCGAGCGAGTCCTGCGACCTCGGCTGGGGCCAGACCTGCGACGGTGACAGCACCGGCAACGGAGACGGCATCGGAGGCACGGACACGGGAGGCGGTACCGACGGAGGCACCACTCCGACGCCCACGGGCACGGAGCCGACCGATCCCGGGAACACCCGGGGCAATGGCAACGGCACCGGCAACGGCAGCGGCAACGGCGGCACCTTCTTCGGTGGTCAGCAAGGCTAGCCGGACGGCCCCCTGAGCCGACCGATTGGCGGCATATAGCCCGCCAGGGGCGTTTCACGTGAAACATGGGCCGCCGCACCCACGGGGTGCGGCGGCCCTCGGCGTATTCCTGGACAGGTACGGCTTCCCAGACAGGTACGGCAGGATGTGCCCCATGCCCAGTGCAGAGACGACGCCCGCGAGCCAGCACGAGCCCGAGCCCGTGCGGCCCGCCGCGGCAGAACCGGTGTGGCCGACCCGGGAGGACGAGGTCGCCGCCGCCGGCAGTGAGCTGATCGGTGGGCCCCTGGGACGGCGGGCCCTGACCGGGACCACCTGGTGGACCCCCGTGCGGGTGGTGGCGCTCGTGGCGATCGGCATGTTCGCCCTCGGTCTGGTCCAGAAGGCGCCCTGCTACCACAGCGCCTGGTTCTTCGGCGCGAGCAGCCAGTACACGCACGCCTGCTACTCGGACATCCCGCACCTGTACCAGGGCCGTGGTTTCGCCGACCATCTCGTGCCGTACTTCGACAAGCTCCCCGGCGACATGGACTACCTCGAATATCCGGTGCTGACCGGGCTGTTCATGGAGGTGGCATCCTGGCTGACCCCGCACAGCGGCTCCATCCAGCACCAGGAGCGGTGGTACTGGTTCGTCAACGCCGGGATGCTGATGGTCTGTGCCGCGGTCATCGCCGCGTGCGTGGCCCGCACTCATCGCCGGCGGCCCTGGGACGGCCTGCTGGTGGCCCTGGCGCCCGCCTTCGCCCTGACCGCGACCATCAACTGGGACCTGCTGGCGGTGGCGCTGACGGCCGCCGCGATGCTGATGTGGTCGCGGGGCCGGGCCCTCGCCTTCGGTGTTCTCCTGGGGCTCGCCACGGCCGCCAAGCTGTATCCCGTCCTGCTGCTCGGCCCGTTGCTGGTGCTGTGCTGGCGGGCCGGCAAGTGGCGCGCGTTCTTCCAGGCCGTGGCCGGCGCGGTGGCCGCCTGGCTCGTGGTGAACCTGCCCGTGATGATCGCGCACGACGCGTCGGGCTTCCACATCCGCGAGGGCTGGGCGAAGTTCTACACCTTCAGCAAGGAGCGCGGCGTCGACTTCGGCTCCTTCTGGCTGATCTGGGCGCAGAACTCCAGCAGCCCGCCCACCACCGGCTTCGTCAACAACGCGGCCACCGTCCTGGTGGTGCTGTGCTTCCTCGGCATCGCGGCGCTGACCTTCACCGCGCCGCGCCGGCCGCGCTTCGCCCAGCTGGCCTTCCTGATGGTCGCCGCCTTCATCCTCACCAACAAGGTCTACTCGCCGCAGTACGTCCTGTGGCTGGTGCCGCTGGCGGTGCTCGCCCGGCCCAAGTGGCGGGACTTCCTGGTGTGGCAGGCGTGCGAGGTGGCGTACTTCCTGGGCATCTGGCTGTACCTCGCCTATACGACCAGCGGAGATGCCCACAAGGGCCTGCCGACGCAGGGCTACCACTGGGCGATCGCGGTGCATCTGCTGGGCACGCTGTACCTGTGCGCCGTCGTCGTACGGGACATCCTCATGCCGGAGCGGGACGTGGTGCGCCGGTCCGGCGACGACGACCCCTCCGGCGGCGTGCTCGACGGCGCGGCGGACGCGTTCACGCTCGGCGCCACCGTAACCGGTCCACACCGGCACATCGTCGAGACCGAGGCCCCGCCGGTGGACTGGGGGCGCCCAGAAACGCTCTCCCACGACGGCCGTTCGCTCTGAGCGAACACCCCTCCGCCTCGTCGCCGTCGCCCGCCGACGGACACGCAGAAGGCCGTATCCGGGTCCTCCGGATACGGCCTTCTCGTCGCGGTGAAGGGCCTCAGCGGTCCACGAGGCGGTCGAACTGGGTCGTGGTGTGCCGCAGGTGGGCCACCAGCTCGTCGCCGACCTTCGGCTCGGGGGCGTCCGAGGGCACGAACAGGATCGACACCTGCATGTGCGGCGGCTCGGCGAACCAGCGCTGCTTGCCGCCCCAGACGAACGGGGAGAGGTTCCGGTTGACCGTGGCGAGGCCGGCCCGGGCGACGCCCTTGGCGCGCGGCATGACGCCGTGCAGGGCCTTCGGGGCCTCCAGGCCCACGCCGTGCGACGTACCGCCCGCCACGACCACCAGATAGCCGTCCGAGGCGGCCTTCTGCTGCCGGTAGCCGAACCGGTCGCCCTTCGCCACGCGCGTGACGTCCAGGACGGCTCCGTGGTACTCGGTGGCCTCGTGGTCCCCCAGCCACAGCCGCGTGCCGATGCGGGCACGGAACCGGGTCTGCGGGAACTGCTGCTGAAGCCGGGCCAGTTCGTCCGCCTTCAGGTGGCTGACGAACATCGTGTGCAGCGGCAGCCGTGCCGCGCGCAGCCGGTCCATCCAGCCGATGACCTCCTCGACGGCGTCGGAGCCGTCGGTGCGGTCCAGCGGCAGGTGGATGGCGAAGCCCTCCAGCCGGACGTTCTCTATGGCCTGGTGCAGCTGCGGCAGGTCCTGCTCGCTGACGCCGTGCCGCTTCATCGAGGACATCACCTCGATGACGACACGGGCGCCCACGAGGCCGTACACGCCGTCGACGGACGACACCGAGCGGACGACCCGGTCGGGCAGCGGTACGGGCTCCTCGCCGCGCCGGTACGGCGTCAGCACCAGCAGGTCACCGCCGAAGAAGTCCTTGATGCGCGCGGCCTCGTAGGTCGTGCCCACGGCGAGCAGGTCGGACCCGAGCCGGGTGGCCTCCTCGGAGAGCCGTTCGTGTCCGAAGCCGTAGCCGTTGCCCTTGCAGACCGGGACGAGCCCCGGGAACTGCTCCTGCACGTGCTTGTGGTGCGCCCGCCAGCGCGCGGTGTCGACGTAGAGCGTGAGCGCCATGGCCGGACCTGGAACCTTTCTCGGGGCTGCGGTGAATCAGAAGGGTGAGAGCTGTGAAGGCTATGGAATCAAACGTCCGCGCGGCTCAGCGGCGCGACATGTAGATGTCGAGCGCCTTGTGGAGCAGCTTGTTCAGCGGGAAGTCCCATTCGCCGAGGTACTCGGCGGCCTGGCCACCGGTGCCGACCTTGAACTGGATCAGGCCGAAGAGGTGGTCGGTCTCGTCCAGCGAGTCGGAGATGCCGCGCAGGTCGTAGACGGTCGCGCCGAGCGCGTAGGCGTCGCGCAGCATCCGCCACTGCATCGCGTTCGACGGCCGGACCTCGCGGCCGATGTTGTCGGAGGCGCCGTAGGAGTACCAGACGTGCCCGCCGACGATCAGCATCGTCGCCGCGGAGAGGTTCACGCCGTTGTGCCGCGCGAAGTACAGCCGCATGCGGTTGGGGTCCTCGGTGTTGAGGGCGGTCCACATGCGCTGGAAGTACGACAGCGGGCGCGGCCGGAAGTGGTCGCGGACGGCCGTGATCTCGTACAGCCGCTGCCACTCGGGCAGGTCCTGGTAGCCGCCCTGGACGACCTCGACGCCGGCCTTCTCGGCCTTCTTGATGTTACGGCGCCACAGCTGGTTGAAGTTCCTGTGGACCTCTTCCAGGGAGCGGTTGGCCAGCGGCACCTGGTAGACGTAGCGCGGCTGCACGTCGCCGAAGCCGGCGCCGCCGTCCTCGCCCTGCTGCCAGCCCATGCGGCGCAGCTTGTCGGCCACCTCGAAGGCGCGCGGCTCGATGAAGTCCGCCTCCAGGTCGCGCAGGCGCTTGACGTCCGGGTCCTGGATGCCCCTCTTGATCGTGTCCGCGTTCCAGCGGCGGATGATCACCGGCGGGCCCATCTTCACGGAGAACGCGCCCTGCTGCTTGAGGTGCGCGAGCATCGGCTGGATCCAGTCGTCCAGGTTCGGCGCGTACCAGTTGATGACCGGGCCCTCGGGCAGGTAGGCGAGGTAGCGCTTGATCTTGGGCAGCTGCCGGTAGAGGACCAGACCCGCGCCGACCAGATGGCCGTTCCTGTCGAACCAGCCGAGACTCTCCGAGCGCCATTCCGCCTTCACATCGGCCCAGGCCGGGACCTGCATGTGGCTCGCCGACGGCAGGCTCTGGATAAAGGCCAGATGCTGCTCGCGACTGATGGTCCTCAGGGTCAGGGTCATTCGGGGCGCTCCTCGGGCTGGTGTGTCCCCATGGGTTCAGGGGCTCCGGCTCTCGCGCCGAAGCCTACTGCGCCCGGAGAGCGCCCCGACTGGGCATACGGGCCTCGGCCCCCGGCGAGGTCAGCCGATGACTCCGCCGAACAGACCGCCGTGGGCCATGCCGATCAGGAAACCGACTCCCGCGGCACCGAGACCCAGGATCAGGCCGAACCGCTCCCGCGTGGTCACCGAGACCCACTGCCCGTACACACCGGTGCACAGTGCCACCAGGCCCGCCCACGACGTGAGCAGGTGGAGGCTGTGGAAGAAGGCCGTGATGAAGGACAGCAGCCCCAGGGCGAGCGTCACCGCCATCAGGGCGTCCTGCAGCGGATGGGCCTTGCCGTCCGTGGCGAAGAGCGAGCCGGCGGTGTTGGACTGCATTGCCTGTGCCATGGGCACCTCCTGCGGAAGGCGGCGCATCGTAGCGCCGCGCACACCCGATGTGTACAGATTGTCCGTACCTGCGGCCGGATTTCAACCGGAAGCGGGTGTGCGGGTAGTCTGTACCGTCTGCACTGGTGTCTGCCCGAGACCTGCTCAGGTCACACTGCCCGGCTCCCCTGAGGGAACCCTGATGGTCAGTGGCGGCCGATACCGTTGCGTACGCATAACAACCCTCCTGCCACGGAACGACCGTGGCCGCTGAGTCCAGAGGAGGTGGGTTCCACATGCGTCACTACGAGGTGATGGTCATCCTCGACCCCGATCTTGAGGAGCGCGCTGTCTCCCCGCTGATCGAGAACTTCCTGTCCGTCGTCCGTGACGGCGGTGGCAAGGTCGAGAAGGTCGACACCTGGGGCCGTCGTCGTCTCGCCTACGAGATCAAGAAGAAGCCCGAGGGCATCTACTCGGTCATCGACCTGCAGGCCGAGCCTGCGGTCGTCAAGGAGCTCGACCGCCAGATGAACCTGAACGAGTCGATCCTCCGGACCAAGGTCCTCCGCCCCGAGACCCGCTGAGCCGTCCGGCTCGGTTGATCCCGGGATCCGAGTAGCAGCAACCAAGCAGCCAGAGCAGCAAACCCGCCGAGAGGTTCCCCCATGGCAGGCGAGACCGTCATCACGGTCATCGGCAATCTTGTCGACGACCCCGAGCTGCGCTTCACCCCGTCCGGTGCGGCGGTCGCGAAGTTCCGCATCGCGTCCACTCCCCGTACCTTCGACCGCCAGACGAACGAGTGGAAGGACGGCGAAAGCCTCTTCCTGACCTGCTCGGTCTGGCGCCAGGCGGCGGAGAACGTCGCCGAGTCGCTCCAGCGAGGCATGCGCGTCATCGTGCAGGGCCGGCTGAAGCAGCGGTCGTACGAGGACCGCGAGGGCGTCAAGCGCACGGTCTACGAGCTGGACGTCGACGAGGTCGGCCCCAGCCTGCGCAACGCCACGGCCAAGGTCACCAAGACCGCCGGTGGCGCTCGCGGTGGCCAGGGTGGTTACAGCGGCGGTGGCGGCCAGGGCGGCGGCTGGGGCGGTGGCCCCGGCGGCGGCCAGGGTGGCGGCCAGGGCAGTGCTCCGGCCGACGACCCGTGGGCGGCCGGCGGTGCTCCCGCCGGTGGCAACCAGGGCGGCGGCGGCTGGGGCGGCAGCTCCGGCGGCGGTGGCGGCTACTCGGACGAGCCCCCCTTCTAAACCGTCGGGCCAGCCCTTCCGGGCCGGTCCGTGGCGAGGGTGGGTCGTACCCCAACTTCTTGATCACACAGGAGAAACCCCATGGCGAAGCCGCCTGTGCGCAAGCCTAAGAAGAAGGTCTGCGCTTTCTGCAAGGACAAGGTCACGTACGTGGACTACAAGGACACGAACATGCTGCGGAAGTTCATTTCCGACCGCGGCAAGATCCGTGCCCGCCGCGTGACCGGCAACTGCACGCAGCACCAGCGTGACGTCGCCACGGCCGTCAAGAACAGCCGTGAGATGGCGCTGCTGCCCTACACGTCCACCGCGCGATAAGGGAAGGGTGACCGACTCATGAAGATCATCCTCACCCACGAGGTCTCCGGCCTCGGTGCCGCGGGCGACGTCGTCGACGTCAAGGACGGTTACGCTCGCAACTACCTGATCCCGCGGAACTTCGCTATCCGCTGGACCAAGGGCGGCGAGAAGGACGTCGAGCAGATCCGTCGCGCTCGCAAGATCCACGAGATCCAGACCATCGAGCAGGCCAACCAGATCAAGGCCCAGCTCGAGGGCGTCAAGGTCCGCCTGGCCGTCCGCTCCGGCGACGCCGGCCGCCTCTTCGGTTCCGTCACCCCGGCTGACGTCGCGTCCGCGATCAAGGCTTCCGGTGGCCCCGAGGTCGACAAGCGCCGTATCGAGCTGTCCGCTCCGATCAAGACCCTGGGCGCCCACGAGACGTCCGTGCGTCTGCACCCCGAGGTTGCCGCCAAGGTCAACGTCGAGGTCGTCGCGGCCTGACCGCCGCGTGATCGCAGCGCTCGACTGAGCTGCTGAGAGGGGCCGCACCCGCAAGGTGCGGCCCCTTTCGTATGGCCGGGCGTATGACGGGCGCCCCGTGACGGGCGCGGCCGCCGGGGCATGTTTCACGTGAAACCGTCAGCGGGTCGCGCCCGTCACGATCCAGCGGCCCGAGCGGGTCCGCAGCCACAGGGTGAGCATGCGGACGGTCATCATCAAGGCCATCACCGCCCAGACCGCCGTGAGACCGCCGCCGAGCGTGGGGACCAGCAGGGCCACCGGCGAGCACACGGCCAGCGTGATGACCATGGCCCACGCCAGATACGGCCCGTCGCCCGCACCCATCAGGACTCCGTCCAGAACGAAGACGATCCCGCAGACGGGCTGCGCCAGCGCCACCAGCAGCAGGGCGGGCAGCGCGGTGTCCTTGACCGCGGAATCACTGGTGAACAGGGGCAGGAAGAGCGGGCGTGCCAGCACGACGAGCACGCCCAGGACGACGCCGGTCGCGATGCCCCACTGGACCATGCGACGGCAGGCCTGACGCGCTCCCTGGGAGTCGTCCGCGCCGAGATAGCGGCCGATGATGGCCTGCCCCGCGATCGCGATCGCGTCGAGTGCGAAGGCCAGCAGGTTCCACAGGGACAGGATGATCTGGTGTGCGGCGATGTCGGCGTCACCGAGCCGCGCCGCGACCGCCGTCGCAAGCATGATCATCGCCCGCAGGGAGAGCGTACGCACCAGCAGGGGCACACCGGCCTGGGCCGAGGCCCGGATACCGGCGGCGTCGGGCCGGAGGGGCGCGCCGTGCCGGCGGGCTCCGCGGACGACCACCGTCAGATAGACGGCCGCCATGCCGCACTGTGCGATGACCGTTCCCCAGGCCGAGCCGGCGATGCCGAGCCCGGCGCCGTAGACGAGTACGGCGTTGAGGACGGCGTTGGCGATGAAGCCGGCGACGGCGACGTAGAGCGGGGTCCTGGTGTTCTGCAGGCCGCGGAGCACTCCGGTCGCGGCGAGCACGATGAGCATCGCGGGGATGCCGAGCGCGGAGACGCGCAGATAGGTGGTGGCGTACGGGGCAGCGGTCGGCGAGGCACCGAAGAGGTCCACGATCCCGGGGGCGAGGGGCAGGACGGCGGCGATGACGGCGGCACCGAGCAGCAGGGCCAGCCAGATGCCGTCCATGCCCTGCCGGATCGCCGCCGGGAGATCACCGGCGCCGACACGGCGGGCGACGGCGGCCGTGGTGGCGTAGGCGAGGAAGACGAACACGCTCACGGCGCTGGTGAGCAGCGCCGAGGCAACGCCGAGACCGGCGAGCTGCGCGGTCCCGAGATGGCCGACGATCGCACTGTCCGCCATGACGAAGAGAGGCTCGGCGACGAGGGCACCGAAGGCCGGAACGGCCAGCGCGACGATTTCTCGGTCGTGCCGCCGACGGGTGGCCTGGGGGATCTCTGGAGCCTGTGTCATGAGCATCAATGTAATCGTCCACAGGTAACAGATGCAATCGGCTAGTGGTCCTTACTTTTGATCTCGGGCCGTGTCCTTTCGGGCACCGTTCGAAGCGATCTTGGCCCGACCGGGGAAGTTTTTCTTCTGCACAGCCGGTGGATCACAAAGCAGCAGGTCAGGGGCTTGGCGCCGAGAAGATCGAGGGCTTGTTCACAGGGCTGTCCACCGGCTCGTGCACAGGTTTCGGCGAGTTCTCCACAGCATCCGGGCCGTCGTCCACATGGCCTGTGGATAACCAGATTGGCTGACGGTGCCGACGGGCCTACCGTGGTCCGGCGCCCGCTCCTTTTCGCGGCCCGGCACGCGTCCTTCGTCCGGGCCGGGAACCGTCATAAACCCGACGCGTCTGAACCGGAGTTGGGCCTCTCATTTGTCAGTGTCGTGCCGTACAAAAGAGGCCACGGCGAGGTCCGCCCTGCGGACGGGAGGAGGTGGCTCGGTGAGCATTTCCGAGCCCTTGGACGATCCGTGGGCCGACAGCGGACCCAGCGATCGCCTGCCGTCCTCCCGGCGGCGCGGTGACGGCGGCCGGGGGCGCGACGAGCAGCACGACCGGGGCCGGGAGTCCGGCGCCTGGGACGGCGGCGGTTCCTCCTTCGAGCGGGTGCCGCCGCAGGATCTGGACGCCGAGCAGTCCGTGCTGGGCGGCATGCTGCTGTCCAAGGACGCCATCGCCGACGTCGTGGAGATCCTCAAGGGCCACGACTTCTACAAACCGGCGCACGAGACGATCTACCAGGCCATCCTGGACGTCTACGCCAAGGGCGAGCCGGCCGACCCGATCACCATCGCCGCGGAACTCACCAAGCGCGGTGAGATCAACAAGGTCGGCGGCGCCGCGTATCTGCACAGCCTGGTCCAGACCGTCCCCACGGCGGCCAACGCCGAGTACTACGCGGAGATCGTCCACGAGCGGGCCGTCCTGCGCCGCCTGGTCGAGGCCGGCACGCGCATCACGCAGATGGGATACGCGGCCGACGGCGACGTGGACGAGATCGTCAACAGCGCCCAGGCGGAGATCTACGCCGTCACCGAGCAGCGCACCAGCGAGGACTACCTCCCGCTCGGCGACATCATGGAGGGCGCTCTCGACGAGATCGAGGCGATCGGTTCGCGCAGCGGCGAGATGACGGGCGTGCCCACCGGTTTCACCGACTTCGACTCGCTGACGAACGGCCTCCACCCCGGGCAGATGATCGTCATCGCGGCCCGTCCCGCCATGGGTAAGTCGACCCTCGCGCTGGACTTCGCGCGGGCCGCCTCCATCAAGCACAACCTGCCGAGCGTCATCTTCTCGCTCGAGATGGGCCGCAACGAGATCGCGATGCGACTGCTGTCCGCCGAGGCCCGGGTCGCCCTCCACCACATGCGCTCCGGCACGATGACCGACGAGGACTGGACGCGGCTCGCCCGCCGCATGCCGGACGTGTCCGCCGCGCCGCTCTACATCGACGACTCCCCGAATCTGTCCATGATGGAGATCCGGGCCAAGTGCCGGCGCCTGAAGCAGCGCAACGACCTGAAGCTGGTCGTCATCGACTACCTCCAGCTGATGCAGTCCGGCGGCTCCAAGCGTGCCGAGAGCCGTCAGCAGGAGGTCTCGGACATGTCCCGAAACCTCAAGCTGCTGGCGAAGGAGCTGGAGATTCCGGTCATCGCGCTCTCCCAGCTCAACCGTGGCCCCGAGCAGCGCACCGACAAGAAGCCGATGGTCTCCGACCTGCGTGAGTCCGGCTCCATCGAGCAGGACGCCGACATGGTCATCCTGCTGCACCGCGAGGACGCCTACGAGAAGGAGTCCCCGCGCGCGGGCGAGGCCGACCTGATCGTCGCCAAGCACCGAAACGGCCCCACGGCCACCATCACCGTCGCCTTCCAGGGCCACTACTCCCGTTTCGTGGACATGGCCCAGACCTGATCCGGCCCCTGAGCGGTACAGCGGCAGGCGCCTCGGCCGCGCGTCACCTTCAGTCAGGCCGGAAGAAGGCGAGCATGTTCCGGGCGGCGTCCGGGGACGCCAGCGATTGCTGCATGTCCGCGGACATCCGGGCGGCCGCGCCGGCGCGTGCGAACATCTCGTCTTCGTAGTCGTGGACGGCGGCGGCGAAGTCGTCCGGGTGCGCGGCCAGGGCGAGGCCGAGCAGGGCGCCGTCCAGCAGCGCCATGTTGGCGCCCTGCCCCACCGGCGGCATCAGGTGCGCGGCATCGCCGAGCAGCGTGACGCCTGGCGTCGACGGCCAGGTCAGGCCGACTGGGAGGGCGCTGATCGCCCGCGGCGCGATGGTGTCGTCGCAGGCCGCGATCAGCGCGGTGAAGCGCGGGTCCCAGCCGGGGAGCAGGTCGATCAGCCGCGCCCGGGCGGCGGCCGGGTCGTCGAACGGTATCCCGCTGGCCGCGAACCAGTCATCGGCGGTGTTGTAGAAGCTGAGGCCGATGCGCACGCGGCCGTCGCCGTTGCGCTGCGCCGCCAAGGACACCCCGTTGCCGAGCACCCAGTAGTTGCCGCGCCCGACCATCGCGGCGAGTTCGGGGTGTGTGCGGTCGATGTCGGAAATGCTGACTTCGATGACGTTCTGGCCGGTATGCGCCGGGCGGGCGTCGGTGAGCAGGGTGCGGACCCGGGAGTTCGCGCCGTCCGCGCCGACCAGCAGGTCATATGTCGCACTGCCGCCGTCGGCGAAGTGCAGCAGGCCGTCGTCGGCGGATACGAACGCGCGCCCCCAGCGCACCACGCCGTCGGGGAGGGAGTCCAGCAGCAGGTCGCGCAGATCGGCGCGGTCCACCTCGGGCCGGTCCAGCGGGGCGTCGTCGGGCGTGTCCTCCTGGAGCAGCAGGGTGCCGTCGGGCTCGAGAAGACGCATGTCCTGGCCCGCGCCACGGGCCATCGCGTGGAACCGGTCGAGCAGACCGGCCTCGCGCAGCGCCCGTTGGCCGGAGTGGATGTCGAGCATGCCGCCCTGGGCGCGCGCACCGCGTGACGGTTCGCGTTCGTACACGACGGCGTCGATGCCGTGCACGTGCAGCACGCGGGCGAGGGCCAGACCGCCGAGGCCGGCTCCGATGATGGCGATGGCCATGGTTGCCTCTCCTCGATACACCGTATGGACCGATACACCGTATCGCTCAATGCGAGGTAGCGTTGGCCGCATGTTGGTGTGGGAGAGGCCGGAGCCGCCGAATCGCCCTGTGCCGGCGCCGTTGAGCCGGGAGCGGATCGTACGGGCGGCGATCCGGCTGGCCGACGCGGACGGCCTGGAGGCGGTGTCGCTGCGCAAGGTCGCCACCGTGCTGGACGTCCGTCCGATGCGGCTGTACGGCTACATCGCTGGCAAGGAGGAGTTGCTCGACCTGATGGTCGACGCCGCCTACGCGGAGATCCGGCCGGCCGGGGACGGCTGGCGGGAGGTGCTCCGGTCTCTTGCCGAGGCCACTCGGCACGCCGCTCATGAGCACGAATGGCTCGCCGACCTCCTGGGTGGCCGGCCCCAGCTCGGGCCGCACGCGCTGGCCTGTGGGGAGACCGTGGTGGCCGCCCTGGGCGGCGTGGAACTGGACGCCGTCATGCCGGTGGTCGCCGCGGTCAACGCGTACGTGATCGGCGCGGTGCGCCGGGAGATCGCCGAACGGCGTGCCGAGCGGGCCACCGGGATGGATGAGAAGCACTGGCAGGCCGCGCTCGGGCCCTATCTGGAGCGCACCTTCGCCACCGGCCGATTCCCCGTGCTGGCCACGGTGGTGCGCGATGCCGCTCACCTGGACGCCGACCACACCTTCCGGACCGGCCTCGACTTCCTGCTCGACGGCATCGAGGCCCGCCTCTCCAGGTGACACGCGGAGAAGGGCCCGGAGATCCGCTGGACAGCGGGAGGCTCGGCGTGGCGAAGGCGACGGCCGGGCGGGAGACCCCCGAGGTCACGGCCGTGGCAAATGCATTCGACGCCGGCCGGCACAACCGGTGGACTGGGCCCATGACGACAACTCAGCAAACGCTGCTCCCGGGCACCGAGCGTGCCCTGCTGCACCGGATCGCCGTCGCCCAGAGCGAGGGACGGGCTCCTTCACTGGTCGCCGCCGTCGTACGGGACGGGCGGGCCGTGTGGCACGGGGGACGCACCTCGGTGGACGGGCACGCCCCCGATGAGACCGTGCAGTACCGGATCGGGTCCATCACCAAGACCTTCACCGCCGTGCTGGTGCTGCGGCTGCGCGACGAAGGGCTGCTCGACCTCGGTGACCCGCTGGAGAAGCATCTGCCGGGCACCGGCGCGGGCGAGGCGACGATCGCGGAACTGCTCGCCCACACCGCGGGGCTCGCGGCGGAGTCGCCCGCGCCCTGGTGGGAGCGGACGCCCGGCTCGCTGCGGCCCGAACTGAGCGATGTGCTGGGCGAGCAGCCGCTGCTGCACCCCGTCGGCCGGCGGCACCACTACTCCAACCCCGGCTACACGGTGCTCGGCGCCCTGGTGGAGGAGTTGCGTGGTGCTCCCTGGGAGGAGGTGCTGCGCCGCGAGATCCTGGAGCCGCTCGGACTGCACCGGACGAGCACCCGGCCCGACCCGCCGCACGCGGGTGGCTGGGCCGTGCACCCGTGGGCCGACGCGATGCTGCCCGAGCCGGTGGAGGACCTGGGCCGGATGGCGCCGGCCGGCCAGCTCTGGTCGACCACCGGGGACCTGGCACGGTTCGCCGTGTTCCTCGCCCGGGGAGACGAACGGGTGCTGAGCGCGCGGTCGGTGGGGGAGATGCGGACGCCGGCGGCACCCGCCGAGGCAGCGGACGTGGTGGACGGGGTCACGTACGGCCTGGGTCTGCAGATCCAGCACCGGGACGGCCGGCTGCTCGTCGGCCACTCCGGTTCCCTGCCGGGTTTCCTGGCGAACCTCACCCTCAGCGTGGAGGACGATGTCGCCGCGGTGGTGCTCGCCAACTGCACCAGCGGGCCGCTGCTGGGTGCCGTGGGAGCGGACCTCGTCCGGATCGTCGCCGAGGCGGAGCCCCGCATCCCGGAACCCTGGCGGCCGCTGCGCCAGGTCGACCCGGCGGTGCTGGAACTGGTGGGTCAGTGGTACTGGGGCACCCAGGCCTTCGGACTGCGCGCGACGGCGGACGGCCTTCTCTCCCTCGCGCCGCTGGCCGGCGGTGGCCGCAGGGCCCGCTTCCAGGCGAACGGCGACGGCACCTGGACCGGACTGGAGGGCTATTACGCCGGTGAGCGGCTCCGGCCCGTCCGGCGGCCGGACGGTTCTGTGAGCCATCTCGATCTCGGCTCGTTCGTGTTCACCCGTCAGCCGTACGACCCTCAGGCCGCGGTGCCCGGCGGTGTGCACCCGGAGGGGTGGCGCGGCATCGGCTAGTCGGAGCCGTCCCGGGGGTGTTTCACGTGAAACACCCCCCAAGGCGCTGCGGAGGGCAGTCAGAGCCGCAGCTTGAAGCCCTCGTGCGAGGCCGTGAAACCCAGCCTCTCGTAGAAGCGGTGGGCGTCGGTGCGCGTCTTGTCGGACGTGAGCTGCACCATCCGGCAGCCCAGTCCCCGGGCGGTGTCGACCGCCCACCCGATCATCCGGCTGCCGAGTCCGCTGCCCCGCTCGTCGGCATGGATGCGCACCGCCTCGATGAGCGCCCGGGAGGCTCCCTGGTGCGAGAGCCCGGGAATGACCGTGAGCTGCAGGGTTCCGATCACCCGGCCCTCGCGTACGGCGACGACGAGATGCTGGTTCGGATCGGCGTCGAGGCGCTCCAGCGCGGTCCGGTACGGCGACAGGTCGCCGGGTGACTCACGCTGGGCGCCGAGCGGATCGTCGGCGAGCATCGCGACGATCGCCGGCAGATCGTCGGCGGTTGCCGCGCGTATCTCAAGATCGTTCATGCGCGCAGCCTAGGGCCTCTCGTTGGGATCACGCCGGGCTCGCGGGGTGATCCCAACGAAAGCCCCTAGGCGGGTGCGCTGAGCGACTCCACCACCCGGACCAGCGGCGCGAGTTCGGGGTTCTTCGCGGCGTCGTCCAGGGCCTCGCGCAGCGCGGCGTCATTGGTGGGCCGCGCCTCGTCCAGCAGGCGCAGGCCGGCCGCGGTGACGTCGGTGTAGATCCCGCGCCGGTCGGTGGGGCACAGATAGCGCTCCAGCAGACCGCGCGCCTCCAGCCGGCTCACCAGCCGTGTGGTGGCGCTCTGGCTCAGTACGACCGCGTCGGCGACCTGCTTCATCTGCAGGTGTCCGCCCTCGCCGGCGTGCTGCCTGCTGAGCACGTCCAGCAGTGAGTACTCGCGCACGCTCAGGTCGTGCTTGGCCTGCAAGGCGCGCTCGATGTGCGCCTCGATCCTTCCGTGCAGTGCAGAAAGGGCGCACCAGCCTTGGGCGAGGGCGGTGAGCGCGGGGTCCGTCGCTGTCATGGGCGTTTCCTCCGTCCCGGGGCTGCACACCAGCGTAGAGCACGTGCGCAATAGTCAGCGTTTGCCACTAGCCCGCGTATGCAACTATTGTGGGCGAAGGTAAAGCGCCCCTGCAATCTTTTGGGAAGGTACTCCCCTCATGCCTCTCGCGCTTCTGGCCCTCGCGATCGGGGCCTTCGGAATCGGAACGACCGAGTTCGTGATCATGGGCTTGCTGCCGGAGGTGGCGGGCGACTTCGGGGTCTCCATCCCCACCGCGGGCCTGCTCGTGACCGGCTACGCGCTCGGCGTGGTCATCGGTGCCCCGCTCATGACCGTGCTCGGCACCAAGGTCCCGCGCAAGCGCATGCTGATGCTGCTGATGGGCCTGTTCATCGCCGGCAACCTGCTCTCCGCCGTGGCCCCGGCCTTCGCGGTCATGCTCGTCGGACGAGTGGTCGCGTCCCTCGCTCACGGTGCCTTCTTCGGCATCGGCTCGGTCGTCGCCGCCGAACTGGTCGCCCCGCACAAGAAGGCCGGCGCCATCGCCATGATGTTCACCGGGCTGACCGTCGCCAACGTCGTCGGCGTCCCGCTGGGCACGCTCATCGGCCAGCACGTCGGCTGGCGCGTCACCTTCGGCATCGTCGCCGGCCTCGGCGTCGTCGGGCTCGCGGGCATCGCCAAGCTGGTGCCCGAGCTGCCCCGCCCGGAGGGCGTCCACCTCCGGCACGAACTGGCCGCCTTCAAGAACGCCCAGGTCCTGCTGGCCATGGCGATGACCGTCCTCGGCTTCGGCGGAGTCTTCGCGGCCATCACCTACATCGCGCCGATGATGACCCACGTCGCCGGATTCGCCGACGGCTCGGTCACCTGGCTGCTGGTCCTGTTCGGTCTCGGCATGGTCGGCGGCAACCTGCTCGGGGGCAAGTTCGCCGACCGCGCCCTGATGCCGATGCTGTACGTGTCCCTGGGCGCCCTGGCCGTCGTCCTGGCGCTCTTCACGCTCACCGCCCACAACAAGGTCGCGGCCGCGGTGACCATCGCCCTGATCGGCGCCCTGGGCTTCGCCACCGTACCGCCGCTGCAGAAGCGCGTCCTGGACCAGGCGCACGGCGCCCCGACGCTCGCGTCCGCCGTGAACATCGGCGCCTTCAACCTGGGCAACGCCCTCTCCGCCTGGCTCGGCGGCATGGTGATCGCGGCCGGCCTCGGCTACACGGCCCCCAACTGGGTCGGCGCCGCCCTCGCCGCCGCCGCCCTGCTCCTCGCCCTCCTCTCCGCCGCCCTGGAGCGCCGGGAAGGTGCGCACGGCAGCGCGGTGGCCTCCGGGGACCCGGCGGACCGGCGGACGCCCGTCCACCACTGAGCCGCCCGCACCCTGCGCGACTCGCCACTTCCCCATCAGACGTCCGTGCGGGGCTCACCCGGCACGGCAAGCACCCACCACGGCACCACCCAAGGAGACAGTTCCATGAGCACCACCGCCGTCACCCCGCTCACCACCGAGGACGCCGAGCTGCTCGTCGCCACGGCCCGCCGGGCGGCCGAGGACGCCGGAGCCACCGTCAGCGTCACCGTCCTGGACGCCGGCGGTCACCTGCTCGCCTTCCGCCGGGACGACCGGGCCGTGCTGATCTCCGGTGAGACCAGCACCCGCAAGGCTTACACGGCCCTCCAGCTCGACGCGCCCACCGCCGGTCTCGTCGACGCCGTCCAGCCCGGCGGTCTCTTCCACACCCTGCCCACGGCCCTCGACCGGCCCCTGCTGTTCATCGCGGGCGGCGTCCCCGTCCACCGGGACGGCCGGCTGATCGGTGCGATCGGTGTCGGCGGCGGTACGCCGGAGCAGGACCACGGCTTCGCCGCCGCGGCCGTACAGGCACTCGCCTGAGCCCGTAGCCGGACCGCGTGACCTCGGCCCCGCCGCCCCGAGCGGCGGGGCCGACGCGCGTGGACGGTCAGCCCGCGGCGACCGTCAGCGGGGCGAACCTCCGGCTCCAGTCCCCCGGCAGGTCCGGCATGCCGTAGGTCATCACCGAGTGACAGGCCACGGAGGTCAGCCCCCGCTCCTTCACCCAGTCCAGCAGTTCCTCGTGGCGCACGTCGATGTCGGTACGCAGAGGACGTTCCGTACGGGCCGCCAGCGAGGTGATGAGTGCCTTGGCGGTCTCCGTGTCCCGCGCGATCAGCGGGCCGACGACATGGGTGTCCATGTTGGGCCAGGCGGCCGTGTAACCGATGAGCCGGCCGTCCTCTTCGGCGACCCGCAGCTGATCGGCGAACGCGGGCAACCGGGTGATCAGGGGCGTGCGATCGGTGCCGAACACCTCCTCGTCGAGGCGCACGATCGCCGGCAGGTCTTCCGCGGTGGCAGCGCGTGTGAAGACCGCCGGCTCCAGTCCACCGGGAGAGAAGCGGCCCCTCAGCATCTCGGCCCGGCCGGTCACCTTGAAGCCCAGCTCCTCGTAGAGAGGCCGGCCGTTCGGCGTGGCGTGCAGGGTCAGCGGAGTGGTCCCCATGCTCGATACGACGTGCCGCATCAAGCGGCGTCCGACACCCTGACGGGCGTGGCGTCCGGCCACCAGAACCATGCCGATGGCTCCGAGATCCGGCTGCCCCCACGCGCCGTACTCGGTGACCACACAGGCGGCGACGAGACCGCCCTGGGGGTCGTCGATGCCGAATCCCTTGCCGGCGGTGAGGAGGAAGCCCCACTTGTGTTCCTCACGTGGCCACCCCCGGTCTTCGGACAGGTCGGCGCAGGCGCTGAGATCGCGGAGCGTCAGACGACGGATGGGCAGAGCGGCGAGGGAAGGAGTTGGCACGCAGGTCAGGCTGTCCGAATGACGCCCCCGCCGTCCACCCGTTTCGATGTGGCGCACGCGCTTTTGGCCATCTCGTGGCTCTGTACACAACCCACGGACAACTGCCCGGTGTTTCACGTGAAACATCGAGCCATGCTCCCGGCCTTCTGCGGCGTGGCGAAACAGGGCCGCACCCGGCCGTCAGCCGCCGGTCAGCCGAGGTCGGGGGCGTGCATGGCGCGCACTCCCTCGATGTTGCCGTCCAGGTAGTGACGCAGGGACAGCGGGACGAGGTGGACGGAGGCGATGCCGACGCGGGTGAACGGGATGCGGACGATCTCGTACTCACCGGCCGGCTCGTCCACTTCGGGGCCATGGCGCTGGGCCGGGTCCATGGATTCCAGCCGGCACACGAAGAAGTGCTGCACCTTGACGCCGGTCGCGCCGCCGTCCTCGCCGATGTGCTCGACCGTGTCCACGAAGCACGGCACCACATCGATGATCTTGGCGCCGAGTTCCTCGTGCACCTCCCGGTGCAGGGCGTCCACGACGGTCGAGTCGCCGGGCTCGACGCCACCACCGGGAGTGACCCAGTAGGGGTCGACACCGGGCTTGGTGCGCTTGATCAGGATCAGGTCGTCACCGTCCAGGAGAACGGCACGGGCGGTGCGCTTGACCACGGGTCGGACGGTCATGGGAGAAATGTGGCCCCGCTGGTTCCACGTGAAACATGGCAAAGCATCACGACCCGACAGTGTTGCCTGCTCACCGCTCCGGTGACGGCTCCGCCAGGCGCGGCGGCCGGGCGGAGCCGTCAGCCGCAAGCGGTCCGAGCCGGGCAAGGGAGGCCCGGACCGTCCTGACGCCGACGGCGGCCGGCACCTGCGGAACTACTCGGCGGACTCGTCCAGGGCACGCAGGATGTCGGCGACCAGGTCCTCCGGGTCCTCCGCGCCCACGGACATCCGGATGAAGCCCTCCGGAACGTCGTCCCCGCCCCAGCGGCGGCGGCGCTCGGCCGTGGAGCGCACCCCGCCGAAGCTGGTCGCGTCCTCCACCAGACGCAGAGCCGCGAGGAAACGCTCGGCACGCGCCCGCGTGGGCAGGGTGAACGAGACGACACAGCCGTAGCGGTGCATCTGCTGCGCCGCGATCTTGTGCGAGGGGTCCTCGGGCAGACCCGGGTAGCGCAGACCGGAGACTTCAGACCGCTGCCGCAGCGCCTCCGCGACCACCAGAGCGGTGGCGTTCTGCCGGTCCACCCGCATCTGGAGGGTCGCGATGGAGCGGTGCGCGAGCCAGGACTCCATGGGCCCGGAGATCGCACCGACGATCTTGCGCCAGCGACGCACGGCGGCCATCGCCTCGGCGTCGCGGCCGGCGACGTAGCCCAGCAGGACGTCACCGTGTCCGGTGAGCTGCTTGGTGCCGCTGGCCACGGAGAAGTCGGCGCCCAGCTCCAGCGGCCGCTGCCCGAGCGGCGTGGCCAGCGTGTTGTCGACGGCGACCAACGCGCCACGCGCGTGCGCCGCCTCCGTCAGCCGCCGGATGTCGCACACGTCGAGCCCGGGGTTGGACGGGGACTCGATCCACAGCAGCCGCGCCCCGTCGAGCACCTCCAGCTGGGCGTCACCGCCGGTCGGCGCGGTGCGCACCTCGATGCCGTAGGCCTCCAGCTGGGCACTGACCAGCGGCAGCACCTGATAGCCGTCCGAGGGCAGCACGACCGCGTCCCCGGCGCGCAGCTGGGAGAACAGCACGGAGGAGATCGCCGCCATGCCGGAGGCGAACACCAGCGTCTCCACGTCCTCCCGCCCGGGCGCCTCCAGCTCGCCGATGGCCCGCTCCAGCAGCGTCCAGGTCGGGTTGTCGTCACGGCCGTACGAGTACGGTCCCGTCACCTCGCCGGGCAGGTGGAAGTGGGCGGCGAACACCGGCCCGGGCAGCGTCGGCTCGTGCTTGACCGGCTCGGGCAGCCCGGCCCGTACCGCGCGCGTGCCGTCACCGGTGCGGCCCTCGTCCTTCGTGCCATCGCTCATGCGGCCCGTCCCTCCAGTTCCTCCTGTACGGCGGCGAGCAGACCGACGCTCGCCGACTCCACCATCTCAAGGCACTCCTCGAAGCCCTCCCGGCCTCCGTAGTAAGGGTCCGGTACGTCGAGGTCGTCACCGGCGGCGGGGTCGTAGGAGCGCAGCAGGCGGACCTTGCGCGCGTCCTCCTCGGTGGGCGCGAGACGGCGCAGGGCCCGGAGATGGCCGGCGTCGAGGGCGATCACGAGGTCGAGCCGGGCGAACCACGACGGCAGGAACTGGCGGGCCGTGTGCTCGGCGCCATAGCCGTGCTCCTCCAGGACGGAGACGGTGCGCGGGTCGGCCGGCTCCCCCTCGTGCCAGCCGCCGGTGCCGGCGCTGTCCGCCGCCACCAGGTCCTCCAGACCGGTCTCCGCCACGCGCGCGCGGAAGACGGATTCGGCCATCGGCGAGCGGCAGATGTTGCCGGTGCACACGAAACAGACGCGGTAGGTCATGTGCGCTCAGTCCTCGTCGGGCAGGACCATGTGCAGCGCCCAGGAGACGATGGAGATGATCAGACCGCCGAGGACGGCCGTCCAGAAGCCCTGCACATGGAAGCTCAGGTCCAGCTTGCCGCACACCCAGGAGGTCAGCAGCAGCATCAGCGCGTTCACCACCAGGGTGATCAGACCCAGGGTCAGGATGAACAGCGGAAAGGTGAGCACCTTCACGATCGGCTTGACCAGCCAGTTCACCAAGCCGAAGATCAGCGCGACGACGATCAGCGTGCCGGCCTTCTTGGCGGTGCCGTCACCGGTGAGAGTGATCTTGTCGAGCAGCCAGACCGCGACCGCCAGGGCGCCGGCGTTGGCGATCGTCTTGACTAGGAAATTCCTCATGTGTCTGATCGTGGCAGACCGGGCCGGTCCCGGCCGGACGTGCGACCGGCGGGGCGATGGAGAGCAGGGGAACCGTGAGCGGTGAGGCGAGGACGGCAGGGGCGATGAAGGCATTCCGGCTGGACGAACTGGAGGCGGAACGCGTCGCCAACGAGGGTGCTTACCTGCAGTTCCTGCGGGAGCGGAACATGTCGGTGGGCCTGTACGCCCTCGACGCCGGCGAGCGGGACCCGCAGCAGCCGCACCGCCAGGACGAGGTGTACTTCGTGGTCAGCGGGCGGGCCTCCCTCACCGTCGGTGCGGAGACGACCGAGGTGGCGCGGGGCAGCGTCGTCTACGTGCCCGCCGGGGTCACCCACAGGTTCCACCACGTCAGCGAGGACCTCAGGGTGCTCGTCGTGTTCTCTCCGCCCGAGGCGTGAGCCCGCTTCTCGGGGTTCCCTAGGGGACGGATCAGGGGAGGACAAGGGGTGCGGAACCCCCGTCGAGAGCCCTCGCGGCCCTAGCATCGAGTGCGGAACATCAACAACGCACGAGACAGAGGACGAGGGCGATGCGAGAGATATTCGCGGGACTGCCGTGGTGGGTGAAGTGGGTCGCGGTGCCGGTCATCGCCCTGGTCGTGTTCGGCGGCCTGATAGCGACCGTGGTCGGATTCGTGATCGGGCTGCTGTTCAAGGCGCTGGTCTTCGTCGCCCTGGTCGCTGGACTGATTTACGTCGTGCGCAAGTTCATGGGGAGCTCCTCGTCGCGTAGCGACTGGTGAGGCGCCCGGGCACCGGTCAGCGGTGACGTGAGCCCCGTCCCTCGGGGGAGGGAAGTTTGACCGCGAGCCGTCCGGGCACGGCGGTGGACGGTTAGAGTCCGGAACTCCCCGCGGGGCCCCGGCTCCGTGGGTGGCGCAGATCCCCCCGTGCCCTTCCCGCCGCACGGGCTCCCCCCTCGCGCTTCGGGAGTGACCCCTTGCCCACGGTTGACACCGCCCTCGCCGATCCCCAAGCCCGTGCCGTCGCACCGCGCTCCTGCGCACCGCCTTTCCCGCGACCCGCCCCCCTCACCGTCCCCGCCCAGCTCTCCGTGCACACGGTGGACATCTCCGGCTCCGCCGGCACCGTCGAGGTCTCCGGACCGGTGCGCTCCGCCGGCCCGCCGGGACCCCCGTCCGCCGCTCCGCCCGCCGTCACGCTGATCGGATCCGTCCAGCGCGCCATGCGCCTGCTGGAGACCGTCGCCACGCACCCCTACGGCGCCCCCGCGAAACAACTCGCCCGCGAGACCGGTCTCGCGCTGCCCACGGCGTACCACCTGCTGCGCACCCTGGTGCACGAGGGCTATCTGCGCCGGGAGAAGGGGCTGTTCTTCCTCGGGGACGCCGCCGAGCGGCTGGCCCGCGGCGGAGCGCAGCAGAAACGTCGCAGCATGATGGCGGACACCCTCGCGCACTGGCGCGACCTTCTTGGCGCGCCGGTGTACTACGCGATGTACCGGGACGGCGAGATCGAGGTCCTGTGCGTCTCCGAGTCCCGCCAGGCACCGGCGGTCGAGGAGTGGGCGGACTTCCGCGAGACCGGCCACGCGCACGCCGTCGGGCAGTGCCTGCTCTCCCAACTGGACGAGGACGCCCGGCGCGACCATCTCGCGCGGTACCCCGTGCGCGCCCTCACGCCGTACACGGTGCGGGACAACGACACGCTGCTGCGCCGGCTGGCCCGGATGCGCCGGATGGAACCGGTGGTGGAGCGCCAGGAGTACGCGGTCGGCACGGTCTGCGCGGCGGTCCCCATCACGGCCGGCGCCACCGCGGCCATGGTGGCCATCTCGCTCCCCGCCCACCAGGCCGACCGGCTGCTGCCCGCGGCCCACCGGCTGCATACGGAGATCGGGCGGCATCTGGAATCGCTCACTCTCGCTATCAGTATCTGAAAACTTACTCCTTGTGATTCACTGTGTACTTTCAGCAAGATTTGAACACGGTCAGAGGGGTTAATCCCGGCCAGTCGACGTCTTACGACGGGGTAGGCGATGCGCGAGTCCGTACAGGCAGAAGTCATGATGAGCTTTCTCGTGTCGGAGGAGCTCTCCTTCCGCATCCCGGTGGAGTTGCGCTACGAGACCAGTGATCCCTATGCCATCCGCCTCACCTTCCATCTGCCCGGCGACGCTCCGGTGACCTGGGCGTTCGGGCGCGAACTGCTGATCGACGGCGTCGGCCGTCCGTGCGGGGAGGGGGACGTGCGGATCGCTCCCGCCGATTCCGAGGTGCTGGGCGAGGTGCTGATCCGGCTTCAGGTCGGCGGCGACCACGCCCTGTTCCGCTCGTCGGCGCCTCCGCTCGTGGCCTTCCTCGACCGCACGGACAAGCTGGTGCCGCTGGGTCAGGAGGCCGCGCTGGCCGATTTCGACGCGCATCTCGACGAGGCCCTGGACCGCATCCTGGCCGAGGAGCAGAGCGCCGGCTGAAGCCTTACGGCTCGGAGCGCGGGCGCTCCGCCGTCCCGTGGGACGTGCTGCAGGAACGCTTCTGCGGTAGGCCCGCGGCCCGCATGCACCCGCGTCGCTTCCGTTGCGGACGGGCTCACGCGCGCTCACGGCTTCGGGCGCCGGCCCGCGTTCACCGCTTCCGGCGTCGGCCCCGGCCGCCGCGTGCCGGTGCGGGCCGTGCCCCGGCAGGGGCCGTGGCGTCCGGGCGGGACCGGTCGGCCGAGACGACCAGGGCGGCCAGTGCCGTGGTGACCGGGACCGAGGCCACCAGGCCGATCGAGCCCACCAGCGTGCGCACGATCTCCTCGGCCACCAGCTCGCTGTTGGCCACGGTCCCGACGCTGCTCTGCGCGATCGAGAACAGCAGCAGCAACGGCAGCGCGGCACCGGCGTAGGCGAGCACCAGGGTGTTGACCACGGACGCGATGTGGTCACGGCCGATCCGGATGCCCGCCCGGTACAGCCCGCGCCAGCCCATCGACGGGTTCGCCTCGTGCAGTTCCCAGACGGCCGAGGTCTGGGTGACCGTCACATCGTCCAGGACGCCGAGCGAACCGATGATGACACCGGCCAGCAGCAGGCCGCTCATGTCGATCGACGGATACAGCCCGTGGATCAGACCGGTGCTGTCGTCCGTGTTGCCGGTCAGCGCCGCCCAGCCGATGAAGAGCGAGCCGAGCCCGCCGATCAGCGACAGCGAGATCAGCGTGCCGAGCACCGCCACCGACGTACGGGCCGACAGGCCATGGCACATGTACAGGGCGATCAGCATGATGGCGCTCGACCCGACCACGGCCACGAGCAGCGGGTCCCCGCCCTGGAGGATCGCCGGCAGGATGAACAGCGTCAGCACCAGGAAGCTGACGGCCAGCGCGACCAGGGCCATGACACCGCGCAGCCGGCCCACCACGACCACGGCCACCGCGAAGACACCCGCGAGCAGGGCCATGGGGAACGTCCGGTTCACATCGGTCACCGCGTACTGCAGGTTCTTCGGGGCCGAAGGCTCGTAGGCGACCACGACCTTCTCGCCCTGGTGGAGCTGGCGCGGCTGGTCCGGCTGCACGATCTCGGTGAACGTACGGCCCTTGTCCTTGCCGGTGTCCACCCGGATGGTCGCCTTCTTGCAGGTCCCGTCGGCCTGCTGCTGCGCCGAACTGCCCTCGGCGGTGGACGTGTCGCCGGTCGGTGGGACACCGGAGGCGTTCGCCGCCGTGCAGCTCAGTTCGGTGACCCGGGTGACCGTGGCCTGCTGGGTCTGCCGGTCGAAGCCGACGCCGGTGCGCTTGTGGGACGGGGCGTCTCCGGGCCAGAGCACCACGAGTCCGACCAGCACCGCCGCGGTGAAGGGAACCAGGATCGCCGCGATCACCTTGCGCAGGTGATGGGAGACCGGGGCCGCAGGACCGTGGCTGTGCCCGTGCGAGTGACCGTGCGCACGGCCGGCTTCACGGCCGTCGCTGGGGGCTCCATGGCCCCCGGCGAAGACGTCACGGCCCTCGCCAAAGGCTTCACCGCCGCCTTCCCCGGCTGCACGGCCGCCCTCCGGGGTTCCGTGGCCGGGGCCGGCGCCCCCTTCCGAGCCGTCTTGACGGCGCGGCCCGGGCGGCTGGTGCGGGTACTGCTCCATCCTGGTCACCGCCAGATCATCCCAAGAACGAGTGGGGGCCCACTGTTCAGCGCGCCACACATGACACTAGCGTGGAGGCACCTTTGCACACGCGGGAGCTCGGAGCACCGGGCTGAGAGGGCGCTGACCTCCGTAGACGCGATGTTTCACGTGGAACGAGC